>NZ_JBLWFS010000030.1:0-44627 GCF_048323755.1 Alkalihalobacterium sp. APHAB7
TGACTTACCACAACAATCATAGATATCAATGGGGCTTAAAAAAGATGACTCCTGTTCAATACAGAAATCATCTTCTTGTAGCTGCCTAGTCTTTTTTAAAATGTCCTTGACAAGGGGTACAGTTTAATATAGGAGCCAGCCATTTCATTTAATCGTGAACCACTTTCCAGTTATGGTTTACAGTTGCGTCGATAACCTTGCGCTCTAAAATATAGTTGGCAAGAAGTTCAGAAACATCAAGTGGGATGTCTTGAACGACTTCTTTTCCTTGGAACATAATATAATCCCCACCTCCGCCGGCACGGTAATTATTCATGACAACATGATATTCTTGATCTAACTCAATTGGCTTACCTTGATAATCAAGTCGAACAATTCTTTCGCCAAATGGTTTAGAAATATTAATTTCGTAGTCAATCCCTTCCCACATATCGTAATTATAATGTTGAGGTTTCGGTGTTGTGAATTCAGGGTTAACCTCAATTTTTTTTCCATTATAAGTGGCAAAGTAGGCTGCAGAACGCTCTAGTGCATCTTTCATGTCTTGGCCTGTTATTTTTAGAACTTTTAACGTGTTTGGATAAATATAATTTGAGACGATATCTCGCATCGTTACATCGGAATGTAAGCCAGGTGCATCATCATTAAAGAGAGCGGTGTTAGAAATATCGACTTTGGCAACGTCCATTTGTACTTTATTGATAAACTCAATTAATGCATTGTCGCGTGTGCGAATTTTCAAAGGGTCGTCAACTAGCATATTGCCGTTAATTTTACCGATCGGTTGATCTAACCATTGTTGGGTTTGATCTTCGAATGACTTAATTAATTCAATGATACGTGAATCGGCCTCAACTGATTCATCGACTTTTATAAGTTCGGCGCATTTTTCAACGATTTGCCATTTATCCGTTTGTTTTTCCAAAGTGACAGATACGTGTCCTAATGCTTGCCCTTTATCACTCGGTTGAACGATTGCAACGTTGTTCACCTCACCCGCTAGTGAACGGTGTTGATGCCCTGTTAATAATACATCGATCCCTTCAACTTCTTTGCAGAGTGCAAAGCCTTGATTTTCCCCTGTTAAGTGTTCTGTAACTTCACCTGACGCAAGGTCACGCTCAAAACCACCATGATACGATACGATGACGACATCAACTTTTTCCTCATGACGTAATATAGGCACCCATTTTTTGGCTGTTTCTAATGCATCATCAAACTTTAACCCTTTAATATGATTTGGATTTTCCCAATTAGGTATGTAATGTGTTGTTAACCCTAAAATCCCTACTTTTATTTGATCATCAAGTTCTTTGACGATATAAGGCTTTCCGTAATAAGGTTCATTTGTTTCATTGTTTATTATATTAGCCGAAAGCCACGGAAAGTTAGAGTCGTTTATCGATTTTTGCAGTATGTCCTGCCCGTAATTAAATTCGTGGTTACCTAGTACGGCAGCATCATAACCAATATCGTTTAAGACAGAAATAATAGGATTTACTCCTTCACTATTAACGCGAGCATAGTAATAAGTTAGAGGTGTACCTTGGATCACATCACCGTTATCAATGAGAAGTGTATGAGACTTATTGGTCGATTTGTATTTTTTAATTAAAGTTGTTAATTTTGCTAATCCGACTTGGCTAGTTTCGTTATTACCATAGTTAATAGGAAGAATATTACCGTGTATATCACTGGTTTCGAGAATAGAGAGAGTAACTTTTTTGGACATTATCATACTTCCTTTCTTTATTGTGAAATCTCATGGTAATGAATAAAATCTAATCGCGCTAATCCTCATATTAAAACTGAGTTTTAGGATAGTGAAAAAATTAGGCTAAATTTATTTTCTTCTTATACCTTTTTCTGATCACTACAACTTTTACATTTAATAAAATGGAGGGAGATTATGTTTTAATAATTAACTAGAGGTTGTATTATGTCTATTCCCTGTAGTGGAGCAACGGCATCGAAACAAATTGACTTCGTGCTCTTACCGCTACCGATATATGTGTTAGTACATGATAATGAGACTCCAGGTGGATTCAGCAATCTTTACGTTATGGTTTTGAAAATTATGGACAATGGGAAGGTGAGCTCGTTGACTATTATAACTCAATGGTGGTCGGAAGAGAAGATGCGAATGGAAGATCTAGTAGGTAAAACGAATGGAGCGGAAAATGTTAATTTATCCGCTGGATATAAAGCCTTTCAAGAGCATAAGACACGTGAGATTGATCGGGAACAAGGTAAACATATACAAGGTTTAACGTATAGAGGCTATGACAAGGTGAATATTTCATTAATTAATGATGATGTATATGAGGTTGCTGTTTCCAATCCTCAAGAAACACAGTTGATAAGATCTTTACCAATCGTTTCAATCATACTTGCGAAGCCCTCTTTTCGGAATCTTGTTAGTAATAAAACAAGATGAGATGCGGAAATACACGCAAAATGAGGGCTTTTTTACTTTTAGTTATGAAGTGAATTCCTTGTGAAAAGAAGAGAGATAGTAACGTTTGTTTCATAATTAATTAATAGTTGGTTTATTTTCATTTCTTTCAATAAGGTCCTTTAAAATTTCAGTGTGTAAGGACGCCCATGCTTGTTCACGGTAGTGAAGTAAAATGAAAACAATCGCAAAGCATGTAAAGAAAGTAAGAAATATAAATATAAAAAATAAGTTTCCTTCAGCAGTTTCTTGGATTTGTTTTGAGAAGATTAATCCGAGCCAAGGTAAAATGGATATGAGTAAAGGAAATGTACCACTTCCGTTTTGTTCTTTGACCATTCGGTAGTGGATCATCTTTAATTCGTTGACGGGAAGGGTTTCGTAAAATTTTTGTATTGAATAAATTTCATCGATTTCTCTTATGTCCTTAACTTCGTATTGCTGATCGGTTGCTTTCTTAATCTTTTTATAAAATTTATGAGCATCTCCTCGGAACTGTTCCATCAGTACTCCCTCCTCATAACCTCTAGAACGTATTGCCTATTTAGGCAGAGTACAATAAATTGTTTCATGCTTCTGTCCCATTAGTCTTTTGTAAAGTAGTTATTTTATGCTTATTTATTTTGACTTTGTTAAAGCATTGTTGGAATTGTTGTGTTTTGTCTCTTTTTAGGATTGTTGAAGATTGCATAGAAGTTATAGTGTTTACCATTAGACTTAAATCTACATTTCTAAACTGAACATTACGACAAGAAAATTCAAGTTTTTATTATAAAACATTAGGCAAAAGGGAATGCTTCGTATAAAATAACAGATAGATATCATCTAGCTAGCGGTTGATAGCAAAGGGATTAGACTTGCAGAATTGGAATGGAGGGCGTAAAGTTGAGTGAAGAAAGTCGGGTTCAATTAAATGTTAGAATTAGTAGTGAAACAGCGAAACAGTTTGAAGAAATTGTCGAGTATTATCAAGAAAACACAAAATTAGGTAGAGTGTACAAAGGAGATGTTTTAACAGATATCATTGAAAAATCTTATCAAATTATGAAAAAACAAAAAGCATTAAAATAATTGAAAAGGCACACATTAAGGACTGGGCAACGATTGAAAACTAAGTTCGCTTGTTAAGAAGAAAGGTAGGATGAATGATGGAGATTACTGGGCATTCAGTTGAAAAGATTAATGATACGACAGGAATACTAGTCGGGGATCGCTATGAATTTACTATAGATATTGCCGTACCAGAGGACGATGATTTACATAGGGAAAACGGTCTGTATGTAAGGGTGATTTTCTCTCTTCATGAAAATGAGGGGCGGATAGTACAATACCATTTTTACGAAAAAACAACAGATGAATCTCTTGACTTCGCTTTAGAAGAAGATGAAGAAGCGCTAATTATTGATTATTGTAAACAAGTTGTATTGAGTGTATAACCATACTTCAATTAATAAAGATGCATTGAAATTCAGGCTGAATATAAATCGGTCTGTTTTTTTTTTTTTTTTTGGAGTGGTGAAATAAAGTGGTTTCAGTTCACTGGAGATTATATAAGTGGAAGTTGGAGATAATACCCAAAGTTGCCATCTGCCTCCTCAAACTATATGACATTTATCATGTTTTAACTATGACATGTATGACTACAATTGTTCTTTGAAAACGTTTATTCTAAATTTATAAAGAACCAATGAGGAAGTGAGTAAAAACATGTCAAAACAAAATCATAATCAATTACGGAAACAAATTGCTCCATATGAAAAATCAAGTACGAAGGAAAGTGTATGGCAAGTTGTTAATACGCTAGTTCCTTTCTTTGTGTTGTGGTTCCTGGCTTATCTTAGTCTTTCAGTTTCTTATGTGATAACGCTTGCCATTTCTGTAATAGCTGCAGGGTTTTTAGTACGAATTTTTATTATCTTTCATGACTGTTGTCATCAATCGTTTTTTAAGAACCGAAGGGCGAATCAAATCCTTGGAACAATCACTGGAATTATGACATTTGTTCCGTATGAACAGTGGAAGCATAGTCATTCTGTCCATCATGCGACGAGTGGTAACTTGAATAAACGAGGTACAGGTGATGTTTGGGTACTAACTGTCGATGAATATATGAATTCATCTTTTTGGCGTAAGTTGGCTTATCGATTGTATCGAAACCCGTTTGTTATGTTTGTTTTAGGTCCGATTTATATCTTCCTTATTGAATATCGTTTTAACGAAAAAAATGCTCGGATGAAAGAACGCATCAACACGTATATAACCAATTTTTCAATCGTAGCGGTCGTAGCGCTATTATGTTGGGCGATTGGTTGGCAGGCTTTTCTTCTAATTCAAGGTCCGATCTTTTTAATATCTGGTTCTTTAGGTATTTGGTTATTTTATGTTCAGCATCAGTTTGAAGACTCTTATTTCGAACATGAAGAACAGTGGGACTATGTAAAGGCAGCGTTAGAGGGTAGTTCTTATTATAAGTTACCTAAAGTGTTGCAGTGGTTAACAGGAAACATTGGGTTTCATCATATTCACCACCTTAGTCCACGTGTTCCTAATTATAAGCTTGAAGAAGTTCATAATAATCATCAAGTATTACAAGATGTTCAAACGATTACAATCCGTTCGAGTTTGAAATCGATTCACTTCCGCCTATGGGATGAAAAGAATAAGGCGTTCATTGGATTTAAAGAACTTAAAAGTATCCAAGCAAAACCGAAAGTTAAAACATCAAAGATTTCGTCGTCTGTTAAGTCAGAGTTATAAGATAATATATATTACGCCTCTCTTTTTTACTCGTTTATAATTTAGTAAAAAAGAAGAGGCTGCTTTTTTATCTTTTTAGCGCTGTTAAAGAGTATTGTTGATTTTGGGCTCATTCCTGAAAGAATAACCTGAAATTTTTTGAGGAAATGCATTTTCTCGTTCATTTCATGTTATTTTTTCAACCTTTCAGTTTCTGAAAGGCGTGTGAAAATAATAAAACTTCACACGATGAGCCCAAAATCAACGGATATCAACAGCAATATTTAACATAGCTATCTTTTTATTAGTGGAATAAGGAAGTATTAAAGGGGCTAGTTTTCATTAAATACTGAACGAGCGCCTACACTACTCTTATGATAAGATAGCGAGTAAGAGAATATATAAATGAGGTTACTACTATGTTAAAAAAGCTTAAAAGCTTTCAGAAGAATTCAGCTATTTCTCCCTATATTTGGAGTAGTTTCAGTATTCTACCGTTCTATTTTATTTTTCAATCTTCGTCCACTCCTGAGATTATTACTGGTATTACGCTGACGATTTTGTTTTTTCTTGCTTTACGGTTTGCATTTATGTCGAATGAATGGCCAGTTTATGTTTGGACATGTATTTTAATTGCAATTTCCATTACGATGACGATATTGTTCCAGTTCATTTATTTTGCATTCTATATCGCTTATTACAATGGCAACATAAAAAATCGAATGGCATTTTTAACGTTGTACATTATTCATCTAGTATTTACGACCATCTCAATCAATTACTCGATCCTCATGAAAGGTGATTTATTTTTAAAGCAATTGCCCTTTATCATTATCGTTTGGATTAGTGTGATTCTCCTACCATTCAATCTATATAATAGAAAGAAACAAGATCAGCTTGAAGAAAAGTTAGAAGATGCAAATAACCGAATTGCCGAGTTAGTTAAACAAGAAGAGCGTCAACGTATCGCTCGAGATCTGCACGATACGTTAGGTCAAAAGCTTTCTCTTATTGGACTAAAAAGTGATTTAGCAAGGAAGTTAATTTATAAAGACCCTGATCAAGCAAGAGTAGAGATCAAGGATGTACAACAAACAGCTCGGACGGCATTAAATGAAGTACGAAAGATGGTTTCGCAAATGCGTGGAATCCGAGTTAAAGAAGAAATTGTTCATGTTAAACAAATTCTTAAAGCGGCTCAAATTGAATTAGTTGTAGATGATGAGGTTCAATTAACGAATGTGTCTCTATTTATAGAAAACATTTTAAGTATGTGTATGAAAGAGGCAGTGACCAATGTTGTTAAGCATAGCCAAGCTTCCACTTGTCATATCTCAATTGAACAATTCTTTAATGGAATTTGTATTACTGTAAAAGATGATGGAATTGGTATAAAAAAAGACGAGGATCTCTATAAAGGTAGTGGTTTGCAAGGGATGAGGGAACGTCTAGAGTTTGTCAATGGCAGTTTAGAAATTGAAGCGATTGATGGAACGATGATTAAGATGAAAGTACCGAATGTAATTAAGTTGGCTGACAAGGGGGAATCGCTATGATACGCATTGTCATTGCTGAAGATCAGCAAATGTTATTAGGTGCACTAGGTTCATTGTTAAATTTAGAAGATGATATGGAAGTTGTTGGGAAAGCTTCAAACGGTAATGAAGCGGTTTCTCTCGTCTATAAACTAAACCCAGATGTTTGTATTATGGATATTGAAATGCCAGAAAAAAGTGGTCTAGAAGCAGCAGAAGAGTTGAAGGAATTCGATTGCAAAGTTATTATTCTTACTACATTTGCACGTTCTGGTTATTTTCAACGTGCGCTTAAAGCAGGGGTTAGTGGTTACTTGTTAAAGGATAGTCCAAGTGAGGAGTTAGCGGATTCGATTCGTGGTGTGATAGCCGGAAGAAGAATGTATGCTCCGGAATTAATGGATGACTTATATAGTGAGGAAAACCCCTTAACAGAAAGAGAAAAGGCTGTACTTGAGCTGATTGCTGATGGTAAAACGACAAAAGAAATTGCTCAAGAATTAAGTATAAAAACAGGGACGGTTCGAAATTACATTTCTACTATTCTAGATAAATTAGAAGTAAAAAACCGAATTGAAGCGATCACGCAATCGAAGGCCAAGGGATGGTTTAAATAATCTAAGCAAAAAGGAGAGGGGGTTCCCTCTCCTTTTATAATTCCCATCCAATTAACAACTAATGGTCATTGTTTGATTTCCGAACACTTTATAGTGTAGAAGTTAGCATAGTTATGTGATTATTCTTACAATTTTATGTTAATATGAAGGAAAGTGTAATCGTTACGGAGTATACATAGCACAAAATTGTTGAAGGGGAAGATTTATTTGAATTCAGTAGAAAACATCATGATTCCAGTCGAAGAG
The DNA here is from genome assembly GCF_048323755.1 of Alkalihalobacterium sp. APHAB7. Taxonomy (NCBI): domain Bacteria; kingdom Bacillati; phylum Bacillota; class Bacilli; order Caryophanales; family Bacillaceae; genus Alkalihalobacterium; species Alkalihalobacterium sp. APHAB7. Next base: position 7,590 of record NZ_JBLWFS010000030.1, read on the forward strand.
TGTTTGACTCCGGATCATTCGTTGAATGAAGCAATTAAGTTGATGAAAAAAACAAAATGGAATACGGTTCCTGTTGCTGATGAAAAGGGGAAATTAATTGGAGTTTTTACGCGTAGTGCTCTTTACCAGATGTTGCTATTACAGTTAGAGCAAAGGACACGAATTGAAAACTATATAAAAAAAGATATAGGGACGATTACTCTAGATACAACGTTTGAACAATTAGAAGAATTTATTCAAATTAGTGAAGTAAGTACAGGGGTGGTCGTTGATGATGACGGTAAGCCAATTGGTCTCATTACAACACCTTCAGCGGTATTAAGTTTTTTACATCGTACACAATTACTAAAAGGCCAATTAGAAACGATTTTACAAACATCGAACTTAGGGGCATTAATGACCGATGAAAGAGGAAAAATTATTTTTGTGAATGAAAAACTAAATGAAATGCTTCAAGAAACAGCAGAACGTTTGTTGTTTCAAGATGTACAACAGTTTATTCCTAATTGGGAACGCTCCAATCTGGATAAAGAAATTCACTTTCGAATAAATTTCGGATCTGACTACTTTGTCGTTCGCCTATCTACATATCTCATGTCGAACGGAAAAAAAGGATCAATAGCCCTTTTCCAGAACGTTTCAGAAGTAGAGAACATGGCTCAAGAATTACAATCTGTTAAAAAGTGGAAAAGTATTTTACAAACGGTCATTGATAACGCCTACGATGGAGTAGTCATGGTGAATGAGGCTGGTCATGTTATTTTTATTAGTCCCTCACTTATCGAATTATTCGAGCTTGATGGACAAATGATCGAACACTCTCCGGTCGATACAGTTTTACCACATCTTGAACTTACCCCAACACTCAAAACAGGTGTAGCGGATATTAGTGAATTTATGGAGATTAAAGGAATTAATTATATGGTCCACCGTATTCCGGTCTATCAAGACGATCAAATAATCGGTGTTATCGGAAAAATCGTGTATCGCCAATTACATGAGGTGCGGGAGCGTTTTAGAAGATATGAAGATATTGAAAGAAGAATGCAAGTTTCTAATAGAAGAACGGAAACATCTAGATTTACGTTTAAAGAGATCTTATCGCAAGACCCGCAAATGGAGAAATTAATGCGCAGTGGTATTAAAGCTGCTAAAGGACGTACGACCCTATTAATTCGCGGTGAAAGTGGAACTGGAAAAGAGCTTTTTGCACATGCCATTCATAGTTCTAGTTCTTTCGGACAAGGTCCTTTCATTACCGTTAATTGTGCAGCGATACCTGAGCATTTGCTCGAGTCAGAGTTTTTCGGATACGAAGAAGGTGCTTTTACGGGAGCTAAACAAAAAGGGAAGATGGGCAAGTTTGACCTAGCTAATGGTGGTACACTATTTTTGGATGAAGTTGGTGATATGTCGTTACAGCTTCAAGCCAAACTACTACGCGTTTTACAAGAAAAAGAGTTCTATAGAGTCGGGGGGACCGAACGAATTGAAGTAAATGTGCGAATTATTGCTGCAACGAATCGACCGCTTGAAGAAATGGTTGAAGCAGGTGAATTTCGTGAAGATCTATTTTATCGACTCAACGTCATTTCATTTGAAATACCCCCACTTCGGAAGAGGAAAAAAGATATTCTATTATTAAGTGAATCGTTCATTGAGGCATTAAATAAACAAAATGGGACAAGCATTATTGGATGGGACCCAATTGTACAACAAGTGATGATGGAATATGATTGGCCAGGTAACATAAGAGAATTGCGAAACGTCTGGGAACGAGCGATGGTTTTCTCAGAAAGTGGGAACGTGCAACTTGTGGATTTACCTGATTATTTATTGAAAAAGGTAGGATATGATTTATTAATAGATGAAGAGGAAACAACATCTCCTGAACACACTTTATTGGAAAAGGCTGAACAAATGGCGATACAAAAAGCGCTCATAAGCGCAAACGGTAATAAGAGTCAGGCCTGTAAGATGTTAGGGATTAGCCGGTCAGTCCTATATGATAAGTTAAAAAAATATGAATTCAACAAAGTGAAATAAGCTCTATAAATCTACTTCTATAAACGAGGAGGTAAACACAAACTAACGACTGAAAATGTTAGATTTTGTGCTTAGCTCTTTTTTTCTTTCATAAAATATTACAGTGCCTAGTAAATGGTAGAGGGTAAAAAAGTGATTTATATTGAGACACTCTAGCCATGTCTAGTGTACAGATTTCAGACACCGTTAATAGGTGTTACTAAAAAAAGACATCAATAGAGCGTAGTTAAACATGGCATGATTTTTGCATGTGGGAAATGAGTATACAATTGTATTTAGACCATTTAGGGGGAATGAAAATGCGTGAAGTAGTCATTGTTGAAGCAGTGCGAACACCTGTTGGAAAACGTAAAGGGCTTTTGAGTAATGTGCGCCCTGATGATATGGCAGCGAAAGTATTAAAAGAATTAGTCAATCGGATTGGAATTGATCCAGCACTTGTTGAAGACGTGGTGATGGGATGTGTATCACAAGTGGAAGAACAAGGAATTAATATTGCTCGAACAGCTGTTTTACAGGCTGATTTTCCAATTAACGTTCCAGGTACAACGATTGATCGGCAATGTGGTTCAGGCCAACAAGCTGTACATTTTGCAGCACAAGCGATTGCAAGTGGCGATATGGATATTGTCATTGCTGGCGGCGTGGAAAGTATGTCACGTGTTCCGATGGGTGCGACTCGACAAAAATCAGATTGGAGCGAGGAGCTCACTTCACGTTATGAGATGATTCATCAAGGACTTTCAGCAGAACGTATTAGTGAGAAGTGGGGATATACGCGTACCCAGTTAGACGAATTCTCATTAGAAAGTCATCGTCGCGCAATTCAAGCTCAAGAAGAAGGACGCTTTGATCGCGAAATAATGCCATTTGAAGTAACACTTGAGGATGGGACAAAAACGATAGTTACACAAGATGAAGGACCGCGAAAAGGCACATCTTTAGAAAAATTAGCTACGTTAAAACCAGCATTTTCTGAAAACGGTGTTATTCATGCGGGAAATGCGAGTCAAATGAGCGATGGTTCTGCCGCTATTCTTTTAATGTCTAAAGATAAAGCAATTGAGCTAGGTTTAACCCCTCGATTTCGTATCGTTGCTCGAAAGGTAGTCGGATCTGATCCAACTTTAATGTTAACAGGTCCAATTGAAGCTACCAAACAAGTACTTGATAAGGCAGGTCTTACGATTGAAGATATAGACCTTTATGAAGTTAATGAAGCTTTTGCCCCAGTTCCGATGTGTTGGTTAGATGAAGTAAAAGCAGACCCAGCAAAGCTTAATGTCAACGGTGGTGCGATTGCATTAGGCCACCCGCTAGGAGCAAGTGGAGCACGTGTCATGATTACTCTTATGCACGAACTAGAAAGAACAGGTGGAAGATATGGACTGCAAGCGATTTGTGAAGGTGGCGGCATGGCTAACGCAACAATTATTGAACGAATTTAATATTGAACGAAACCATTTAAATAAGAAAGTTCTATGATTTAAAACATTTTCAGGAGGTATGTTGTATGAAGATGCAAGAAACAATTGCAATTGTAACTGGGGGCGCTTCAGGTTTAGGTGAAGCAACGGTAAGAAATATTGTAGCCAATGGTGGTAAGGCGGCCATTCTTGATTTATCGGCAGAAAACGGTAACCGTCTCGTTGAAGAACTAGGTGGAAATGTGATGTTCGTCAAAACAAATGTAACACATGAAGAAAGTGTCCAAAATGCCCTGAATGAAGCGACTCAAGCATTTGGTAATTACAATACAGTAGTTAACTGTGCAGGAATCGGTCTAGCACAAAAAACAGTGAGTCGAGGGCAAGCTCATGATTTAGATAGCTTTGTCAAAGTAATTAATGTCAATCTAATTGGTACATTTAACGTTATTCGTTTAGCAGCAAAACAAATGACGGAAAATGAAACAAATAAGCAAGGTGAGCGCGGAGTGATCATTAATACTGCTTCTGTAGCAGCTTTTGATGGCCAAATCGGGCAAGTAGCTTATAGTGCATCAAAGGGCGGTATTGTCGGGATGACCTTACCAATTGCTCGTGATCTAGCGAAAAGCGGGATCCGCGTAGTCACTATTGCTCCAGGACTTTTTGAAACACCTTTATTTAACGGATTACCTGAAGAAGCAAAAACTGCATTAGGTAAGCAGGTTCCATTCCCGTCAAGATTAGGAACACCTGCTGAATATGGTCAATTAGCTCAGGCTATTATTGAGAACCCGATGTTGAATGGAGAAACGATCCGCTTAGATGGTGCGATCCGTATGCAACCTAAATAATAGCAGCAAAGCTAGTTATAACGAGGGTCTTGCTATTAAACAAGTATAAGGTCAAATAGCGACTCTATCCTATTAAAAAGGGGTGTCATAATGTCAAGAGCATATTTAACAGAAGAGCATGAAATCTTTAGAAAAGCATTACGAAAATATTTAGATAAAGAGGTAGCCCCTCACTTTGATGAGTGGGAAGAGGCGAGACAAGTTCCGAAAACATTTTGGAAGCAGTTAGGCGAACAAGGTTTTTTATGTCCATGGCTGGATGAAGAATACGGTGGTATGAATGCGGACTTTGCTTATTCTGTAGTGTTTACAGAAGAACTTGAAAAAATAGGAGCTGGAATTGGTGGTCCAGGTCTTCATAATGATATTGTAATGCCATACATCGATTCCTATGGATCCAAGGAGCAAAAGCAAAGATGGTTACCGCGAAGTGTAACTGGAGAAGTGATCTCTTCTATTGCGATGACAGAACCAGGGACAGGGTCGGATTTAGCTGCGATCAAAACGACAGCTGTACGAGACGGAGATCATTACGTTATCAATGGTGAAAAGATATTTATCACAAATGGTTATTCAACGAATTTCATCGTCGTTGTTTGTAAGACCGATACGAAAGCGAACCCTCCGCATAAAGGGATAAGCCTTATTGTTGTAGATACGATTGATGGGGAGGTGCCAGGATTTAAAAAAGGGAAAAAGTTAAAAAAGGTAGGTCAACATACGTCTGACACAGCTGAATTAATTTTTGAAGATGTAAGAGTTCCTGTTGAAAACCTACTTGGAGAAGAAGGAAAAGGATTTTACTACCTCATGGATAAATTACAACAAGAAAGATTAATGGTTGCGATTGGAGCGATCACTTCAGCTGAAAGAATGCTAGAAATTACGATTGATTATGTTAAACAACGTAAAGCTTTTGGTAGACCTATTAGCCAATTTCAAAATACACAATTTAAGCTAGCAGAAATGGCTACAGAAGTTGAAATCGGGCGAACGTTTGTTGATAACTTAATTGTTAAACATATGGCTGGAGAAGATGTTGTTACAGAAGTTTCCATGGCCAAATGGTGGGTGACAGATTTGGCGAAAAAGATGGCTGGAGAGTGTATGCAGCTACATGGCGGATACGGTTATATGGAAGAATACGAAATTGCTAGAAGATACCGTGATATACCAGTTTCGACGATTTATGCTGGGACGAATGAGATTATGAAACAAATTATTGCTAAAAATATGGGGCTATAATAAAAAGCGATAACAATTACTGAAATTATTTGCTGCTTTAACACATTAACTGAAATGTTTGCTTTCGGAGAAGGAATTCGTAGTTAAGGCAGCAAATACTACTAAAAGAGAATAATATATTGGTACAATATTCTATCTGATTGCTATCAATATGCTATAATCTGTCTAGTTATTATCTAGCAGATTATTAAAGGAGATGTTTGATAGCAATGGAGAACGAAATGAAATACTCATATTCGATATCTGACTCAGACAAGAAAAAACTCATGAGTATGTTGTTTATACTTGTTTTATTTTCGATTATGAATTCCACAATGTTTATGGTTTCTGTCCCTGATATCGCAGAGTACTTTGGCCTTTTACCTTCACAAGTAAGTTGGGTCGTTACTGGTTACATTATTTTGTATTCGATCGGTGCATTATTATACGGGAAGTTAGTCGATATTTTTCCAATCAAAAACCTATTAACGTTTGGAATTAGTCTGTTTGTCATCGGGTCCATCTTCGGGTTTCTAGCTCCAAGTTATTTGCTCGTTGTCCTTTCGAGAATGGTCCAAGCTTGTGGTGCTGCCGCTGTTATTGCGATTGTTTTTGTAATTCCGTCGCGCTACTTTCCACAAGAAAAAGGGAAAATGCTCGGAATTTTGTCTTCTGCAATGGCGTTTGGTGCAGGATTAGGTCCAGTGCTCGGAGGATTTATTGCGGGTTTTTTAGACTGGCACTATATCTTTTTGTTTTCTTTTTTTGTTGGTTTAACTTTGCCTTTTATTCGGGTACTATTACCGAAAGAAGAAAAGAAAAATGGTAAGCCTGACGTTATTGGAGCTTTACTTATGGCTGCTGGTGTTGCCTTATTTATACTATTTATTACAACTTTTTATTGGCCGTATTTATTGTTCGGTACAATTATTAGTGCAACGTTCTTTTGGTGGATTTACTATTGTAAGGATCCATTAATTTTACCTGAAATGTTTAAAAATAATGTTTATCGGATAACGGTCTCCACCTCTTTTTTCGGTACATTAATAATGTTTAGTAATCTATTCATTTTGCCACTTCTATTAAGGGATGTGCATGGACTTAGTACAGTTCAAATTGGGTTGGTTCTGTTTCCTGGAGCGGTACTCGGAGCTTTTGTTGGACGTCTTGCTGGAGGGTTTACAGATCGGTTTGGAAGTCAAATGGTCTGTTATTTTGCAATCATATTAATTTTCTTTGGATCAACGTTTCTTTCTAGCTTTATTGGCTTTGCTCCTTGGGTAATAAGTTTAATTTTTAGTATTAATTTCATTGCGTTTCCGATCTTTCAAACGTCCATGGCCAATTTAATCTCGACTGTGTTGCCAGATGAACAAATGGGTGTTGGAATGGGAGTTTACAATCTTGGTAATTTAATCTCAGGTGCGGTTGGCGGCGCAATTATAGGTAGAATTTTAGATTACTCATTTGTCGGAATTTCATTAAATCCCTTTGTTGAGAGTACTGGAGTTGTTGTTGTGTATAGCAATATTTTTGTCGGATTAGCTGTGCTAGCCATATTAATTGGGCTTTATTTTTATCTATCCAATCGTCGGCAGCAGATGTTGGTTCAAAGAGATAACGTTCAACATATTAAACAATTAGGTAGTTAGCAAGGGTCTGAGTCGGTTGATTTGGATAAATATAATTTAGAGAAAATTCAAAAAATAAAAAGGGTTTCTTATTTCGACATAGAATTAATATACTAAACCATTTATAAAGCGTTTTCATGTATATCCGGTAAAAAGATTTCGAAGTTAGAAAAATAATTGTACCTAGGGGGAAGTTATGAGCACAATTCGAAAAAGTGGAATTTATGAGAACATAAGTAAAAAGAGATGGGAATATTGGTTAGTTAAGAATAGTGATATTAAAATTATGGTTTCTTGGTTACAGTGGGGGTCGACAGACGAAGAATATAAAAAGTGGGAAGAAAACTGTTTAATAACGAAGGCTGGATAAATATGGTTTTTAATTAAGGGAAGGCTGACTTTGTGGGCTGATTAACGCCTGTTGAGTTAGCTTTTTTTGTGGAAAAATTAACTATAGTATCATTATCGCCTATCGGTGCCAAACAAGCATAACCCTTGCTTTCTCAATGACTGATACGTATCATTTACCGTACATTCATTACTTTTTAGCAATAGGGAATACTTAAATAAAATACATAAATGAGGTTTTTATTAATGAATTCAATACGTTTTCAGAACTATACATTAAGTACTGAGATTATAAGATCACTATCTAGCCTGAAATATTACGAACCGACTGAAGTACAGAAGAAGGTTATCCCTGTAGCTCTTGAAAAAAACGATTTGCTCGTTAAATCGCAAACAGGAAGTGGAAAAACCGCTGCTTTTAGTATCCCAATCTGTGAACTCGTGGATTGGGAAGAAAATAAGCCCCAAGCTTTAATTCTCACCCCGACGCGTGAGCTAGCGGTCCAAGTGACAGAAGAATTGATGAATATTGGGCGCTATAAGCGAATTAAAGCGAATGCAATCTATGGAAAACAGTCCTATGCTAGACAAAAGTTAGAATTAAAGCAAAAAAATCATGTTGTTGTTGGAACACCAGGACGCGTGTTAGATCATATACAAAAAGGAACACTTCCGTTAGAGCGTATTGATTATCTAGTTATAGATGAAGCAGATGAAATGTTGAACATGGGCTTTATCGACCAAGTGGAAGCGATCATTAATGAATTGCCAACGGATCGAGTAACGATGCTGTTTTCTGCAACGCTTCCAGCAGATATTGAAAACCTTAGCCAAAAATATATGAAAGATCCTGTTCATATTGAAATAAAAGCTACGGGTCTAACGACTGAAAAAATTGACCACTATGTAATTGAAGTAACCGAAGGAAATAAATTTGCTGTTCTGAAAGATTTAACGATTGTAGAAAATCCTGATAGTTGTATCATTTTTTGTAGTACGCAAGATGAGGTTGATGAATTGTATAAACAACTGAAACGTTCAAATTATCGTTGTGATAAAATTCATGGTGGCATGACACAAGAAGACCGTTTTTCTGTCATGAATGAATTTAAAAAAGGAAAGTTTCGTTATTTAGTAGCGACTAATGTTGCAGCAAGAGGCATTGATATTGAAAATATTACTCATGTCATGAACTATGACGTTCCTTTAGAGAAGGAGAGTTATGTACATCGAACAGGAAGAACAGGTCGCGCCGGAAAAACTGGAAAAGCATTTACACTACTTCGTCCTTGCGAACAGAAGGATTTACAAGAAATTGAAGATTACATTGGGTTTAATATAAAAAAACGACGTATCCCGTCACTAGAAGAGGTTGCGAAGATGCAAGTTGCTTTTGAAAGGAAAAATAAACAGCAACCAACCGTCAAAAAAGATAAAAGCGCTGACTTAAATAAAGGTATTATGAAGCTTTATTTTAATGGTGGTAAAAAGAAAAAGATTAGAGCTGTAGATTTTGTAGGGACGATTTCTAAAATACCGGGGATTACTCCTGATGATATTGGAGTTATTACAATTCAAGAAACGGCTTCATTTGTTGATATATTAAACGGTAAAGGTCCCATCGTTTTAAAAGCAATGAAAAGTAAGACGATTAAAGGAAAGCTATTGAAAGTTCACCAGGCGAAAGAATAACACTCTCATGTCTATTTGAGGAGGAAGCAGGAATTTTCTGCTCAATTAACGAAACTAATAAATGACTAGTTACGGAAAATGGAGAGGAGCTAGAGATGGAGAAAAAATATTTTACATTAGAAGAAGCAAATGAATTGCTACCATTACTAGAAGTAGAATTAGTAACTTTACAGCAGATTCAAAAGAATTTTCAATTCAAAATAAAGAAATTAAAGGAATTGAAGGCAAATCCAAATCAGCAACTAACCGAAAAGGACCGTATCTTCACATTAGAAAGTGAGCTTGAGTTTTTACAAATGGAGGCACAGCTTCATTTGCGCAATATTGAGTCCAAAGGTGCCCAACTAAAAGGAATCGATTTAGGGCTACTGGATTTCCCAGCCATACTTAATGGTGAAGAAGTTTTACTTTGTTGGAAACAAGGCGAGTCTAAAATTACACATTATCATAGTGAGCATGAAGGGTTTGCGGGGAGAAGGCCTATTAACTAAAGACGTTGATTTCTTATAAACAAATTAGTAAAACTATGAATTCACTATTTGAAACAGGATAGGCGTATAGAGACAAACAACCTGATTTTTAGAAGAGGTAATGAAGTTTTACTGATTATATTTAGGGGGTGGAATAATGGATGTGATAGCCATTTTAGGAGAAAGTTACGATAGTTTAGTTGAAGCAAGTGTCGATAAAAGTCCTGATGAGGTAGTCGTGACTAAGGATGATGAAGTGTTTTACATTGTTTCAGAAAACGATTATGAACAAACACTGGCGTCTTTAGGATATAAAATCATCGTTAATACAGGAGAGTAGTTCATCGCGCTCTCTTTTTTTTTGAGATACACTCTATTTTTCATAGTAGGTTAGTAGAAATGGTATAAATACTAGATCTTGCTGAACATGTATTCAATAACATCAGGAGCAATCGAATACGAATAGTAGACAAGGGGGATGAAAAAATGAAAGCAATTGTATTAAAAGATTTAATAAAACCAGGTTCGAATCAAAAAGCAGAATTATTTTATGAGGAAGTACCTACTCCAAAGCCAGGAAAAGGAGAAATTTTAGTTCGTCTTCGCACAGCTGCATTAAATCGTCGTGATATATTTATTCGTTATGGAATGTACCCAGGCATTCAAGTTCCTTCCATACCTGGGTCGGATGGTGCTGGTGTAATTGCTGAAATAGGTGAAGGCGTTGAAGGATTTGAAGCAGGCAATGAAGTCGTAATTAATCCATCAATGGATTGGGGTGAAAATCCAGCATTCCCAAACCCTACTTTTAGTGTGCTAGGGGTGCCGATTGATGGTACATACTCTCAATATATTAAAATACCAGCCGAAAATGTATTTCATAAACCGGATTACTTAACATGGGAAGAAGCAGCTGCCCTTCCACTAGCAGGGCTTACAGCGTATCGCGCAGTTGTGACGAAAGGCAATGTCAAAGAAGGAGACACGGTTATCGTTCCTGGAATCGGTGGTGGAGTGGCGACATTCGCACTGCAAATTGCTGCGGCTAAGGGAGCAAACGTATATGTCACTTCTAGTAGTGAAGAAAAAATCGCTAAGGCGATCGAGTTAGGCGCTGCTGGAGGAGTAAACTATCGCTCAGAAAACTGGGTTAAGGAATTGAAGAAAATATCTGGCGGTGGCGACTTATTAATCGATAGTATCGGGGGAGACACTTTCAATGACTTGATTAATCTAGCGAAGCCTGGAGGAAGAATTGTTTCTTTTGGAGCAACTTTAGGTACGGTCAATAATTTAGTCATGCCACGCGTGTTTTTTAAGCAACTTCACATTATGGGTTCAACAATGGGAACACCACAAGAGTTTGGTGAAATGCTCGCACTCTATGAAAAAAATAAAATTCAACCTGTCGTAGATCAAGTATTTCCATTGGAACAGGTCAACGAAGCACACTTACAAATGGAACAAGGCAGTCAGTTCGGAAAAATTGTACTAACCATACCTGAATAAAATTAGGAGAAATGATGGAAAGAAAAGAAAAGTACTCCATAAGTGAAATTGCATCGATGTTTGACATTACCTCCAGAACAATCCGCTATTATGAGCAGGTTGGCTTGTTAAAATCTGAAGAGCGTGAAGGACCTACGCACCAACGGTATTTTACCGATAGTGAGCGCCGGCGCCTGAAGTTGATTTTACGTGGTAAACGTCAGGGATTTAAATTAGAGGAAATTAAAGAAATGATTGATCTTTATGAGTCTAATCCCAATGGTGATAAGGAAAGACAGCGTATCTTACAATATGCCGATGAAAAAATCTCTGAAATTACGGAAAAAATAAATGACTTAGAAGTGATGAGGGCCGAGATTAAAATGCATCGGCAACGATTTTTAGAGGAGAAAGACAACGAGCAGAAGGAATGATGTCTTTCTATATGAAATTATGAGCTTTCCTTTTAAGTTAATACTAACTTAAAAGAGAAAGTTCTTTTATTATGGAATTGAACTATAATTTAGAAAGAATATTTTGACAAATGCAAAGCTGGGTGTTAAAATTTCATTAAGTTGACGTTAACGACAACTATAACTAGAGTGTTTTGTTTTTTATGGATGGTAAACTCTATAAATTTACTATTCTCTTGTTTTACAGAATGCAATGAAAGCGCTTTCCTTAATAAACTTAAAGAAGAAAAAGCATCTATCAAATGATTTCGTTATGTGCAATGTAAAGAGCTGGATTAAAGTAAAATTAAAGGAGATGTAAAAGTATGGGGAAAAACTTGATAGAAGAACAAAATCAGTTGGATTACGGGAAGTGGGAAAGTGGGAATGAAGCTAATTGGTATACCGATGATCCGATTTTGACTCGTTATGCGAAACGGTATCTATCAAGCGCAGTATTCAATTATGTTGAAGAAGCTTTTGAAAAAACTGGTGCTTTAGCAGCAGGTCCAATGGATAAACGTGCGGTACATACGGATCGTGAAGGTGCCCCTCGATTAAATCGCTACAATAAAAAAGGTGAGGAAATCAATGAAGTTTGGTACAACGAGGGATATAGGCAAACGGTCAAAGATGGATATGGAACCGGTGTCGTTGCATATCGTTACGATGAGAACGCTCCTGAGCAAATTCCTTTCTTAGTGAATGCAATCTTAATTTATTTAATGTGTGAAACAGAGCCAGGCTTCACTTGTCCGGTTGGACTTTCACAATCTGCTGCGTTTGTGCTTGAAAAATTCGGCTCTGATCAACAGAAGGCTGACTATTTATCATTACTTGCTTCTTGGGATCCAGAAACGCATCAAGAAGGCGCAACTTTTTTAACCGAAATTCAAGGGGGATCTGACGTCGGCGCTGCGACAACTGCAGCAGTTAAAAATGGAGACCATTATTTATTAACAGGTGAAAAGTGGTTTGCGAGTAATTGTGATGCCGAAGTAGCGATTGCTTTAGCTCGTGTGAACGATAAACCTTCGACTAAAGGGTTAGGGCTATTCCTTGTCCCGCGTACACTTCCTGATGGAACGCGAAATAACGTAACCATTCGTCGTTTGAAGGATAAGTTAGGCGTAAGGGCTGTTGCGAGTGGGGAACTGATCTTTAATAACGCAGTAGGCTATTTAATTGGAGATGAAGATAAAGGATTTAAATATATGGCTGAAGCGCTAAATGTTTCTCGTTTGGGAACAGGAATTTCTGGCATTGCACTAGCTAGACGTGCATTTCTAGAAGCAGCGATCTACACGGAACATCGTGAAGCGTTCGGGCAACGTATTAATCGTTTTCCGATGGTTCGTGAAACATTAGTCAAAATGATAACAGAAATTGAGGCGGGCTGGGCGATTTCAGCTCAGATGATCAAGTTATTTGATGACGTACACACGTTTGATAATAAAACAGATGAAAATTATGCTTTATTACGAATTTTACTATCGTTAGTGAAGTACCGTGGTAGTGAACTTGGAGTTTCCGCTACAAAGGATGCTCTAGAACTTTATGGTGGAAATGGATACATTGAGGATTATGTGACGCCACGACTGCTTCGTGATGCCGTCGTTAACCCAGTATGGGAGGGTACAGCCAACATTCAAGCATTAGAAATATTAAAAACGTTGCAAAAAGCAGGAGCTGGTTGCTTTATGAACGATTTACGTACAACTTTAAATGGAATTGACGATACGGCGTTAACAGATTACAAGGAAACTCTTCAGCAAGAAGTTGATCGAGTCGAGGAGTTACTCAATCATATGTTGAGCCAAGACGCATATACACAAACTGCATTAGCAAAAAAACTAGCTGATTTTATGTATGATGTTTATGCAGGTGTTCATTTACTAGAAGAAGCACAATATGATATTAAAATGAGTAGCGACCGCCGCAGGGTATTAGCCGTTGAACAATGGAATCGACTCGTCTTCGATCGCTCACCAGACCGCGGCATTCTAACAAATGAAACCATTTCCGATGAAGTGTTTGAAGCACTGATTTGCTTCGGTACACGTTAAGTTTTACTGTTATTCATATTGCATCACACTTCCTACAAACGCGTTTAGGTGTTAATAGGGGGGGTGGTGCTTTTATTTGGGTGATTGGTTGGGGCTTTTGTTTTGTTATTTTAAGTTTATGGATTAAGGGTTTTCGGCTGTACTTTCCCTAAACTACTTTCAATGGTTATTGAAACGTTCTTTCTGAAAGCTACCTCAAACAAAGGAAATGGCGATGTATGAATGAATTATTTTTAGTTCAAAATAGTTTGGATCTCAACTTTTTTATTCACTCATTTTGTTTGAGGAGATGATATCGTGTTACGTCCCAACCGGCCGGTCATTGGAATTACGAGTACGATTGAAAAGCATAATAATATACCTTCTGTGCATGTTCATGAGAAATATGTTCAAGCAGTCTTGTTTGGAGGTGGAATACCTCTAGTGATCCCGATTGGACCAGAAGAAATGGTACAAGAATGGGTTTCGATTTGCGATGGATTTATTTTAAGCAGTGGTGAAGATGTTGATCCTTACTATTACGGGACAGATCCACATCCTAGGTTACAAACAACAAACAGTAAACGGGACAAGATGGAAATTGACCTTGTAAAAAAAGCACAAAGTGAACAAAAGCCAATCCTAGCAATTTGCAGAGGGATTTTTATTTTAAACGTAGCTTTTGATGGTACACTTTTACAAGACATCGAATCGACTAACCCAAAAGCCATTAAGCATTTTCAGCTTGCGGAAAGGCCGGAGCCAACTCATCAAATTAAGATCAATAAAGAAAGTTGGTTGTATGAGGTTCTAATGCGTACATCTACACGTGTCAATAGTATGCACCATCAAGCAATTGAAAAGCTCGCACCAAATTTCAAAATCGTTGCTAGTGCTCCTGATGGAGTGGTTGAAGCAATTGAGGGAGTTGGGGACTCATTCATGGTGGGTATTCAATGGCATCCGGAGGAAATGGTCAGTGAGGACGTAAGTATGGGTGAGTTATTTAGAAACTTTATTTCAAAATGTACGGAGTCGATGGGATGAGGAAGAAGTCATCCTAATTATAAAGTAATTATCTTATAAAAGATGCGAGGAGTGAATGGATTGACACGAGATAAAAGGTACGTATGGTATGCAAGTTATGGTTCAAACTTAAGCACTGATCGGTTTTTATGTTACATACGTGGTGGTAAACCTGAAGGATCAGATAAAGAGGAAGTAGGCTGTAGAGACCAATCACTGCCTCTAAAACAACGGTCCCATATTATGAAATATCCATTGTATTTTGCAAAAAATTCCATTCGCTGGCAAAAGCAAGGTGTCGCATTTATTGGCCTTACTAAAGATGAAAAACATAAGACCTATAGTCGTAAATATTTAATTACAGAAGAGCAGTTTTTTGATGTCGTTAAACAAGAGAATAATGGAATTGACTTACAGATTAACTTAACTGAAGTAAAGAAAAGCCAGTATAAAACATTACGTGACTCATGGTATGGAACAATTTTATTTTTAGGAGAAGAAGACGGATATCCCATTTTTACATTTACAGCTGATTGGGATTTAGATGTTCCTTTTAAAAAGCCTTCTGAACAATACTTAAGTATGATTATTGAAGGTCTCCAAAGGAATGTAAAGCTTAGTCCTTCAGAAATCGTCGATTATTTAATTTTAAAACCAGGTGTTAATGGAAATTATAGTAAGGGTGAGATCGAGAGGTTAATTAGGTAGAGAGTGAGACGCTCATTATAAAGGCGTCTTTTTCTTAGTTTGAATGATTTATAACAAGGAAGGGAAACAAGTCGAGAAAATTGAATAGATATATAGTAAGAGTGTATTCGTTTAAATGACAATATATTAGTTAATGAAAAAAAGGAGGTTATAATGGCTGTCATTCCTAAACCCGCATCAACTGTAGTTTTAATGGATCATTTATCTCGAGTATATTTAACGAAGCGTCCGAAAACGATGAAATTTTTAGGTGGTTTTTATGTTTTTCCAGGTGGTACTGTTGAAACAGAAGACTACATAGTAGGAAGCGACTATATTAAGAATCATGATTCTATTGAGTCATTTAGTGTAGCCCACTATGTAGCAGCTGCCAGAGAGCTATTTGAAGAGGTTGGTGTATTTCTTGGCACGCGAAAGGGCGGACAGCCTGGCTATTTTACAGAAGAACAAGAGATGGCCTACCGTCGACAACTATTAGAAGGTAAAATTTCATTTCAAAATCTACTAAGTCAAGAACAATGTTATCTCAACCTTGATCATTTGCAATACTTTGGCTACCGGTTAACACCGAAAGCCAGTCCGATACGGTTTGATACGCGATTTTTCCTTGCTAAACTTCCGAAAGGACAAACACCTAAGCCGGATTTGCATGAAGTTGATGAAGCTTTTTGGATCAGTCCAAAAGATGCTCTAGCTTTATATGGGAAGGGTGAATTGCCGATGGTTTCACCAACTATTGTTTCGCTTCGTACACTAGTAAATCATCAAAAAGGTGATCCATTGATGATGCCAGAAAGACAGAAAAATAATGGTTAACATCAGCCACTAATTACTTGATTGAATAATGAATACCTCTTTGTATGACAGCATCTTCTGTTAAGAGTTTGATTAGGTGTGCTTCTATTGTTTTCGTTGCAACAAAAAAAACACTAGGATGAATCGTATTTTCATAGATTTTTTCAGTTAATTGAGTTGCTGTTTGTTGATTGTATTTCTTCAATAGTGTTTTGATTTGGTTTTCTCGTTGCAGTCGACGAGTTAAAACGAATTCAATTTGCTCATAAGGGTTTAGTACCCATTGCCCGTGACCAGGTCCAATTTTAGCAAGTTTGAGCTGTTTTAACCGATTTAACGTTTGCATATAGTCGCTCATGTTGCCTTCTGGAGGACCAATCCATGTCGTCCCTTCAGCAATGATATTGTCACCAGCCAGCAAAACCTCTTCTGAAGGTATGAATACGTTTAAGTGCCCAGCTGTGTGACCAGGGCCGTGAATAATCGTTAAGTCAACATCAGCTATTTGTAGAGTGGCGCCATCTTGTAAACAAGAAATACTAGTTATTGGTGAGATTGCTTTTAAGATGTCTTGTTTCTCATCTTCATGACAGTATACAGTAGGTGCCCAGTCACAGAATTGACGTACACCTGGTGCATGGTCACGGTGGGAATGGGTGAGGACGACTGCTCTTGGTTGGGCTAGGTTGTTTTCATTAATCGCTTTTACAATTTTGTCTCTTGTCTCTTTTCTATCATAGCCTGCATCAACTAGTAAGCTCTCATTCTCGTTTCCAATTAAATAACAATTTGTAGTCGTGTGTGGGTATAGTGTTGGAGTGGGAACAGGGACCTGAACAATTTTAATTTTATGGCCTACTTGCATAAACACCTTCCTTTCTAGTTAATTATTTTATCCGATAACAACTGATTCTCCTTTTCTCATCATATTCCTTTCAAAAAATTACTTACCAGTTAGCTAACTTTTTTTCGTTGGGTCATGCCCACTTTTATATAAGGAGTTAGACAAATGAATTTACATGTGTTAACTATGGTGTTTCCTCTTTTGCTTTTGCTGTATCAAGTTATTATTAATTTTGTAGATCTTTTCCCATTTAATGACATCAAGGCAAAGGATAAGCGGTTAAGGAAACTTGAAGTATTGGGGAATTATCCGCCGCTCATTATCATCGCGCTTTGTTTTTACTTTAATACGTCTTGGAGTGTGTGGGTTGGTTTTGTATTAACTAGTATTATTTTGATGATGCATTTCTTTGCTTGGTGGATGCCTTATTTAACGGGATATCCAAATGGGGTACAAGGTGATTACGAAAAATATTTCTCGCGGACATATAAATTTTTACCGAAAATTAAAGATCACATTGTTCCAGATGCAGAACATATTGGAATCGGTGTGTTACTCGTTGCCATCTTTATAGTTCAAGCGTTGTATCTTTTTGGTTGATGATAACAGAAAATCCCCTCGGAAGATGCATTTTTACGAATCTAAGGTGATCTTTAGGAGGGGATGAAATCTCTTATTGAAAGATGTTGGGGTGCAACTTAATTCGGATTATTGCTCTGAATTTTGACGTCCTGTTGGAGAAATTGCTTTTTCTAGCTCTTCTTTTGATAACGTGTTATCTGATGTCATTCCATCGTTATATGGATTACCTTTTTGACTACCGTTTTTCTGATTAATTCTTTTTTTGTTATTAGTCAATGTATTCACTCCTAGTTATGTCTTCACTAAATATGATGGCAATTTTAAAAGGAATTATGCTTTGTTTCTTCATTTAAGTTAATTGTACCAAGCAAAATAAATCTAAGAACGGACTACCACCATAAGTGGTAAATATTTTATGATAGTAGGTGTAGGTAAGAAAAGAGAAGGTGATCGTATGAGAATAGTTACTGCAGCTGAAATGTATAAGATGGATACATACACAATTGAGAAGATTGGCATTCGTGAAGATACCTTAATGGAAAGTGCTGGACAAGCCGTTGCAAATCTAATGATGAAGAAGCTAACTCCTAGTCAAAACATCATGATTGTTGCGGGTGCTGGGAATAATGGTGGAGACGGATTTGTTATCGCAAGAATATTAAAAAGTTACGGTTATCGGGTTGATTTGTGGATCATTCCACCGCCTGAAAAAATAAAGGGGGCAGCTAAACACGCTTTAGATGTCTACTTTCGATCGGGCTATGATGTCGAGTATTTCACCAAAAATGAAGAAAAATTCTTTAAGGTGATGTCTACATACGAAGTAATTATTGATTGTCTGTTAGGAATTGGCGTAAAAGGTGATTTACGTCCCCCATACAATCTAATCGTTCAAGAAGTAAATGGCTTGAAATCTGTCCAAGTCATTTCTGTTGATGTTCCGAGTGGAGTTGCAACTGACGGTGGAGAAGTAATTGAAGCAATTAAGGCGGATGCAACGATTACAATTCAAAATCCAAAAGTGGGTGCATTTACTTATCCGGCGGCATACTATTATGGGGCAGTTAGTGTGGCTGATATCGGTATCCCGCCGCTTGTTGTCGATGAGTGTACAGAACGAAAAGAATTGTGGACGGAGCAACATGTGTTGAAGCACTTACCAACAAGACTGCCAAACGTGCATAAAGGTACGAATGGTAAGGGTTTATTGATCGGTGGGTCTCGGCAAATGACAGGTGCTGTTATGCTTTCTGCAAAGGCTGCGCTCCGAAGTGGTGCTGGTTTACTAACTGTCGCAGTTCCAGACGTCATTCATCCGATTGTTGCAACTCATTGTTTAGAGGCGATGTATTTGCCTTGTGCTACTGAGAAGGGTCATTTTCAAGGTGAATTAGCTGTTGATTTTGGTGCATTTGATGCAGTTGCCGTTGGTCCAGGTATGGGAAGAACAATAGGTGGACAAAAAGTAGTCGGAGAGGTTTTAAAGCATGAAGCACCTGTTGTTTTGGATGCGGATGCATTATTCCATGTAAAAGATTTGTTACCCCTTTTAAAAGAGCGTAAAGACCCAACTGTGTTAACGCCACACACAGGTGAGATGGCTCGTTTATGCGGAATGCCTATTCTTGAAGTCGAACAAAAACGGTTTGAGTTATCTAAACAGTTTGCAGAAGAACATGGCGTTTATTTAGTACTGAAAGGGCCTTTTACAATTGTAACGACACCTCGTGGTGAGCAGTTTGTCAATCCAACTGGAAATGCGGGGTTAGCTAAAGGAGGTTCAGGAGATGTTTTAACGGGAATGGTCCTCGCCTTTATCATGCAGAAAGCGTCTATTCAAGCAGCGATTAGTAATGCCGTATTCGTTCACGGGAAAGCGGCCGATTTGTTACTTGAAGGTCAGCACACACTTACGGATATAATGGCTACGGATGTTATTGAAAAAATACCAAATGCTTTAAAATTGTATCAACTAGAGTATGGAGAGAGGTGTTCGTTTTGATTACATACAAGGAACTTCATCATGTTAGTTTACCGGTAACTAATTTAGAGAAATCTAAAACGTTTTATAGAGAGATATTAGGGCTAATAGAACTGGAGCGACCAAATTTTGATTTTGCTGGGGCTTGGTTTCAAGTCGGTAAGCAACAAATTCATCTCATCGTGTTTCCAGAGTCAGAGATGATTAGACAGGAACGAGAAATTAGTACGCGTGACGCTCATTTTGCCTTGAGAGTTAACGATTATGACAAAGCATTAAAATGGCTGAAGAAACATAACATCTCTTTCAAAGAAAACCGTTATAGTAAAAGCGGGTTTGCGCAAATTTTTTGTAGTGATCCGGATGGCCATATTATTGAGTTAAATGTGGATCAAAAAGATCTATAAAGGCAGTGAACGGTGAATGGCAAATAGATATAAAAAGGGACGTCTTGTGAAAAGATGCACTTACACGACGAGGCTGGTTATTTTAACAAAGATGTAATGTCCTTCATAGAAGTGATGAAGGACAAAACAAGGAAAAACTGCAAGGGAAGTGTTCTTCATAGAAGTGATGAAGGACAAAACAAGGGAGAACAGCAAGGGAAGTGTCCTTCATAGAAGTGATGAAGGACAAAACAAGGGAGAACAGCAAGGGAAGTGTTCTTCATAGAAGTGATGAAGGACAAAACAAGGAAGAACTACAAGGGAAGTGTCCTTCATAAAGCCGATGAAGGAACTCTTAGACTTGTAAGGTGTCCCTTTTTCGCTTTTTATTCTGATCCTTGTGCATCGAGGATTTTTTTTAATAGAGTTAATCTTTTTTTATTACTAACTTGATGAATGGTGCGGTTCAAAACATTATCTGAATTAACGCGGTGAACAAAGACTAGATTTTTTTCTGGGATGATATCGATCGATTGTCCGTACCTTCCGATCGCAGAGTAGAGACCTAAATCACTGAACTCATCAGTGTCTGCTACCCACCACATATACCCGTATCCATATTCTTCGATACCTAGAACTGGCGTATGAACGGTTGTACTTTCTTTAATCCATTCTTTAGGTATAATTTGCTCACCATCCCATACCCCATTTTGAAGAAACAATTGACCGAACCTTGCCATATCTCTTGCCGACATGCGAAACAGGTAAGAAGGGTGAATGGATCGGTTAACTTCTAACTTGTAAGACGTATCGTCTGTTGTATAATCTTCCATACCAATTGGAATAGCGATTCGCTGTTGAAATTCCGTAAATAAATCAGTGTTTGTTTTTTCTTTGAAAATGGTTCCTAATACATTGAAATCCCAATTGTTGTAATAAAAATGCGTTCCCGGTAAATGTAAGCCGCGATCTGGACGAGTCCACCTCATCCATAATGATTCTTCACCAGCCGTTAGGAAAACACCTGAACGCGATGTAAGTAAGTCAACGATTTTTGCTGCTTGTTCTTGCTCGGTCAGTTGCACATTGTCGATAACATCTAATTCTTTTAAAGTCGATTGAATATCAATGTTCCCTTCTTGTACGTGAATGCCGTAAAGAGCACTTAAGAAACTTTTTCTGACAGAATGAATATTGCTTTTTCTCGTCGTATCTCCCCAAGACACAAGAACTTTTCCGTCGTAAATGACCATCGCAGCAGTTGAACCTAAAGAATCGTAATAACGTTTTGCCTCTTCTAATCGTTCTGATGACCAGCCAGCACGTTCTGGCGTTTCATAATGTTGCCATGTTGAATGTGTAATGGTAGGTGTTGAATTTTTTGAACTTGTTAAAGTGTAAATGAATGTAAAAAAGATCCCAGAAAGGATAATAATTGGCCATTTCTTTTTACCGAGCATGATTAATTCATCCTTAATTAATAGGTTTCGTTCATTTTCTATTACCTAATTATGTTTTATATTAGTTGTTTTGTTTATGCACTTCCAAAAAGCAACAGTGGATGTAAAAAGGCGTAACGACTTTTGCGTGCAGCATTTAATTTAAGAACTTAGAAATGGAACGCATGGTTAGCGTTGATCGAGAAGTGTTCATCGTCGTTTTTTTTATGTCGACATTTCCAACTATATATTTACCAAATGGAAATAGATTAAATAAATAGATCGTATAAATAGAGGCTAGAATGCTACCGAAAAACAAGATCAAAATTGTAAAGATACCTAGATTAATTGAGGTCAGACTAAAGACCAAAATAAGTGCTGCCATATAGAGCGTGTGGAGCAAATAGATACCATAAGAATAGTTGCTGATGAGCAAGAAGATACTTGGAATTCGTTGCATCTTCATGGCTATATAAAGGACCAGTGCTATTATACTGATCGTATGAAACAAAATATCAATTCGTTTTGAGCTGTGAATGGTAATAAATTCACTGTGGTACAAAAAAAGTAGTAGGAGGCTCGTTATAACTGGAGCGCTGAATACGAAATATTTGTACTGATTAATATAAGTAGTCACTATTTGATAATGTCTTCCAGTGTAGTACGCGAGTGAATAATAAAAAATCCAACCTGGGAAGGGGATCCAATAGTATCGCTCCCAAATATAATCGCTAAACCAAACGTTCATGGAGTTCGTAAAATTAAATACCGATAAATAGATAATATTGATGATTAATGAACTTGTTATGACGAGGATTGGTGAATGTTTGTCAAACCACTTCTTGAAAAAGACAAACATGAGATAGAATTGGAAAATAATGAGTACAAAATACGCATGGAAATCACCAATCAAAGCGTTTAAAAATACCTTTAGAGTAAATTGCTCGAATGAGATCAGTAAAAACGGCAAAGCGTATAGGACAGCCATACATATATAGGGCAATAAAATAAATTTAATTCTTTTTAGCAGAAATGGCTTATAGTCAATTATTCTCTCTTTGTAACTATAACCGAGAATAAAGGCTGTTATAAAAATGAACACAGGTGTTCCGTAATATAGGAAAACATTCAAAGAGTCTAGTATGATCAATAGGAAATCAGGCAGTTTTGATAAAACCCGTATATGCTCCGTACCCCATGCAATTGAATGCAGAAGTACGATCGTTAAACACGCAATACTTCTTAAAAAAAAGATTTCGTTTACATGGTTTTTTTTCATAATAATTCAACATCTTTCTCTAGTTTCAAAGTTATACAACCGAATTTAACATATTTTTTCCATTTTTTAAAGCGACAAGCCTTTTGATAAGCTCAAGCGCCTCTGGTTTATAACTAGTTACCCTCAATATTTAATCTATAAACATGGTAGCAGGTACCTTTACTCTTTTACTGTAGTAAAGGTACCTGCTACCGTGCTTTTTTCTTACTTTTTTTACTATTTATTTTAAAAATTAGTTATAATATCGTTATAAAAATATTGAACAAATCGTTTAGTTCATATTCAGTTCATTTAGAGATGTTAAAATGGCTAAAGTTAATAAAAGTTATTTATTTTGATTATATAGATGGAGGTCAAGAGGATGAGGTTTAGAAAGCGTATTAGAGTTGGACTTCTAGCAACGACAATGTTAGTTGGACTTGGACTAGCTGGATGTAACTCTGAGACAACTAGTTCAGTAGAGGAAGAAAATGAGGAAGTTTCTTTTCCAGTTGAAATTAATGAAATTGAAAAAGGGGAGTTAGTTAGTGAACTAAAGCTTAATGGAAATGTCATGGCTGGTAAGGTTGTACCTGTCCTTCCGATGTTAACCGGCGAAGTTAAAGCTGTTCATGTTAAAAATGGCGATACGGTTAAGCGAAATGATGTCATCATTGAGATAGATGCTACTGACGTGGATTTAAATATCTCGCAAGCTCGTGCTGGTCTAGAAGCTGCTGAAGCGAATTTAAAGAGTGCTAAGTCAATGAGAGAACAAAGCATCAAGCAAGCTGAGTTACAGGTTCAACAAGCAAAAGATGTTCTCCACATGATTAATACGGCCAGCAAACCTGATGTTCCGCTCGATGATGTGCCTGAAGAACTGCAAGGTGTTGTTGATAGTTTACTAGATAGTAACATGCCAACTGAAAACGATAAAAAACAGGCTGAAAATGCAGTAAAGCAAGCTGAGATGGCATTGCAACAAGCGAGAGGTACGGATCAAATTTCGGCAGCTGAAGCTTCAGTAAAGCAAGCTAAGGTCGGCGTTCAAATGGCTGAACAGCAAAAAACACATGCTGTCGTGCGAGCACCGATGGCGGGAGAAATCAGTAACTTTAATGTGACCGTAGGGGAAATGGTGTCACCCCAATCACCATTATTACAAATTGTACAGATGGACGAACCAATCGTTCAACTTAACGTAAATGAATCAGTTCTAGCCAATTTGCAAATTGGCGAATCCGTTGACATTCATATTCGTTCATTGAACCAAACGTATGAAGGTCAAATTAAACACATTAGTATTCTTCCAGTAGAGCAATCACGCGCGTATCCAGTAGAAATTGCATTGACAGAACCGGATGAAAACTTACGCATTGGAATGCTTGCTGAAGTACTCATTAAACCTTCGTTCGCAGTTGAAGAAATCTTAGTCCCTGCCAGCGCTGTAACTATTGAAAATGAGGAAAGAATTGTTTATGTGACTTCTGATGGAGAGCGAGTTGAAAGACGAGTTATTACGATCAAGAATGAAACGTCTGAGATGTATAGTGTTGAAAGCGGACTAGCAGAAGGAGAATACGTTGTTGTTAGAGGAACTCATCAACTATATGATGGAGCGCTAATTAACATCCGTAATGATATTGGTCAATTGTTTGGACCTCAATCAGAAGAAAGTATAAATGATGAAGAAGAACAATCTGAAGATGAAATAAAAGACGACGATATTGATGATGAAGAAGAAAATGATGAAGATACTGAAGATGCAGATAATGAAGAAACAGAACAAAATGACGCTTAATCACAAACGGGGGTTCTAAATGAAATTAATTAAAGAATCGGTGAAACGGCCAGTTGGTGTTATCATCGTCGCTCTCGTTATGATTATGCTTGGCGGGGTGTCGTTATCTGGCTTAAAAGTAGACTTAATGCCAGATTTAGATTTACCAATTGCTGCTGTTTCCACTTCATATAATGGTGCTGCACCACAAGAGGTTGAAAATTTAGTCACAAGGCCGCTCGAAGGAGCACTTAGTGCAACAGAAGGTCTATCGACAATGCAGTCGATTTCTACCCAAAATCAGTCATTAATCATTTTAATGTATGACTTTAACACAGATTTAGATGCCGTCATGTTAGACTTGCGGGATCGGATCGATATGGTTCGAACGACTTTACCTGATGGTGCTGGAACACCAAGTGCGATGCGATTTGATCCAAATCAATTTCCGATCATACAAATGGGTATTTCAGCAGACATGGATTTAACAAGACTTACTAACATTGCTGAAGATACTATTATTCCGCGTATGGAACGTATTATTGGTGTTGCTACTGTTAATTTAACAGGGGCGCAAGAACGTGAAATTATTGTTGAGCCGGACTTAACGCTCATGCAAAACTACGGTTTAACCATTTCACAATTATCACAAATCATCGGTGGAGAGAATATAAGTGCACCGGCAGGAGAAATTAAACGAGGCGGGCAAGAAATGCCGCTGCGAATGATTGGGGAGTTCCGTTCGATTTCAGAGATTGAAAATATTAATCTTCCACTCCGTACAGGTGAAACTATTAAGTTAAAAGATGTTGCAGAAGTAAAAGATACGTTTAAAGATATGTCTTCATTTGCTTATGTTAACGGTGAACCTACATTAAGTCTTGATATTTCAAAACAAGGAGATGCCAATACAGTAGATGTAGCAGATGCTGTAAATCGAGAGATGGAAAGACTCCAAAGAGAATTACCCCAAGGTGTTACACTAACAATGATTATGGACTCTTCCATTTTTATTAAAGACTCGATCAAAAGTGTAACAATGAATATGATACTTGGTGGCGCCATGGCGGTGCTTGTCTTATTGCTGTTTTTAAGGAGTTTTAGAAGTACGTTAATTATTGGATTGTCAATTCCAATCGCAGTTATTTCTGCATTTACGCTGCTATATTTTGCAGGGGAAACCGTAAATATTATTACACTCGGTGGTCTTGCACTAGGGATTGGTTTACTAGTAGATAGTTCGATCGTTATTTTAGAAAATATTTATAAGTACCGAGAGCGAGGTTATAGTCGGAAAGAAGCTGCGATAAAAGGGGCTTCTGAAGTTTCGTCTGCTGTAATTGCATCAACGATGACAAGTCTTGTCGTTTTTGTTCCGATTTTATTTACGCAGGGAATCGCGGCGGAACTGTTCTTACCATTAGCGCTTACTGTAGGGTTTACATTGATCGCCTCCTTAGCTGTAGCTTTAACGATCGTACCAATGTTATCTGGTCTTTTATTACCGGAAATGAAAGTAGAAGAAGATACGAGAGGTTTAGGGAAAGTAAGTGTTAAAATTGGTGAATTTTTAGAAGGAATTAATAATAAATATCGTCGTATTTTGAAATGGTCAATCAATCATCGGAAAACCATTACATTTGGAACGTTGTTTTTATTAGTAGCCAGTCTTGGAACGGTTAAGTTCGTTGGACTTGAGCTAATGCCAGCGTTTGATCAAGGGGAGATTTCAGCAAGTTTTGAAATGCCTTCTGGAACGTCACTTCAAGAAACACAGGGTGTTGTACGTGAATTAGAAGAGTTCTTATTAGACACCGGTGTCACTGAAGTCGTCTACACTTCAATAGGAGGCGGCGGAATGATGGGAGCTGGCGGTGGTTCCAATAGTGGAAATTTCTATATTCGCCTCGTGCCAGCAAGTGAGAGAAATGTTACTACAAACCAAGTTATTCAAGACTTTGCCGAGTTTTCCGAGACACTTCCTGATATCGAAGTAAATGTTTTCTCATTTGAAAGTGATGGAATGGGAGGCAACCCGATTGAAGTCGAAGTAAGAGGTGAAGACTTTGATACGCTTAAGGTGATTGCAGATGATATTAGTGAGTTAATTAACGAAATTCCCGGTACAGCTAATGTGACGCATTCAATGGGTGAAACAAGACCAGAGATGCAAATTCATGTTGACCGTGATGTCGCTATTCAATATGGATTTACGTATGCTGAAGTGATGGACACTGTAAGAAGTAGTGTGAGCGGACAAGTTGCGTCGCTTATGCGAACTGAAGGACAGGAAATAAACATTACGGTAATACTGCCTGAAGAATATCGAGAAAATTATACGCAGTTGCAAAACTTACCGCTAGTCACTCCAGCCGGAGATACGGTTCTGCTTTCTACAATTGCTGATTTTGTTCAAGCTGATGGACCGAATGTTATTAATCGACAAAATCAAACGCGTGGTGTCGCTGTAACAGGAGACATCATGGAACGTGACTTAGGTAGCGTTATAGCCGATGTTGAAGCTGAACTAAATCAGTACATCTTCCCTGAAGGGTACGATTATCAAATTGGTGGAGACTATGAAATGATGATGGAGGCGTTTTTTGATTTAGCGCTTGCCCTAACATTAGCCATATTCTTAGTTTATGCAGTTATGGCGTTCCAGTTTGAGAAAGTGTTGTATCCATTTATCGTCATGTTTAGCCTTCCAGCAACATTTATTGGTATCATGGCAGGATTTTTAATAACAGGACGTCCATTAAGCGCCCCTGCTTTTATCGGAGTCATTATGCTCGCAGGTATTGTTGTAAATAATGCGATTGTTTTAGTTGATTATATTAACAAATTGAGAGATCGCGGAATGACAAGAGATGAAGCGATTTTGGAAGCTGGACCAACTAGGTTACGTCCGATCTTAATGACAATGCTGACAACTGTATTAGCGATGGTACCATTAGCGATCGGAATTGGTGAAGGTGCTGAGTTACAAGCCCCAATGGCAACCGTAATTGTTTTTGGTTTAACATTCTCAACGGTTATTACGTTAGTCCTTGTTCCAGTTATCTACATCTATACAGATAACTTTACAAATTGGTGGAAAGGCATATTTACTCGCCGTAAAGAAAAAAATGAAATCGATGTGTAATAACTCGTAATTCTTAGCAATAAAAAAAGGATAGAGCAAACAAAGGGTGGATTCGTCCATCCTTTGTTTATATACAAAGGGTGAAGCCTGAAAGCAAAGGGGATCCGAAAAAACGGTAATCAAAAAGCTGGAAGAAGGCCAAAATCCAAGAGGGTTCGAAAAACACAGTAATCAAAGAGCAGGTTGAAGCCCGAAATTCAGGGAAAACTTAAAAAACAGTAGTCAAAAAGCTGACTGGATAAGATTACTGTCACGATATAAGTAAGTAAAGCATGAAAAGAAAGTTGGAATGTCCAATGAACACAATTCTAGTAGTTGACGATGATGCGCATATTCGTAAATTAATTAGATTATACCTTGAAAATAACAATTTTTCGGTTATTGAAGCCTCTGATGGACGAGAAGCGTTAGAAATTTTAGCTGAGCATCAAGTGGAGTTAGCGATTGTTGATGTGATGATGCCTCATGTGGATGGAATTGAATTAACAGAAGATATTCGTTCATTTTTAAATATACCGATTTTGATGGTAACCGCAAAAGGGGAATCACAAGATAAGGTCAGAGGATTTAAAGCAGGAACAGATGATTATTTGGTCAAGCCATTTGACCCAGTAGAACTTATACTAAGAGTCAATGCTCTCTTAAAACGTTACAATTCTAATTCAGAGAGAGTAATTAAGTTCGGATCTACATCAATTGATCTAGAGCGACTTATTGTACAAGCTTCAGATGAAACCGTCTATTTAAAAAGGAAAGAATGTGAGTTGCTGTTTGAATTGGCACGTTCGCCCGGTAAAATTTTTACTCGAACTCAGTTGATCGAGAAGATTTGGGGCTATGACTATGATGGTGATGAAAGAACAGTCGATGTCCATATAAAAAGGTTAAGAGAACAAATAGGCTCTTTTCCTGATTTAACGATAACTACAGTTAGAGGATTAGGTTATCGTCTGGAGGAGATTTAATTGTTAAAAATGAGTCTCTACTCACGAATTGTAATGACGTTTATTAGTGTTGTCATCATCAGTTTATTTATCTCTTATTTGATCAATTCACTTTTTTTTCACCGTGAACTGTTTATAGAAGAGGAAGTTACGAAACATACGACTGGTGTTGCAGAACTTGTTGAAATTACTCAAGTTGAAAAAATCCCTGATTTAATTGAGACGTTAAGCGAATTTAATTTTGAGCTTATGCTTATAAATGAAGAAGGAATTGTTCATTCATTTGCTGAACCTTCATTTACAATCCACCCAGAGACAATCGTAATGGTCTTACAGTCATTCGAAAAGGAACCTTACTTTCTTCCTCAAAATGAAGTGAATGCGACGACGAGGATTGTCGGTAAACCTGTCGAGGTTGCTAATGAAAGATATGCTCTGTTTGTTCGAATTAACTTTGAAGAAGAGTTGTTTGCGATTAAACGAGTGATCTTTTTTACACTGTTTCTCGTTCTTTTTATTGGAAGTGTATTAATATTGTTTGCTTCTAGATATTTCGTCAACCCTATAAAAAAGTTAACTGATGCAGCTAGAGAAATGGCGACAGGGAATTTTTCTGTTCGATTAAAGAGTAAAAATAAAGATGAAGTAGGGGAATTGATCACGAGTTTTAATTACATGGCTTCGGAGTTAGGGAAAATTGATAAAATGCGTGAAGACTTCGTCAGTAACGTCTCTCACGAAATTCAATCACCTCTTACTTCTATTCGAGGATTTACAAAAGCATTAAAGGACGACGTAATCCCTAAAGATCACCAAGAAGAATATTTAGATATTATTTACCAAGAAACAGAACGTCTATCAAGGTTGAGCGACAACTTATTACGACTTGCATCGTTAGAGTCAGAGCACCACCCCTATCATCCTGCAAAGTATAAGCTTGACGAACAAATTCGTAGAACCGTGCTTGCTACCGAACCGTTGTGGAAAAATAAAAATCTAGATATCCATTTAGAACTGGAATCGTATCAAATATTCGCGGATCAAGATTTATTTGAACAAGTTTGGTTAAATCTCATTACGAATGCAATCCGTTATACAGATGAAAACGGGATGATTGAGATTTCCTTGAAGGAACAAGCAAATGAACTGAATGTCAGCATTAAGGATACAGGGAAAGGCATTCCACAAGAGGCGCTTCCTCACTTGTTTGAACGTTTCTACAAAGTAGATAAAGCAAGAAGCAGTTCCGTAAAAGGAAATGGACTTGGATTATCGATTGTTAAAAAAATCTTAGCTCTACATGGTTGTTCCATTCGTGTGGAAAGTGAAGTAGGGATTGGGTCAACGTTTATTGTTCGTATACCACTATTGGAAAATGAGTAGACAATAAAGGTGTGAAATTTAATTTCACACCTTCGTTTGTTTATAGATGACTTAATAAAAGGCTCTCTTCTCAAAGGTTGTTGCTCCTTGCTTTTGGACCGTAGCCAAGGCGTATACTTGGCTCTTCACGATTAAAAGATAGGTTTCATACCAGGTACATGCATGAAGTGATTAGAAAATCGATATTATTTGGTAAATGTTGAATTAAATGAAAGGCAATGAAAAAGAGGTGATTGTTATAAAGAGGAGAGCGTTTAAAACGGGTATCATAGTAACGGTTATACTAGTTGTTATCTATGGTTTATATGCGTTTATTTCTGGGGTATTGGCTTTTAGGTTTCACCAACCACAGCAAAGCGATTATATTTATGAACTTAACGTTGATCGTTTCTATGGAAATGAGCATTCACAAGACAGGGTTGCGTTAGTGGAGGATCCTTTTGATGCTGGTCTTGCTCGTGTGAACCTTATCGAAAGTGCAAATCATTCCCTTGATATTTCTTATCATGTACTGCATGAAGGCAAAGCAAGTGATGTATTTTTTTCAAGTATTATTAGTACTGCAGACCGGGGAGTTCAAGTTCGTGTTTTACTAGATGGGATGTTTCATAATTTAAGAGGCTCGATGAAAGATATACTTTACGTATTTACGGACCATCCTAACATTCAGCTTAAATTTTATGAACCGATTGATCCCCTTCGACCTTGGACTTGGAATAATCGCCTTCATGATAAAATGATCATTATTGATAAAAAGTATGCGATGATTGGTGGGCGAAATATAGGTGATAAATACTTTGCACCAGAAGGTTATGAAGGAGCATCAAATGATCGCGATGTCGTAATCATTAACAAGAATCAAGACTTATTTAATGAAAGTGTTATTTCTCAAATGAAGGAATACTTTGATGATGTTTGGGATCATGAATTTTCTAAAGTTCCATTAAACAAATTATCAAAAAGACAAGAAGTGGCGGCTAAAGAAAAGTTAAATCTACTACGGCAGTTCCCTAAGACTTTTTATAGCACTTATCCAGAATTTATTCAAAAGGATATAAATTGGCTCGAACAATCCTTTCCTACCAATCAAATTACATTCATTCATAACCCGATTAGCCGGATGAATAAAGAACCATGGGTATGGTATGAGTTAACAAATTTAATGGAATATGCTGAAGAATCGATATTCATACAAAGTCCTTATATTATTCCTAACCATGAGATGATGAAACATTTAAATATAGATGATGTTACTGCCGATGAAATCCACATCTTAACGAATTCCTTAGCTGCGACTTCAAACATTTTTGCTTACTCAGGTTATATGAAATCAAGAGAAGGTATTGCGGCCACTTCGACTGTTGATTTATACGAATTTCAAAGCATTACCAGACAATTGCATATGAAGTCATTTTTATTTGACAGCCGGATCAGTGTTGTAGGTTCATTTAATTTCGATCCACGAAGTACATTCCTTAGCACGGAATCTATGGTTGTAATTGATAGTGTGGAGTTTGCTTCAGCGCTCCAGAACGAAGTTGAAACAGTCCTTACCGAGCAGAGTTTATTAGTAGATTCTAATGGTTCTTATGTTCAAAATTCACAGGTTGAAGTAGAGGATACTCCATTTTTAAAAACGGCAATTACTAAAATACTATCTATTCCTATGCGTTTTTTCCAATATATGTTGTAATAGTATAGGAGAAACTATTGTAGTTGAGGTGAAGCTAATGAACATCAATAATATTGTTGTTGTAAGTCCGATGCATAATGAGATTAAAACGCTTATAAATAATAGAAACTTAGCGTATCACTTTCGTTTCTTACCTGAAGAAAAAGTGACCACAGGTGATCTAGAGTGGGCCGATGCATTTGTCGCCTTTAATACAAAAAAGGATTATGACTATAGTCAAGTTCAGTGGGTTCATTCTCTAGGTGCAGGTGTCGATCGGTTTTTATTTAAGAAAAGCTGGCCTGAAGGCGTTCTGTTAACGCGGACGATTTGTTCGTTCGGTCAACGAATTGCTGAATATTGTTTAAGTTATATTTTAAAAGATGTACAGTTCCACGATTCGTTTCAACAGCTGCAAACCAACAAAACGTGGGAACCGATTACGCCTCGGTTACTTAGTGAACAAAAAGTGATGATATTTGGAACAGGAGAAATTGGCCAAAAAACAGCTGAAGTCCTATCAACATTTGGGATAGAGGTTTATGGTGTGTCACTAAGCGGAAAAAATAAAGCGTATTTTAAAGAGGTTCTGCCTGTTGGTTCTCTTGAAAAGCGGTTAGGTGAAGTTAACTATGTTATTAATACATTACCGTTAACTGAGAAAACAGAGAAGCTGTTTGATCGTCAAATTTTTAATTCCTTATCTAACGCAGGGTTTATTAATGTTGGCAGGGGCGCATCAGTTGATGAAGAAGCATTGCTTGAAGCGCTTGACCGAAAGCACGTGAGATTTGCGGTACTTGATGTTTTTGCTGTAGAACCACTCCCGCGAGAACATCCATTATGGAACCATCCAAGTGTAACGATCACACCACATATTTCAGCAGTGACAACACCTAATGAAGGTGTCGATTGCTTCGTTGATACGTTACGGAACATTGAAGCAGGCAATTCTCTTCGTAATCAAGTTGATATTGGCAAGGGATTTTAATAATAGCTTGCGAAGATTAACTTTAACAATAGTGTACAATGGAAGCTAATCATAGCAAAAACACAGCCCTCATGCCGACTTTATTCGTATGAGGGTTGTTTTTCGTAGATTTTAAAATGTGGTTAGGTGAGTTTGTCAATGTTATTGTCACTAGAAGCTTTGTCTTACAGTACATAAAGGATTATAAGATCTCACTAATCGTCTCTACTGCACGTTGAACCATGTCACTTGATACTTCACGATGAGTGACAAAACGGATAATTCCGTCATCGAAAGGAACAGCTAGAATGCCTGCATCTTTTAGTTTACTTAGAAATTGGTCGTTGGAAAGGCTTGTTTCTTTAATATTACAAAGAATGATGTTCGTTTCTACTTCTTCTATACTTACTTGAAGTTGAGGAATGGTAGATAACCCTTCCGCTAACAGTCGAGCATTTGCATGGTCTTCTGCTAGACGATCAATCATTCTTTCTAATGCAATAATGCCTGGAGCCGCAATTACACCAGCTTGCCGTAAACCACCTCCGAGACGTTTTCTCCACTTTCTTGCTTCTTTTATAAACGATTGACTACCTGCTAAGATGGAACCAACCGGTGCTGATAACCCTTTCGATAAACATACTTGAACGGTATCGACATACTGTGTTAACTCCGAAGCGGGTACACCTAATGCTACTGCGGCATTAAACAGTCTAGCACCATCAAGATGGACTGGTACGTCTTTTTCTCTAGCAATCTCATAAATCTCTTTCATCGTTTGAAGCGGTACGACTTTTCCTCCTGCTTTGTTATGTGTATTTTCCAAACAAATTAAACCTGAGTAAGGATAATGAATATCGTCTCCTCTAATCGCTTTTTTTACTTCTAGCGGGTCCAGCGCACCCCGCACACCTCGAATTGGTCTTGTTTGAACACCAGCAAGTGCGGAAGAAGCACCACCTTCATATAAGAAGATGTGAGATTCGGCTTCTAAAATTACTTCATCTCCTGGACGACAATGCGTTAAAACGGCAACTTGATTTCCTTGTGTACCGCTAGTAACAAATAATGCAGCTTCTTTTCCTAGTATATTAGCAGCCAATGCTTCTAGACGATTAATGGTAGGGTCTTCACCATAGACGTCATCACCAACTTCTGCTGTTAACATCGCTTGTCGCATCTCTTCTGTTGGTTTGGTCACTGTATCACTTCGAAAATCAATAAAAGTCATTTTTTCTCGCTCCCATGATGTTGTTTTACGTACATTATACAGGAGAAAGGTGTTGCCGTTAATTATTTTGCTGTTTACCAATCATGTCTGTATGACTGTATTTAAATATGGAAAAAATATCTAAAAAATATAAAAAGGAGCACCACCTATGAACATCATTGAATTAGAAAATGTTGAAAAGGAGTATGCCCAGAGAAAGGCAGTAAACGGGATTAGTTTAAGTATAAGAGCAGGAGAAGTATTTGGGATCCTTGGACCGAATGGGGCGGGGAAGACGACGACTCTTCTAATGCTTAGTGCACAACTCCGACCGTCGAGCGGGGTTGTCTGGTTTAACCAGATGGACTTAATGGAAAATATGAAAAAGGTGAAGTCATTTGTAGGTGTGGTACCGCAAGATATTGCTTTGTATAGTGAACTCAGTGGTTTTGATAACTTATTCTTTTTTGGATCCTTATATGGAATAAAACGTAAAGAATTAAAAAAACGAGTCCTTTCGCTTTTAGATTTAACAGGGCTTAGTGACCGTGCAAGAGAACCTATTTCCCAGTATTCAGGTGGAATGAAACGAAGAATAAATATCGCTGCAGCTCTCTTGCATGACCCTAAAGTCGTTTTAATGGACGAACCAACGGTAGGCATAGACCCGCAATCTCGAATTAAGATTTATGATCTTATTGAAATACTAAAAAGAGAAGGAAAAACGATCATATATACAACGCATTATATGGACGAAGCGACATCCCTTTGTGATAGAGTAGCGATTATCGATCATGGAAAATTGTTAATGCTAGATAAAGTAGCCAATTTGATCAATACTGTTTCTGCCGGTATTGTTGAATTTCAATTGCGTTCTCGAGACCAATTAGAGCTAGCACTCCTTTGCATAAGCAAACTGTCATTTGTAAAAGAGGTTGAATCAAGTGAATTAAAAATAATGGTTGTTGTAACGACAAATATCCAAGAAGCAATCGGAACGTTAATGAATGTACTCCAAGCTAAGAAGATCGTTATTGATGATTTGGTTATTATGCCACCTAATTTGGAAACCGTATTTTTACGATTAACTGGAAAAGCACTAAGAGAATAATTGGAGGAGCAGGCCATGTCGTTTTTAGCTATTACTAGAAAAGATTTAAAAATTCTATTACAAGATCGTGGGGCTGTCGTTGTTTTGTTTTTACTGCCAATTATGTTTATTAGTATTATGAGCTTTGCATTAATGCCAATGTATAATCTAGCTGGAAAAGATGTTGAAGTTCTTGTGGTGAGCGATGATTCGAGTGAAGCCTCTACTCGTTTTGTTGAAACATTAAATGAAGTAGACGGACTCAGGGTAGTTACTACGTTCGAGGGACAGAAGTTATCAGAAGAACTGGCACAGTCTCTCGTTTTAGATGGAAAATATCCACTTTCAATAATTATCCCTAGTCAATTTAGTCAAGCATTGAGCCAGCAGGAAGCTATTGAAATTACGACGTATCAGGATGCAGCACAACGAAGTTCAACTTCTGTACTAGAAAAAGCGATTGAAGGTGTTACTCAGTCCTTTTCGATGCAATACACAATTAATCGTATGGTCGACAATCAAGTGGAAGTGATTAGCGAAAAACTGAATAGTGAGTTAGCAAAAATGGAGGCGAAATACGAACAAGAGTATGAGCACCTGTTACAAAGTTTGAATGCGAGTATATTTTCTCTTGACCCGATTGAAAGCCAACTATTCGCAAATGATATTGAAAGAAATTCGCTATCACTAGATGAGATGAAGAACGAATTAAAGATAGAAGCACAAGAGGCATTCGATCATCCAAATATAAGTGTTCATTCTTTGACAGGAGCCCACCGACGGTCAACCCAACCAGACCCATTTCAACAAAACGTCCCCGGTTATACGGTCATGTTTGCATTTTTTATAGTAACTTTTGCCGGAAGGTCTTTCTTAAATGAGAAAAGGTCAGGAACGTTGCAAAGAATCTTATCAGCTCCTGTTTCTGGTTGGAATTTACTGATAGGTAAATGGGTTCCGTTTTACTTGATCGGCCTTACTCAAGTCGCGATCCTTTTCGGTTTCGGTCATTTCGTTTTTGGGATGTCGCTAGGAAGTTCGATATTCGCCTTACTTCTTATTAGTTTAGCATTAGTGTGGGTTAGTTCTTCTTTAGGGATGTTAATTGCCTCTATCGTTCAAACGGAATCGCAAATTACAGGGTGGTCTGTGATGGTTATTTTAACAATGGCAGCGCTTGGCGGAACGATGGTCCCTCTATTCGTCATGCCGGACTTGATGCAACAAATTGCTTTTATTACACCTCACGCATGGGCGTTGACTGCCTATCAAGATATTTTAGTCCGAGAGCTCGGGTGGACAGATATATTAAAAAAATTATTCGTACTTGTAGGGTTCGGTGCAGTATTTATGCTGATTTCAATCTGGAGGATGAGAACCTATATTTCAGGGGGGCAACAGTCTAGGAAGCAAAAGGTTATTTCTAGAAATGTATTTGTTGAAAAGGCAACTGATAATAGAGAAGGTAGTGGGCCATTCTGAAATTTAGATTATAGAGACAAAAATGGTTGCACATAAACAGCATACCTTATCGGACAATGAAGGTTAATTGAAAAACTAACAGGAATGGGTGGCGTTAATCTTGTACTTAGCGTTTTATCAATGAGGGCGGGAAGCGACGGTATTAAGAAATTACTTATAGAATAGAAAGAAAGCTAGCAAAACAAATTACCAATCATTTCATAATAATAAATGGTTGTAATGCAATATTTTATTTGGTATATTATTAATTGTCGTTTTTTGCGAGTGTCGTACAAGTAAAAAACAACAAGTTTAAATGACTTAAAAATTAACTGTTGTGTTAACTAAGTTATTTTGATATAGTTTATCTTATCGCTTTTGAAAGACCTTTTTACCAATAATTGTACATTGATGAAAAGGAATTAGCGTGATAAGATTAATATCCAGTCGTTAACACGACGAAAAAAGTTCTTTGAAAACTGAACAAAAAGCCAAGCGAAATAAATGAGATACATGATATCTCGTCAATGTTTTAAAACGTCACAGTGATGAATGAACTTCGATTAAGAACGCAACGTCCTGTTGCAACATCGAAGCCACCACATCCTGTGGAAGTGAGCTATATCAAACACTTTTATGGAGAGTTTGATCCTGGCTCAGGACGAACGCTGGCGGCGTGCCTAA
>NZ_JBLWFS010000031.1:0-40818 GCF_048323755.1 Alkalihalobacterium sp. APHAB7
GACTAAATACAACAAAACCTTCCAATAATGTACTTAGGGAAGGTTATTTAGTATGTCTATTTTTAGTATAGCATGTGGTTTTCAAGATTTTTATAGAAAAATATTGACAAACTATTAGCTGGTTTAGTTTAAGTGAATTTTATTCAAAATCTTAAGGAACTCCATAACAATAATAACAAATAATAAGTAATGTCGATAAATCCTTACCATTTTTGAGATATTTAAATAAGGTGTTCAGTTTCGTTTTTTAAGTCGGATTGAGATGGTCTTTCTGTATATCTCCTTAAATGATAAGGGGGCAATTTTTCTTCCAACTTTTAATAACTTAGTAACACTGACTCTCATCTATTCTTATCACCACTCAAAAAAGTATTTAAGTGTTAATGTAATTGATGTGTAAGAAACGATAGCCATGGAAAATGATAGAAAGTGAGCATTGCGCTCCTTTGGTAACTCGTTTTTTAAGACGTTTAAGATCATTGCACCTGAAATGAAGGCATAAATAAACGCTTGCACTACCGATGATACCGTTACCCAAATGGCAAGTCCCCATCCAGTTAATATCCCAAAAGCGAGTACGAATTTTCCAACTTTATTATATTGATCTGGGTTTTCCAGCGATAAGTCATTAGCAACGGCGATATAGTGCAGACCAATTGCAGCCCCATAAAATGCGGCTTGAATACCTTGTACGTTCGATGCGACGACAGTATAAGAAATAAGCATATTGTATAAAGTGTAAAAACCAACTTGGAGCCAAAAAACGGTATTTTTTTCTGCAGAACCTTTGAGTTGTGCATAGGATAAAGATTTCTCAAGGGAATAAAACAACAGTAACCCCAATAGGCCAATAACATATAATTCCGATTCCATTGTTAGTGTACTAGAGTAGTCTTTAAGTTTTTGTTGCTCTTGATGTAAAGAAGGTAACACATATACGAATACATATGAAACTGCTAATCCACCTGAAAACGACAACCATCGTAAACGTTTAAATTGTTCAGATGGAATGATTTTATTTGCTAATAAATGAATGGTAATGAAAAAAACCACAATAATGATAATGTCGATGGACATTACTCTCGCTCCTTAAAAT
Organism: Alkalihalobacterium sp. APHAB7; assembly: GCF_048323755.1. Lineage (NCBI taxonomy): Bacteria > Bacillati > Bacillota > Bacilli > Caryophanales > Bacillaceae > Alkalihalobacterium > Alkalihalobacterium sp. APHAB7. The sequence goes on from NZ_JBLWFS010000031.1 coordinate 1,097, forward strand.
TTCTTTTATCTTTCATATCCCCTTTCACCGCTAAACAAAACTACTATCTTTTTTCACGTTAATTTTCATCATAAGCTAAACTAAAAAATTAATATTTCCTTATTTCACTACATTGTCACACTTCTTTTATCTTTATTTGCTTTTATTGATATATCCTAAATTTGACATTATAAAATACACCGCTAACTTCGGAAATGTCTTCCACTACTGAACTGCTGATGTTTTAATCTTTTCATTCCAATAAAAGGAGTGCAACATATGAAAATAGTCGAAAAAAAAGAGTTTGTCCGTTCCCCAAAACAAACAGTGGTCATTCCCTTTCGTATTAACCTGATCCCGTTAAAAAAGCTAGCACTAGTTAATTTCAAGAAAAATGCTGATAGCAAGTACGTTGGTCTAGAACCCCAGTACATCGATGACAAGGTGATTGGCCAAGGCTACCGGGTCATTGCCTATCGCTCTGATGGCTATGTGGATGTATACGACGAAATGAGCTTGAATGATGATAAAGACGACAGTTTTGATGTAACCGGCAAAGGTCTATGTGAACGAGTCAAAGTAGAGATGAAAAATACTCGTTTTGAAAAGGAAAAGAATTGCGTATTGATTTCCTTTCAGTTTACCGATAAGTATGGCAGAAACATCGACGTGTCTATTGCCGAGAACTCCACGAAGAAAACAAAAGGATTAAATCTATTAGCTCCTGTAGGTTCAAGCACAGAAAACCCTTCTTATCTACCAATATTCTTTCTTTATAATTTTGATTTCGTCCGAAAGAGTAATACTACTTTTCAAATGAACATTGACACAAACACCATAAAGCCAGCAAATTTTCCTGTACCGATGCCAAAGGATTTTCAGTGGCGTTCGTATACTCGTTACAGTGATGACTGTCAACTCATTGAATTTGCGAATGCAACAACAGAACCGCTTGAGGAAATTACCCCTTATGAGGATGGCAAGGTCGCTTTAGACAACGGTTTGGTATATGAATTTTGCGAGTCTAATAGCTTAAAGAAAATTTCACTTAAGCAAGGTGATCACCCTTTAACGGTAGTGTTTACCCGTGGTTTTCCAGATGTGCGTAACTTTTCAGATGATATTGTATTTATGGATACTTTTGAAATCCGTGCTGAAAGTGGGATGGGAGTTGTATCAGGTCATTATTCTGTAAAAAGAGAAGATACACATGTCATCATTGAGTTAGTCCCAAGTGGAGGATGGACACCAAAACCTAATTCTCCTTTCACCAAACTTTTGTTTAAAGAAAAATCAATCTTCTGCAGCTGGCCCAAAACCTACAAATACAAACAAGTTGTCGATGTATTAACACTAAAATCTACCTCCAACTGGGAGAGAATATGAGGATTGGATAATTTAGTGCTTTTAATTAAGGAGAAATGATGAAATGGAGACAGGAAATAAGAACGTTTATGATCAATTAAGTTTGCGCAAGGTACTTCTGCTTATTTTTCTACCTACTTCACTATTAACACTAGTTTATCTATGGGTTGGTCATGTACTTGGTGATACGATACCAACGATTTTACTATTTCTTCTAATAGCCCTGATCATACTTTTTCCAATCCAGCTTTTTGTGGTCTTTCGCGCAAGTAAGAAAGAGTATGGAAGTTATTCATTGAAAAGTGCATTCACCCGTTACGAAAAATTAAGTTGGTGGAAAATTGTCATATACTCTCTTTTCCTTTGGGGGTTCGCTGGTTTAATGAGCATCACTGTTGCCCCAATGGAAGTTTGGCTATTTTCACCCATTTCAGAGCAACTGTTCAACATATTACCACCGTATTTTGACTGGGTGAATATCGATTATTCACAATACTATTCAAGGAACATTCTGCTGTTAACTTGTGTAATTATTTTCATCCTAAATGTCTTTATTGGTCCGATCGTCGAGGAATTGTTTTTTCGAGGCTATCTTTCGGCAAAAATGAGTAGATTCGGGAATTATACACCATTGATCGTAACTGTATTATTTTCTTTATACCATTTGTGGCTTCCATTTAATAATTTGTTTAGAATTATTGCCTTTTATCCTGCTTTCTATATTGCTTGGAAAAAGAAAAATATATACATAGCGATCGTCGTGCACTGTCTATGTAATGCCGTTTCGACCATTGGTTTTATCGCTATTTTGCTAGGTTGATAAAAAAGGATCATTTCACACAGTGAAGTGATCCTTTTCATTATTCACAAATCTTCAATAATCATTAGGATGTCTTTTGACTGTAGTAAATTTTAGATAGCAAAAGACACAACGAAGGATATTGACTTCTCGTTGTGTCTTTATTTTTCTATATGATTCGTCCTAAACGCAGAATGTGATTTCCGAAAAAGATAAAAATCGTGTTATACCTTTTATTCTCGCTTTCTCACATTTCTTGGCTATTAACTACCCAACCATACTAAGATGTGAATTTTACTATTTATTAAAGAAGATTCCAAAAATAAAATATCCACGATAAAACTGCCGAAAAAATTGCAAACATCGTATAATGAACTCTTCCAGCAAGCTTCCAGTACCCTTTCACCCATGAAACGACTGAAAAAGCTAGTACTGCTCCGGTTACTAAAACGATCCCATAGGAAACGATGATGTCTAAAAATGCACTAAATGGAGAAGGATCGGTAAATGCCGATTTCGGAAAACCGTAGACAGGGTCAGGTTGACCATTCGCAAGAAAGGTAACTAGGAAAGTAAAGGTAAGTACACCTTGAATAACAGCCACTCTCTTAGCCCATCTTGAACCTTTGGTAACTTCTAAAACATGTTTTCCGCGTATTTTACGAACAAGAGCCCTAATCCCCCAATATAGAAGACTAGCAATGATGAATAGTAACGACGAAATAAGCATCAAAAAGGTGAACCCACTGGACTCATACCAATCTGCTTTTGAGTAACTCATCGGCCCATCAGTCATAAGCATTGTTTTGCCGTGAGAATCTGTACCAAATACAATCGTACTGAAATCACCACCATAATCACTGCTTCGCTCTTCGCTAGCATTATAGTAAATGCCGGGCTCTACTTCTACGAATCGATTCGTTTCCCCTAAATGATTTACTAATAAATACCCTTCATCATCGACATTAACTCGTATTACCCCAATCATTAAGCTCAAAATGGCATCATCAGTCGTAAATGAGCGCCTATTTTGGTAATACTCCCCGACAAATTGTTTAGATCTTTGTTCCATATTTACAGTTGGTAAAGGCGCTGGTACAGCTACTTCCTCTGAAGGAAAATAGCGGTCCATAAACGCTTCAAAAATACTTACGTTCACAAAATAACTCCCACCACTATGGGAGATAAAGAAACCAACTTCCTCTTCAGGCATTAAATAAAAAGCTGTATCATAAAGCATTGTTCCTCCTGGATGATGGAAAATATCGTTTCCATTAAAGCTCGCTCTAATAAAGCCATGAGCCATGCCTTTTAGACGTGGATGCTGAGTATCAACCTCAGAAAACATTTTCTGAATCGTATCTTCTTTTAAAATAATTTCACCTTCATCATGCCCACCTTGAAGATAGGCCAACATAAACTTTGCCATATCTAATGCACTACTATACATGCTTCCTGCTGGCTCAGAAAAAAATTCAACTTCAGCTTGTAGTAACTCGCTATTTACATAGCGGTAGGGAATAGATACTTGATCAGCTAATCGTATCGGTAGTGGCTGACTGAACGTACTATTTTCCATCCCAAGTTGTTTATAAATATTTTCCTCAATATATTGTGCAAAAGGAACTCCTGACACAACCTCGACAATATAGCCTGCTAAATTCGTTCCATAATTCGAGTAAGCCGTCACCTCACCCGGCACAAAAACCCTTTTAGGCCTGTGTTCACGAACATATTGGCTAAGAGGAATCAAACTATCATCAGATATTGAAAAAACGTCTGTCATATAATCTTCAAAACCTGGCGTATGACTCATGAGATGTCTAATTGTAATGGGCGCCGTTTGAGAATCCCCACGTTGGTATTCAAGCGTATTAGGAATTTCAAAATCCAGGTACTCGTTAATATCCGTATCTAAATCAAGTCTCCCTTCTTCAACTAGTTGCATAATAGCTGTCCACGTAAACAGCTTAGATGTGGATCCAATGCGAAAAAGAGTTTTTTCAGGATCTACAGGCATTTTCGTTTCATAATCCGCATACCCATATCCTTTTGCGAAAATGACTTCTCCCCCAGATACAACTGAAACTGTCATATTTGGAATATGAAACTCTTCCATCTGCCGAGCGATGACCGTATCTAAAAACTCCTCGACATCTGTCGTATCTAATTTTACCGCTGACGCTGCTGCAAGTTTCATATTCATACTAGGATGTAATAAAAAACTTACAATCAAAAAACAACACAACAATCTTCTTAATCTCTCCATTTTTCCACTCCCTTTTGAAGGGGCCGTCCTTGTTCCCATTTACATGTTCGGTCCCCTCGTATCTAATTTTTTCATCAAAATATTGTTTAGTTACCTTAAAGCTTTACATGCAGTTAAGTATAATTTCATCAACCAAAATCCCCATGCTGTTATACGAAATTAACCATAAACAAGAATAAGGGCCAAATGGCTAATAGTAGTGTAAAAATAGATTAACAGTAACTTTTGCAGTTTACATATCATTCTAAAATAGTTAACAATATACTCAAAAAATGATGGCAAATTATAGAAAGTTTTGTATAAAACAGGTATTTAATGTCCTTCAATAATACAATTTAGAAAACAAAAAAAAGGAGCTGCCATGACAACTCCAAATCATCTCTTAACCGACCATATGCTAAATAAATCACAATCAAATAGCTTATTTTAAGTACAATATTTCACAGTCTTCGTAACATCCTATTATTATTTTGCTAATTAATTGTAAACTCCGCTGTCAGATAGTACTTATCATAGTCTCCTGCTTTTCTAAAATCGAGGATATCTTTCACTATACGGTAATCACCAGGATCTAGACTTCCATAGAGCCAATCCCAATCAACTGCCCATTCCCATTCAACTGTTCATTACTTATAAACCACTATTAAGGCGATTTGATTTTATCAAACCTAATACCATATAACACAGTAACCCTACAAAAATAATAGTCGGCGTATATAATAGAATGAGTAAATTTCCAATAGGTAACGGTGTAATCCGAGCTAAAATAAAACTCGATGTCACGATTATAATAAACAAGAATAAGTGCCCAAATAAATATTGTTTAACTATCAAAATATTATATTTATCTTTTCTGTATTTATAAAAATAAAAGATACTCATTGATATGAACAATAATAAAAACGATAATTCAAAAACCTCTGTCCAATCGGCTAATCGGGTAATTGTTTCCATATCTTCTTCCCTTAAATTATTCATTGATTGCCAGTGCTCTGACATATTTATTCGATGACTCCACAATAACATGTATCCTAAATAAAAGAGCAACATGAATAGAAAGTAAATGTAAAACAATAATTTAAATTTACTTTCTTTTTGTTCAAACAACATGTAAAATCTCCTCCTTCTTAAGTTATCCTGCTCTTTAACGAAATAGGAGCCGCCACATTCGACAGCCCCCTGTTCAGCTATTCCCCCTGTTAGTACAAGAAATAGTTCATGAAAAAAACTAGTAATATTGAAGTAATATAGCAACAAAAATTATAAATGCGGAAGCACTAATGTTTACATAACCCCCAAATGATTTTCTGTCTTTTTTAAGTTCAATTAGTCCTAATACAAATGAAAAGACACCTAATAAGTACAACAGATAAGGCATTAAATCAAAATTGGGATTTAAAAGCATATAGCCCCCCAATGTGACAATCAATATTAAAAATATAAGCCTTAATACTTTTAGCAAAGTTTCTCCCCCTAAATAAGTTCTAGCTTTCGTTTGTTTAATAAGTAAAAGAGAGGTCACAAAGACCTCCCCCTAATTATTGCTTTTTCTTAACAGGAACCCAAATTTCCGTTTTTGTATCGTTAATTCCTTTAACAAATTCGGGAGCTTCAGCTAATTCATAACCAGATGTTGGGAACCACTCAGTATATACTCGCTCCCATGTCGTTAATAAAGCGTCTGGCATTTCTCCTGTTGCTTGAAATACTGCCCATGTCTGAGAAGAAATTTCCAAAACCTCAAGTTCTTTGGGACATGGCTTAGTAGTAGCTGTAGCAATATAGTAATCAATGTCTCCATTCTCTTTTGTCACAGAAATATTTAGTATACCTGAAAACGAAGTATTATTGTATGGGTTAACAGCTTCTTCTATTTCCTCGATATGATCCCACATTTTTGGATTGAATTCATCTCCATTAGAAGCTACTGTTTCTTTTTTCCCAACTACGGTAAAAGTCTCTTTCTCAACGAATTTGTAATTCATTTCAACATCTCCTTTAATCGAAATATGGAAGGTCATCCGTGGATACGCTTTTAAAGGAACGTCAGAACTTTTCACTGAACTTGGATTTACCCCATGTAATGCTTGAAATGCTCGTGAAAATGAATCTGGTGAATTGTAACCATACTTCATAGCTATATCAATCACTCTCATATCACTATCTTTTAAATCAAAGGCAGCTAAGGTCAATCGTCTTCTACGCACATAGTCTGCCAAGGTAATCCCCGCTATAAAAGAGAACATTCGTTTAAAATGATGGTCAGAAAAATGTGTAATCTTTGCAACTTCTTTGTAATTAATATCTTCATCCAAATGGTTTTCGATATAGTCTACTGCTGCGTTCATATTTACAAGCAAATCCATATAAATAACCTCCCTTCGCTAATAAGGATAACAAGATAAACATTTAACGTCCCGATATAATCCGTTCAGGTTTGTAGGATGTATATGAAAATTTTAGTTACTTTTTCACGAGCAATTTTTCTTTATTCATCATAATGCCCCAGTTGCGGTACATAAGACATAGAGAATGTTCAACTATCATGCTTTGTTAGTGCTACAACAGCAGTAACAGCTTGTTAAACTAACTGCTTCTTAGTTTAACATCATTTTCCAGTCGATGGGCATAAAAAAACGAACTGTATCTATTGCAGCGATAGCCTTTAATAAGCTACCGCTTCCGTTTTGCTTAGTAAAGATAGCTTTTAAACCTTTTCTAATATTGATTTAACAAAAATAGTTTTCTCTTCCGCGTATTTTATGTTTAGGTTTTGCACTTAAATGATTTATTGACGTACTTCCAATGTGATGTATATCCATTATGTATTGACCTATTGTATCTTGTATTTTTTCTTTCTCTAGTAAAAATTCTTTGTTCCACTCTTTTGTCCAAGGAACTAAGAAGACCTCTCCTTTTGGTAAGCCTAACATCTTATTCCTCCTTTAATTTTCTCATTGGAATAACTTAAGTGAATATATTAACAATCTCATGGAACCACATAAAAATAATACCAAATAATAGCCGAGTATTGTTCTTAGTTTTTATAAAAATTGGTAATAAAAACAATTTAATTAAGAAGTCCAATTTTATTTTTCTTATCAAGGTAATAGTCATACTAATTAAGCTAAATCTTGTTATAAGTTTTGGAGCCTCACGTCCATCATCCGTCACCCCCGAAAATGGATTTACATGGATTGACGCTAGCCAACTTCCTTTAGTTCCTCTTTTCCTTTTTTACAGAAATAATCAAATATCCGAAAACTTTCTGTATCACACAGCGGCGGATGTTCCTACGAACGAAATAGTTACACCTCAAGACATGGGAAACTATTATCCATTCGGTAAATATGTAAACACTATGTATTTTCAACAGATATAGCAAAGAGTGTTGGCACAAGCCATGCCAACACTCTTTTTAGTTACTAAACTTTACTTTTTAATGAACATACATTCGCAACATCTTTCTAAGTTTCATATTATTACCATAAAAAAACAAAAAAAAGAGCCATTCATCCCCCACTTACTTGTTCCACTCGATGAAGATGGGGGGTACTGGCTAATATTATGATAAAGATATTATTTTGTATTTTAAGTCATAACGAACGGATGTTAGCTCCTCTGATACATCCCATAACCTCTTCATCGTTTCTTTGTTATAGACGGTTGGTTTAGGTACTTCGATTGTCGGCTTCCCGGTACGATTGCCTCGACCGTCGGGACCGATGTATTCTCCGCCCACTAATTTCTCATCTGTTGCTGCCATGATTGTAGGTAAGGCACCTTGTTCAGCAGACTGAGCAATTATTTTCATGAGGGGTTTGATATACCAGGGTGTAGTTTCTTTTCCTATTTTAAAGAGATTGGTCGATGATACGCCAGGATGTGCTGCGACACTAATCGTTTTATACCCATTCTCTTTCAAACGATCATCTAGCTCCTTAGCAAACAATAAGTTGGCTAGCTTACTCTGACTATAGAATTTCATCCCTTTATATCCTTTAGAACCATCCAAATTCTCAAAATCTATGACTCCACTTCGATGTGCTATGGAGCTTAATGTTACCACACGAGAACACTCTCCATTCTCGAGTAATGGAAGTAGCAGTCCTGTTAATGCAAAATGACCTAAATGATTACTACCAAACTGAAGTTCAAATCCATCTTCTGTTTTTGTATACGGTGGGAGCATGACGCCTGCATTATTGATCAATAGATCTACTCTCTCATATTTCTTTGAAAATTCATCTGCAAACGCATGTACACTGGATAAGCTTGCTAAATCTAGCTTCATGACCTCAATTTGCCCATCCGGATACATTTGAAGCAATTTTTTCTTTGCTTGTTCACCTTTATTTATCGTTCTTACGGCCATAATGACTGTATCTTTTGTACTGACAAAATACTTCGCTGTTTCAAAACCTAAACCACTATTTGCACCTGTAATGATTACTATTTTATTAGACATATGGGACACTCCTAACAGCCAATTAACTGTTTACTATGAACTATAACTTTTTTGGACCGCAGTTTAACGTCCTACTTCGCCTTTACCTTAAATGGAGACACTACTACTGTTCCCCGATTTCATCGATATCCTTTGATGTAAAACTATCGAGTAACTCACGCACTTCATCTGTTGACTCCGTGTTCATTAGTTCATTTCTTAAGCCACTTGCTCCTCGAAAACCTTTGACATATATCTTAAAAAAGCGATGAAGAGCCTTAAACGGACGTAGCTCTAATCCGGAGTATTTATCATGGAGATCCATATGCAATCGTAAAAGATCGAGTAATTCCTCACTACTATGATCTCTCGGCTCTTTTTCAAAGGCAAACGGATTATTGAAAATACCGCGGCCGATCATCACCCCATCCACACCATATTGGTTGGCGAGCTTCAACCCAGTTTGACGATCTAGAATATCGCCATTGATCGTCAATAGCGTATCAGGTGCCACTTGGTCACGAAGTTTCTTGATCTCCGGGATCAGCTCCCAATGAGCATCTACTTTGCTCATTTCATCTCTGGTGCGCAGATGAATGGAAAGATTAGCAATATCTTGTTTCAATATGTGTGTCAGCCATTCGTGCCATTCGTCGATCTCCGTGTAACCAAGCCTTGTCTTGACACTAACCGGCAATCCCCCGGCTTTTGCTGCTTGTATTAACTCGGCTGCAACTTCCGGACGACGGATAAGGCCACTTCCCTTCCCATGCCGTGCCACATTAGGTACAGGACAGCCCATATTGATATCCACACCCCTAAACCCAAGTTCCGCCATACCAATACTCATTTGCCGAAAGTGTTCAGGTTTATCTCCCCATATATGGGCTACAATGGGTTGTTCATCCTCTGTAAAAGTCAAACGCCCGCGTACACTTTTGTTTCCCTCGGGGTGACAATAACTCTCACTGTTTGCAAACTCTGTAAAAAACACATCCGGTCTGGCTGCCGCGCTTACTACATGACGAAAAACAACATCCGTTACTTCTTCCATTGGTGCCAGTATAAAAAAAGGTCGTGGTAAATCACGCCAAAAATTATCTTTCATCTTCAAATTCCAATCCTTTCATTATGGGATACCAGGCTAAACCTCTCCCCCAAGATAAAAATGTCCTTGCTTCTTTTAAACTTATACCATGCTTTAGCACTTTTTATCAAACTCTTGGGTGCCTGTGAACATGTTCAACAATAACAATTGTGGATTTAGCTTCGATAAGCTCTAAAATCAGCATATCTGATTTCCAAAACAAATAAACGACCAACATGGTTGATCGTATTACTTATTGTGTATTTGCTACATATAAAAATTTAAAACTCTAATTTAATAAACGGTTGAAAAAGCTTAATCCCTTTGCGGTTGACAGGAAGCCATTTCATATCACAAAGTAAATGGGAGGCATACCCGATCAACCCTGCTGCCATCAACATATCCATCCCCACAAACGCTTGGAATTCAGATAAAATCCAGCCAAAAAAGGCAAATCCCCAGATGCTGTGAGTGATGCCGCGGTGAGGCGCAAAGGCGGATATAATCATATAGATCGCAAGGCCGATAATCCAAAAGTGAGACAGTAAGATACCAACTACTAATGTACATGAACCCGTGAGTATGAGCATGGATTTAGGCTTAATAATCAGTTGTGGTAATACGATTAAACTACATCCAATGACCATTCCTACTATTTTTTCTGATCCGTCCAATAGCCAATAGCCATATCCGGTAATCATTAATCCAACAATACCTAAAAAGGCATACACCAGCGTAACTGGGATCGTTAGTTTTCTAGTAATCTTACTGTTCGTATCCATATCAGGGATAATGGATGCTATTGCACAAGTTGTGACTATTCCTATCGTCTCAACCAGATCATATTTGCCGATGTATGCAAAGGCTCCCCCTAGTGCGACACCGACTACTAAATGAGTTGATCCTTTCATTGAACGTCCCTTCCATTAAAACAAACTAATTTGTTCCTCAATCATTTTTGGCTTCTTTTCTTCAATCACTTCATTTTCTTCTTCTACAATTTGCTCTTCTTCTTCAAGGTCCATTAAATGATCTACTTCTTTAACTCTGCGAGGTTGATAGTTAAACATGCCAAAATAGAAGCTGCAACTTGGACATTGATGTACTTTATTCGGCCTTAACCTTTTGGACAATTCCTTTCTTTCCTCGACGGATCGTTCTTCTTCTATGGCACATGTTCCACACATGAGAGATATCAATATAAACAGTCCTCTCTTTTGTCATTTGGTTAATCATAACATAATGATACGATCATACATTCGTCTATGTGTGAATTATACCAGTATATAAATAAATAGAACACTCATTCTACTAAATTTATTAAATAAATTTACCGGTCTTCAATATAAGCTTCTGTTATTAGCCAGGGAAAGCGACTTCAAAAATAGTTCTAGATTGAGGTTCGCTCGCCGTTAGCTTACACTATAAAAAAAATAGCGCCAACTTCTAACTAAATAGAAACTAGCACTTCGTCTTTTCGGTATACGTTTAGCGTGACGCTTTGGGTGGTTGGCATACGTCACATTTACGTTGATTATTATTTTTAAATTTAGTAAATGTTTTTTCAAAATGGCTACCACATGCACATTTAAACAGTAACTTTTGAGAAAAACCCAAATATTCCGTCGATATCAACTTACTTTCCGAATTCTTCTCAACAAATTCTTTAATTTTACCGATTGTCCATCGTTTATTCATTCTCTTACACAGCAAAGTGGAACTGACCCCTTTACCTCTTGGTTTCATCGCTATTTTGCTAGGTTGATAAAAAAGGTTCATTTCACATGGTGAAATGAACCTTTTTCATTATCAACGAATCTTCAATAACTATAGAGTTATTGAAAAAGAGAGTCGTATTAATTTTGTTAATTACTCTCTAATGTTATAAATGACTATAAATCAACTGTATCTAGTAAGGGAAACCTTGTTCTTAAAGGCTTCCCTTACTGTTAATTCATTGCACAACGTTGAAGTTTATTAAGCCCTAATAATGAGTGGATTGTCTTTCCTTCCAATAGGCTTCTTTTCCATAGCTTCTATATAAATGTTCTTCATAGTCACGAGTAAACGGCATTCCTGGTTCATATGGAGGTGCATTTTTAATTTGGTCATTTGTTAGATGAACGGAAACTGTTTTTGTATACCAATCAACGCTTTGAATCGACTCTGGTGGTATTAATACTAACCTTCCTGGTAATATGGTACTTGTTTCTACCAGAATATAACGAACAAACCAGCTATCACCATCAATAACCAAGTCTGAAACACGTCCAATTTCGCCGTCTATTGCTTGTATCTTGTATCCTGTAAACTCACCTTGTATTTCGTTCATACTTCTTAAATGCGATTCTTTTTCTAGTTCTCTATCTAATGGATTTTTTATTTGACCACTATCGTAAGCATTTATTAACCCTCGTGGAGTTTGAAAAGAACCCCAAAGTCCTTGGTCTGCCCAATAATAAGGCCAGTCAAAATAATCACTAATCATTCTTTCGTGCTTTTTCGATACCGGTTCTATTTCATTCACTTTCGGACTATCCTTAATCTTTTCTTTCGTTTCTTTAATTTCGACTTGGCGATTCAGCTCATTAATGTTGTCCATTCCAAGCGGAGAAACCAACACCTTTTTACCAGGTAACCACTTTAATGTGTCCACAATTAAATAACGAACAATCCAATTCTCATCATCCATGTAAAGATCTTTTACCTTCCCTAATTCACCATCAGTTGCTTTTACATTATATTGCTTTAAGACAGAAGCAAAATGTAAAATAATATCCCTCCTATTTACTAGACTTATATATCCTTTTCACATTTTTCTTATAAGTAAACATGTTTATTTTTGTAAAATTATAAGGTCGTTTATGCCTAAATTCTATAACAATAGAAACCTCCTGTACCCACTTTTTATGATACATGAGGTCCTCGTAGGTTACTATTTAAGTGGAATAATGATTTGTGAACCACTCGTTATTTCATACGGAACAACCATTTCTTTGACTATTGCTGTTGGTTAATTTATTCTGATCAATTGTTGATAAGCGACAGCTCTTGATCGGCTATCGCATCCCATTAATGATAGATACAAAATCCTCAAAGTACTTCTTTAAATAACTTTTATAGTAAACTATTAGTATGTGCAAAAGGAGGCTCATTCTTATGAATTTACTGATTTTAGGTGCAACTGGACGAGTTGGAAGTCAAATAGTTGCTCATGCCCTTCATGACAGACATCATGTTACTGTATTAGTTCGCACTCCAGAGAAAATTCAAATAAAAAATCAAAATTTAACTATTTTTCAAGGTAATGTTTTAAATAAAGATGATATCGTACGTGCAATGCATGGGATTGATTTAGTTATTAGTGCTCTAAATACTGATGGTACCACCACTCTATCAGAAAGTATGCCACTAATTATCGAAGCAATGGAAAAAGAAGGTATAAAACGAATAATAACTATAGGAACTGCAGGTATCCTGCAAAGTAGAACCACCGCAAATTTACTGCGTTATCAGTCAAGTGAATCAAAGCGTAAGTCAACCCGTGCAGCGAAAGAACATCATAAAGTTTACGATATGCTTAAACATTCAACCCTCGAGTGGACGATTGTCTGTCCTACCTACTTGCCGGATGGAGAAAGGATTGGCAAATATCGTATAGAGCGAGATTTCTTGCCAGAGGATGGAGTTGAAATATCTGTACCGGATACAGCAGAATTTACATTTAGCCAGATCAAGTCGAGCGATTATATAAAATCACGTGTAGGTATTGCCTACTAACAATATTCAATCACAAGGAATTCTAAGTAAAGAGATGTGTAAAAATAACATCTCTTTTTTTAGTAAACTGGATCGTTAAAGTGAAATTATTCACATATTTTTTTACATTTAACCATTTATAACTAATTTATTCATGCATTCATCGACCTTACACTAAAAAGGAACGATCCTCTTTCTTAGAGAATTGTTCCAAGTATCTTTGATTGAAATATGAACATGTAAATCAGTTTTTTAAACAGCCGTTCTGCTTAAACATTAAATTTTAACAAAATGAAACATTTTCTGATCAATGACATCTCCAGCACTGTTATTCAAATATATGCGGTCACCTACTTCAAAAGGCTTTTGAAGTACGATAATGATTAGGGCCGCTATGTTTGTAAAAATTTCTCGCAACGCTATCGCTAACCCAGCAGAGATGAACCCTATATATATGGTTAAATCTAATCGTGCTTCTGACCATATCAAAGTTAATATTGCTACTATAATTGCAAAGTGCAGAAAATAGAGCCTTTTTCGCGTGGTATAGTAAGCGTTACTATCTTTAATACTCTTAAATGATCAATTCCTAATAATGATAAATATCATATAAGCTAGATAAGCTATTACTAACAAAGAACCTTCAATCTTACCAATTGTATATTTTGTTCTTGAAAATATTAGTAATAACACTGTTAAAATAATCATTAGAATCACATCAAAGAATAGTTTGCTATCTACATTAAGAGGGGATATTGTAGCCGCTGCCCCAAGAACAAATAAAATATTAAATATATTACTGCCCACTATATTCCCAAGGGCAATGTCACTTTCTCTTTTAACCGCTGCTGTAATGGACGTAATTAATTCAGGTAATGATGTACCAACAGCTACAATAGTAAGCCCTACTAACGTCTCGCTCATACCAAATGAAACGGCAATTTCTGTTGCACCCTTAACAACAAGATCTCCGCCAAAAATAATGGCAGCCAAACCACCCAGGGTAAGTATTATATTCCTTCTCCACGAAGTAGCTTGAGTAGGGGGAATTGCAACATCTTGTTCTCTGCTGCGCCTTGCAACTTCAAAAATATAATAAAGAAAAATCGTAAAAAATAACAATAAAATTAAGCCGTCACTTCTCATCAAAAAATTAGAACTTAAGGACTGTAAAAACACATCACTTATTAAAACCAATAACACTACACTTGCCAATAAGGTAAAAGGTATTTCTTTTTGAATAGTACTACTCTCAACACGTAAAGGTGTTATAAGTGCGGTTAACCCTACTACAAGAGTAATATTAAAAATATTACTCCCAACAACATTCCCAATAGCAACACCTGCATTTCCTTCTATGGCAGCTAAAACACTTACGGTTGCTTCAGGTGAACTTGTTCCAAAGGCTACAATCGTTAACCCTATTAAAAGCGGTGAAACACGTAATGCTTTCGCTATATTGGACGAACCTTTGACAAAGAGGTCAGCACCTTTTATAAGCAATGCAAACCCGACTAATAAGCCGATATATTCCATTACCATCTTCCTTTTTCATTTATATACGATATAGCCTTAACATTAAATAAAAACATTATAAGAAAAAATGAAGAACCTTCCTCTTATATAGATAGGATATTCCATTCATGATCACTTTTGGAATTCTCTTTGGAAAAATTGTAGAACTATAATATTTATAGGCTTGTTTTAAATGCGCCCATTGTAAACAACTTCCTTTTTGTTGAAAACGAGCAACATCAATCAACTTGATTTTGCCTTCTGTTGTTAGCAGGATATTTCGCAAATGAATATCCGCAGGGTTTAACCCTTTTTCTTTTGCTAACTTGAGAGCATTGTCAATTTCAATAATGTGTTTATTTTTTATGATTATCCCTTTTTCTAAACAATTAAAAAGGGTGTATCCCTCAATAAAATCAATAACAAGGTAATTTTCTCCTGATTCATACATTGTGGGGTAAAATGGATTGCTCGATAAAATGTTATAAACTTCTGCCTCCCTTTTTACAATAAAGGTATGAGAAGGAAAAAAGACCTTTAATACTAGATTTGTAGATTTAATTTTAAATGCAAATGCACTCCTCCCCATACCAATTAACTCCAGATCTTCATCTTTTTCAGATAAAACGACCTTTGACCCACTCTGGTTATATTTTACACTTTGAGCTAAATGACAATATTTTTTCATATTGCAACTCCTAAATCATATTTTTCCAATCAAAAAAACCTCTACCACAATTGGTAAAGGTTTAGAAAAATATAAAAACCTTTACCTAGCTTTGGTAAAGGTCTTGCTAACAACATGAGGTTGCCAATATTGCCGAGAACATTCGTTCTGTAATGACGACAAATATTGTAAAAGCTACTCCCCTTTAAGGGATATTTAATTAAAGTAATTGTATTTTTTTATGTTACTTTTGTCAATAGCTATTCAATCCTTTCGTTATGTAACCCTGTCTTACTCTTACTTTCAAATACGTGTTGCTGCAAATTAGAAAAGTATCTGATTATAGCCATTATTATACGAACAGATAAATATTTAGTAAAAATTGAGATATATGTATGGTACCATTTCCATCCATTTTTCCATTTTATTAAATTTGTATTTTTTTCTAACCATGTTTCGAATAGAGACATTGGAGTTATAAATAAAAATAGCTTCAAAAAGGACTGCCATGCATTATTCTTATATGTAGCTTGGTTATAAATAACATTTAAAAGAGGACACAGTACAAAATCAAACGTACAAGATACTAAGAAGTAATTTTTAAATTTTTTTACTGGATATTTTAGTTTCCCTCTTGTTACAAGGATATTGTCAATGATCCCTGAAACAAAACCAACGATGAAATAAACAATTACCCAATCTTTTAATGGTTTTTTTCTAAAAAAAACAAAAGGTATAGCTAAAATGCCAAAATAAAACATATAATTAAGGAATTTTTTTTCGTTCATAAGTTTACTCCCCTTTATAAGCTGATTCACTTTATAAGTTGCTTCCATAATTAATTTTCTATACTCTGGAAGGTGTCGGGGAGAAAAGTACTCGATCCGCTGTCCCAATACAGACAAATACCAAGCAAAAGAGGTATTAGAAAAATTAGGAGGCAAAATCGAAAACCGTCACTTTCAATATGAAAACACTATAGCAGCATTTTTTGCATTGCACAATTTGAAATAGGTAAATATATTTCCTCTTGAATTAATGGCGCTGACGGTCTATTAAGTATTAATAAATCTGTTCAACCTCACCTCCTTTAAGCGTAGTTTGTTCAAAAGCGGCATAAAGGAGGCGTTTTCCGATTTTCTATGACCTTTATCTAATTCAATACTAATGAAATCCTATTCGATAATTATTCATTCTCTCATAAAAATAGTGCGTTCCTCTTGTTTACCTAGCTAAGTAATCTCCCTTTCAACCAGGCACGTGGACGATATGGTCCGACGGGAATTTGGATCAAGCTCGTTTTCCCCTTCGAATCAATCCTGTAAAGGTCATCACATTGGTTTGCATCAAACCCTAACAACGGATGTCCTCCCATTCCTAAAGCACACGACACCAAGAGCAGCCGTTGCACGAGAATGCCCGCTTCCATTTGTTGAATACGGTATCCTCTAAAGCCTAATCGCTCTTTCAGGTGGCCCTTGCCTCCAACGAGATGCATACAGAGAGGAACTTGATACAAATTGACATTGGGAAGCGTTAAACCAGATTGTAAAAATTCACGGTAATCCCCCTCGGCTATCCTCCGAAGTGCATGAGTGCCATTATCATAAGAATAGACACCATTAGGAATTCCCTCTACATTATAAAAACTGCCATATAAAGAAAGACGAGTCTCAACCTTTCCCTCAGTATCGTCAAGGTCATTGTGATATGAGAAAGAAAATGTCTCTTTTAACAAAGTAGCTACCTGCGTTTGGCTCACTTCTCCTAACATAAAATCAAGATCAGGAGAATACCGCTCCCGGCAAACAGATGCGAGATCGTACGATAAGGATTTTGTAACTGGCAGCAAAACCATTTCCCTATCTAACGCCAGTTTCTCACAGTTATTATTTTTTAATTTCACAAAAGACTTCGGTGTTTCAAACATCGATACTTCATTCAGTTTTCTCACCATCGGATAGTCTAGGACCTTCTTTGAACGATTATAGGAAACATGATCTAACAAAGGCACTTCCTGGCACAATTCAGATGCAGCAACCTTTTCTTCAATTTTTTGAACGTCGTGTACACAAGTAATGGATGGTTTCATACTCAATGGGATAACGGCATATACACTTTCCTCTTTTTCGGACAACCCAAGCAAATGATTAATAGACCGATCAAGAAATTGATAACATACCCGTGTAAAGAAACCCATCCGATCGGCCACTTCTAAAGATTGCCCAATGACCACACCAGCATCTAAGCCTTGAAGTCTATAGGAAAAATTATTGTATTTATGAAAATTTTTCCAAAAAACAATTGAGACAAAAGCGATGCAAAAACAATCCGAAACAGGAAGACCGTTTTCAAGACTTCTAGATAAGTAGGTATCGTAATTCCCTTCTCGTAACAAAACAAGACGATGATGCGCTGCATCATAATGGTAAATTCCCTCGGGAACGTTATCCAGTTTTACATAAACATATAATTCATTAGGATACATCGCTCCTCCAGAAGGAACAAATCTCCGTAAAGACTGAGTAAAACTAGCATTTTTCTCCTTAGTTCCGTCCATGACAGGAGATTGAGAGTATTGAGTAAGGCCGTATACATACCATAAAAAATGCCCAAGCTCTTCAAGACTAGGGTTTTGATCCTTTTCTTTCTTCTCGAGTGTTAAGGGTACTTCTGCAGAAAATGGGATCGTTGGTAAGCCTCTGTACAATTTATAAGGAAGTGGCGCATCTCCCCAATCTACCTCCCAATTGGGCGGAAAGATTTTATCCGTTTCAAAATGCAGTTGATGTAGAAATGTTTCTAGCTCCAATTCTTTGTCCTCCTTCTCTTCCACTATGGGAATGGATGGGGAAATGGATTTAGCTGTTCATACACTAACGGTTTTTTCTCATAACCTAGTTGCATAGGTACGTTGAGGACCCTCTCCAACCCTTTCACACGGGTGAGGTGATGGCCGAATGTCATTGGCAACATCCCTGGAATTAATACTTTGACACAGTGTAATCCGTTCCGTTTAGTTACAGACGAGCTTTGGTCAACTACAATAACATCAAGGTTTAAACGGCGGAACCTTTGAAGGATTTCTTCAAGATCTTCTTTTAAATCAGCATTAGCCGGCGGTTCCTGAAATTCCTCAGCAAATGTACGTAACGGACGTAGACCATCCAATAAAAAATTAAATCGTTCCTCTGCTTCTTTTAAACCGTACACCATCCCATGATCCTCCATCGTACGTACCGCAAACGGGTCTTGAAGCATCCTTTCATATTTCTGTCGGTTTTTCTCCAATTTTTCGTCATCCCTAAACATCATTCCTGCAAGCTCATAAATCGAACTTTTTACAGCTCTTATCGGATCAGGGTTAGCACCTGCTGCACAAATAATGTGTACGCCCTTGGATCTTCTGTTTTTTGCCACTGCCCAAACACTTGGAATCCCATGTTCCATCGTTGAATTGTAAAAATAAAGGTCGTAACCGGTAACTTCAGTAATACGGTCGACCATCAGCTGTAATTCGATATCGTTAGCTGAACGTAGATCAAGCTGCGGGAGGGGGAGCTTTGCATACCAGGTGATCAAAAACGAATCTCGCTCGACAACCTCCATAATGGCATGGAAAATGGCTTCTTCTAGCGTTCCCCCTAATGCACAACCGTTTGATGTTTCATATACAAAGCCATCCCCGCATCCTAAACTATAGTAGGCCAGTAACTCTGGTACCAAAATCGGACGTTCTTGTAAGAACGAGTAACCCCAGACCCAATTCATGGGAGTATCAGGTTTAAATGGTTTAAACGGAAAATTAGGCTTTTCATATTGATTTGTTTCATGTACACCAACACTTGCCGGATTGAGTGCGATCTTTTCTAATTGTTGATAACAGTCTCGAACAACTGTTCTCTTTCCTCGAGATTCGATTCCGCAATATCGTTCCAAACCTTCTAAAATGGCAGTTAGCTCACTCATTTCATAAGAATTAGACCTTCCTGCTACCCCCTCATCGCCGCCAAACATCGGCATGTTCACTAACACATCTGCAAAAGGCAGCTTGATATCTTGCATTTTACCATTCATCAGCCCCGTACGATAATCAAGATAATCTTTGACTAGCACGGTTTTTAATTCATCTATCGAACGGGTACGATAATCGCCACTATTGATTTTAGGACTAGATTTTAACCGGATTTGCGCTAATTCTGATGTATCATCGGGTAATGAACTGCACATCGGGCAGGATGGGTTTGGCAAGAAAAAGTGACGGGAGGTCGATAACGTTCTCAGGTTGGTAATGTACACGTTTTCTTCAAAATGACTGGATTCACCTTGAAGTATCCTTTGTACTTCATTACTGATCAAAGCTGCCATTTGTGACAGTCCGATTCGTGTGGCCCAAGCGTCTTGCAGTCCCCCTTCTTCTGCTGGCATTCTCCTTTTAATCTCCCACATTTCTTGACGATCAGGTCCCGCTATCATCCGTCGCATATCAGCACAACTCGAACATCCCGAAGTATCAGAGCGTACGAATGGACCAATAATGCCCTCGCCAAATGAAATGAAACCTCGAAGCCATGGAATACCTGCCTCCCTGAATCTTTCTTCTGCTTTTTGATGAACAGATGGATGCCAGAAATCATGGAGCACTAGGGCTAATTCGGCTTCATCCGGAAGGTCTTCTACTAAACTTTGACGTTTTATGTGATAGTTTTCGGCCAATTGATGATAGACCGTTTCTGCTAATAAACCACTTCCATCCATTAGAATTAGGGCTGCCATTCATATTCCTCCTCTCGAACCTTTACACCAAACACCCCTGCTAGTTCATCCTTTAAAAAAGGTTCGAACGATAGATCATAAATATCTAATCGTTTTCTGGATTGTTTTAAGACCTGAATGGAAGATTGTAAGAGCTCTAGTGGAGTCATCCCGTCACAAGAAGGAATGTTGAGTTTGGATTTCTTTTTATCTACAAATTCGGCTGGCACCGTTTCATCCCTTACTAGTGATTTCACCTCGTCCGGAGTATTTAAAAGTGCTTGTTCTAACGCATAGCGTAATGCCATCGTTCGATTTAAACCTGCCCTTGCATACCATCGACCATTTGATTTGATCCGTATGACTGGGAAGCCGAGAATATCGTCTCTTAAATCGATACTCGGTGGTCCATATAAAGTGGTCAACGCATCTAAATAGTATCTGACTTGCTGATCTTCTATTGAATCTAGCTGCAGTTCAAAGAGCAAGTTCGGTTGATCCACCTTTCGTTCTCTCAACTTTTCATCTAAATGGTTTTGCAGTCCGCGACATACAGCCTCTTCTATTGTTTGCCCTGCACCGATACTCATAAAACTTTCTGGAATGCTAGATTTATATCGCTTTTCTTGTGGATTGATCAATTGTGACACATACATTTCAATGCCTGTCAGTCCGGCATGTCTTTTTGCTTGCTCATGTGTAAACCCCGCACAAACAACTTCTGGAAGAAGTGTTGCTGGACCGTCACTCATCGGGCTAACGGCTTGAACGTAACACTGTGCAAGAGGAAGCTGTGGCAAATCTCGTTCCTCCCATGAATGAAAAATTCCTACCTCTTCGGACGTTAATCGACTGAAATATTCCAACAGGGTACTAGGTGAAGTATTTCTGTTCACTTCATGTTTAATCTTTAAATCAAGGTCTTCAATCAGCCTGGGCGTTAAAGGACTAGACGTAACCAACGGGTGTGTGAGGTAGGATAACCAGTTTCCTTCCAATGTTTCAAGATCAAGTAAGTAAATTTGGTTGTTTTGAGTTAGGCCTTCAATTCCTACAGCCTTCTTAAAAAATTCAAATACAAGGACATTTGCCATAATGGATCCAGCTGTTGAAGAGAAATTGGCAGACGGATCAGCTTCTTGAACGGCAGATTGATGAAGGCGTCTCCATGCCGATTCCCAGCATCCATCTGATTCCTGATGAACCATTGGACCCGCCAGCCCTACTTGCTCTAAACATACGGCAGGTAGAAATACCTTCCTTTCCTCTTTGCAAACAAGGTTAAGATTTCTTAGTTCATCTACATTTCCGTCCTGCGATACATACAATACACAATCATACGGTTGCACTACTACTTTCCAAGCACTTCTATCCTCGTCGTTTTCAAAAGAGACCTTTATTACATCAACCTCGGAATCATCTTTTCGGGCATTCTCCACCATTTCTTCGATCCTGTCTAGGTTTGTAGGCATCGATTGAGTCGATATAAAATGAAATTTAGGTAGTCCTGATTCGAGTAATGCACCCACCAATGAAACTAAAATCGGACCAGCGCCGACAGCCAAAACTTTAGCCTGACGGTATTCTTGAAAGTGATACGCACCAGAATCAACAAAACTCTCGATAAATTCAATTTGTGAAGCGTACTTTTCAACAACCGTACGATTTAATTGATGTGGTCGATCCTGACTGATATCCCGTACAAAGCCATTCTCGTACAACGTTTCACCAATCTCATATACCCTCTTCTTATACGGTTCCGTTAGTCCCTTGGTCAAGTCTCCCAATGTTTGCTCCCCGTTAAACATCGGCATCAGTGTTTCAATCCACTGATAGATGGTACTCCCTTTTAGACGGAATGAGCTTTCGTTATTTCTAAAATACACACCACCTTCTTGATCGGATATATAAAATGTATCTTTTTTTACCTTCAGACGTGTGGAAGCGTTAATTTTTGTCATTCAGCTCCTCCTTCATCATCAAACCAAATTAGGCACTACCATTTTATGTAGTTTTATTTGTCCATTATGTTTAACTAAAAAAGGTAATGCCCCTGCAATAAACGATGCAGGGACACTTTTTTCCATTAGGTACTACATTTATGAAATAACGTTTAACCTCCGTAACAGTTATGACACCTAAAACAATTATGGCATCTAAAACAGTTATGACATCTAAAGCAATTAAAGCAGTTAAAGCAGTTAAAACAACTAAAGCAGCCGAAGCAACCAAAGCAACTAAAACCGCCACAACGATGGAAGCCTCCACAACGATGGAACCCGCCGCCGCCAAACGCACCCAGTTGGCGTGAATTTTCACTATCCATAGGAACTAACTCACCAACTTGGTATTGTTCCATTCCTAAATTTTGCAATTGGTTTTGAAAGTTATTCATTTTTTTCTTCTCCTTTGTATTTATTTTCAGGTTCATCCGATGCCTGACGAGAGAGTTGAACCAAACTATTTATCCATTTTGAATGTAAAACCATCAGGCATTCCGTGTACTCTCTTCAACAAAATATGATACCTTTTAGGTGATTGTTACTGATGTCAGTGCCTAAATCTTATTGGTGGGATCGTCTATTCGGGCTATGTAGAAATTCATTTTCGATGATGATTCGTTCTCATTCGTGTATAAATCGAGAACCCCCCCTAGGATTAAGAAATACCCAAAACACACCAATCATTGTGCTAATTGGTGTGTTTTGGGTATTTGCTTCACTATTTCATATATTCATAGTGGCCTATTGTATATCATCTATTTCCTTTCTCTTGGCTAATTCTTCGTTGGAAGAATATAAAGATAGGAAGAGGGATAATAATCCAACCTAAACTTTTAACAAAACTATTTAAAGTATCTTGTTTAGAATTTACTTCCGTTACTTGCGTGTTTCCATTGGTTTTTGATTCGAGAATAAACGTTGGTACATCAATAAGGAAACGCTTAAGATGCCTGACACCTGTTCATTTGAATTTCACTGTTAGATGAGATGGGACAGGCACCCTACACTAATCCAACTTAATCGGCACGCGTTTTGTTAGTTGTCGGAGGAGCCACAGTCCGACGACAATTAAGACGGCCGTTACCACCATTGCAAGGGGCAACCCTAAATCTGGATATGGAATTTTGATAAACCCGAACAAGGTTAGTGATCGGTCCCCATTTGACCCTAGATCCGTCACACCTACATAAATTATTGCACCAATAATACAAAGGGTCCCACCTATACCGCCATAGCGATAAAAACCAATGCTAATTAGCCAACCGGCGAGATAATAAACGACGATCGTCATGGTGTAAGCCACGAATGGTACGATCCAAACCGACCCCATATTCCAACTGTCCCCATGATTGGTGCTAGGTAAATATGGAGTAAACATCCCCACAAACTGAAGCAATCCTTGTAACACATTAGCAAGTAGCATAATCACAAACGCCACCCCAAAAGCCGCCGCAGCCGACCCGAGAAAATAATCCTTTCTCGTAATCCCATTCCCTACAAAATATCCAAGGAACGAAAAACACGATAGTATTCCAATGATCAGCATAAATATTTTCGCAGGCTGAAAACTAAAAGTAAGGAAATGCATCTTAAACTCTTCTACGTTGGTGATAAAAATGGGTAAGACGAGATAAACAACAAAGACAATCCCGATGAACCAGAGAGCCCACTTTACTTGAATAGAAAAAAGATCTATCCCTACTTTTGCTGTAGTTGAATTCCGTTTCAAACTCATAACTAATTCTCCTCCCCTGTTAAATGGATAAATAATTCTTGTAGAGAGACAGGTCCAATCTCTAACCCTAGTCGCTCCCCTTCTAAACGCTTTCCTTCACTCATCTCCCCGTACACCATCACCGATTTCGTATCCCCAAGCTGTTTCGTGTTTAACTGCTGCATACAAGCTACAAACGAATCGACTGTCTTCGAGGAACCAGTAACCGAAGTCCCTCTAGTAATGAACTGATCGAACGACTCATCTATAAGCAATCTCCCATCGTGAAGCAACAGTACATGATCAAACAAATACTCCATTTCCGACACAAGATGTGTCGAGAGTATCATTGTCCTCGGATGAAGAGCTTGCTCCTCAATCACTTCCTTGTAAAAAAGTTCACGTGTGGGAGCATCCATCGCCAAATATACTTCATCGAATATCGTCACTTGGGTTCGACTAGCGAGACCGAGGATAGCATTCAATGCCGATTGTTTCCCCTTGGAAAGTTTATTAATCGGTTTGTCTAAGGGCAGTTTAAAACGAGTGGCTAGCTCCTCCGCGTAGCTCCGGTCAAAATGAGGACGGTACCGCTCTGCAAAATCAAAATATCCTTTCACCGCTTCATCTTCATCGTTATAATCCGCCTCATACACGAATCCTACATGGGGCATGATTTTTCTGTTTTCAAAGGGAATTTCTCCTCCAATCGTCAATAATCCAGAGGTAACTTCCCGATAGGAAGCTAATAAGGATAATAAGCTGGTTTTACCAGCACCATTTCTCCCAAGCAAACCATACGTTTTTCCATACTCCAGGGTGAAGGAAATATCATTCAGTACCTCAAACTCTTTAAAATTTAGACTCACATTTTTCGCCACTATATCGAAGTTCATTAAGATCTCTCTCCCTTCAATTGCTTGATTATGTTGGTGATATCCTTCTCCGATAAGCCCAATTTCTCCGCCTCTTGTATCATCGGAAGGATAAATTCATCGGCAAAAACGAGCTTCCTATTCTCCAGCAACTTCTCTCTCGCTCCTTCGGCCACGAACATCCCAACCCCTCTTTTCTTATAAATAATCTCTTCGTCCACCAGTAAATTAATACCTTTGGAAATGGTAATATGATTTACTTTATAGAATTGCACCATTTGTGTCGTCGAAGGAATCTGGTCATGCTCCTTCAATTCCCCTTTCACAATTTGGTCTTCAATCCGCTCTTTAATTTGAATGAAAATCGGCTTCTTATCGTGAAACGAAATGGCCAACAGCCATCCCCCCTTCTATCCTTAATAACCTTTAATGTCCTATAGATATATAGTTTTATAGTTATATATATGAGTATATAACACTTAAATAAATTGTCAAGAGGATCCATCAAAACTATCCCTTTGTTTCTTGAATTCATGACAAGGGAATAGTCCAAGATGCAACAAAGGAGGAACCCCTATAGAAGGTTCCTCCTCGTCCTTTTTAATGTTTTTATATTCACGCTCAGATGCACAGGGACGGTCCTTGTGCTTCTTTCGTTTAGAGAAAGAATATAAGCAAGAGCACCGCCCCTCTTGTATTCATTTTTTTAAAATAGACGATGGTCATACAAGAAATCCTTTATCAACCATAGAGTCATCACTTAACTCATCAAAACCGAACATTTCTTCTAAATTAACAAAATAATTATCTTCCTCTTTTGTATGCGGACCTGAGAGGCCTCTATTTGTGACAAAATCAATGATTTCACGCTCTTAAGGACTTGATAGGCCCTTATCTTGGAAAGTTGCGTTAGTTTTCACTTGATTCATAGGAAATAAGGGCCCCTCAGTTACCAAACGCCTCTAGAATGTCCATTCTTATCGAAATAAGGGTCTCCAGAGTCCGCAAACGTTATAAACCAAAAAAATCAAAAAAAATTTTTTTTATGCGTCAGATTGAGACAAATTTTTTGGAATGGTAAATATGTTGAACCTCGCTATTACCAATGTTGTTGTAAAGATGATGGACACGAAAAAAACGAGAACATGCGGAATAAATGATTTCGTTTTTTAGTTGTCCTTCCTGCATAAAAAACAAAAAAGGACTGAAATACCCAGTCCTATAATAATTTCTTTAGTATTGTTCTTTCAAAAGTTTTTGGACATAGGGGCTTACTGATATAATACCCTTGGCCCTTTGTACATTGCAGGTCTTTAAGAACCGTAAATTGCTCCTCGGTTTCTATTCCTTCAGCAATAATTCTTAAATTTAAGTTTCTTCCTATATCAATGATACTCTTAACCATAGAAAGAGCATTTGAATTCGTTGCCAAGTCTTGAATGAATGAACGGTCTATCTTTAAACGATCAATAGGTAAATGTTTTAAATAGCTTAAAGAAGAGTATCCAGTACCAAAGTCGTCTAAAGCAATCTTTACACCTTTTTCTCTAAGTTGATTAAGTACCACAATTGAATCATGAGGATCATGCAAAATACTTTCAGTAATTTCTAGGACAAGATGCTTTGCATCTAAACCCACTTCATTTAGGATCTGCTCAACGATATGGTGGAAATTTCTATTTTGTAATTGACGAATAGATATATTAACCATTACCTGTAAATTTTTATGTCCTTGATGTATCCATTGTTTAATTTGTAGACAAGCTTCTTTTAGGACCCATTCACCCATTTCTTGGATGATTCCGGTTTCCTCTGCAATAGGAATGAATTCAACTGGTGATATAACACCTAATTCTGGATTATTCCACCTTAGTAGTGCTTCTGCACCAATCAAATCTTGAGTTTCCAAATTAATAATTGGTTGATAATAAATTTCCATTTCATGATTATCGGTTGCATTTCGTAAGTTCTTCTCAATTGAAACTTTCCGTTGGAGAATTTGGCTCATTTCGCTTGTATGAAATTGAAAATTATTCCTACCTTTAGCTTTAGCCATATACATTGCCGTATCTGCAAACTTTATCATAGCATCAATGGTATTGGCATCATCTGGATATAAGCTGATTCCAATACTAGGCGTAATAAGTACATCTCCAACACCCACTAAATGTAAAGGTGAGCTAAACTGAGCTATTATTCTGTGAGCAATGCGATTAACTTCTTCTTTTTCCACATTCTTTAACAGTATAATAAATTCATCTCCACCTAAACGAGAAACCATGTCTTGATCACGAATCGACAATTGTAATTTTTTAGCAACTTCCTTTAATAATTGGTCTCCTACGTCGTGCCCCATCGTATCATTGATAAATTTGAAACGGTCTAAATCTATAAATAATACAGCAAAAGATAGATTATTTTGTTCAGATTCAGTTAAAACCTCTTTTAATCGCTCACTTAATAATTGACGGTTAGGGAGATTGGTTAGACTATCGTAATAAGCCAAATATTGAATTTTTTCTTGCAATTTCTTTTGGTCGGTCAAATCTTTTGCAATACCATAAACACCAACAGTTTTCCCATCTACTACAATAGGTACATTCGTTATACTAAGGCTGATGAAATCCCCTTTTTTATCGAGGAGTGTACATTCGTAATTTCGGGGTTCTCCCTCCATTGTTTTTTGAAAATGCGTTAAAACAATGTTTATATCTTCAGGTCTTAATAAAGGTATAAATGAAGTACCAATTAACTGTTCAGGTGTATATCCAGACAAGTTATAACATGCAGCATTGGCACTGACAAAATTCCCTTCTAAGTCAAATACAAAAATAGCATCAGGATGAAATTCAAATAGAGATTGGTATTGCTGTCTACTTTTTTCTAATTGTTCTCGAATCCTATTTCTTTCCGTAACATCCTTCCCTACAGCCATAATAGCTTCTTGTCCTCGATAAACAACGTTAATTGCTGAAGATTCCACTATTCTTGTTTCTTCATCTAATGTAGTAATCTTTGTTTCAATAAACTCTAATTTTTTTCCACTTTTAACTTGGGTAATCCTTTTGATTACACTTTCTTTACTATCAGAATGGATTAAATCCAAAAAACACTTTCCAATGATGTCATTAGAATCCTTAGCACCTATTATTTCAGCTGCTTTAGGATTTACGAATAAAATACTCCCATCTTTATGAATAAGGATTGGATTAGGAGTATTTTCAATGAGTTTATCATAGTTTTCAATAGTAACTTTTAGTTCTTGCTCCAGTACTTTTGGAGCAGTTATATTTACAGCAATTAGAAATGTTCCGATCACTTCATGATTTCTATCTTTTATCTGATTACCATTTATCAAGTAATAACTAAGTTTATTATCTTTTTTAGTTCTTACACATAATTCATAATCATTAACGGCTTCACCATTCAATAAACGATAGAGAGGGAGATCAACCACTTCAATGGGAGTTTTTCCATCTGGATATAATAGTGTAAAGAATTTTGACCAGTCTTTAGGCGTAAGATCCTCATCTGGTAACCCATACATTTCTCTAGCGTATTTGTTTACATATGTTAGTACCCCATTAGCATCGGTAATAATAATCGCAGTCTGTGTGTGCTCTAAAGATGATTCTAATAATAAGTTGCTTAATGATTTTTCAATTTTATTTTTCATTTCATCACCAAACTTTGATATTTATGATAATCAATCTTACCATAAAACATTTTTAAATAAAAAACCGATTAGAAATGCCCTTCCCTTTCTTCCTATTTGTCTAAACATAAAAATTATCATACATAACGTTATAAAAAAATAACTATTTTTTAGTGATAAGAACTTGCTTCGTTTAACTCTTATTCAGAAAATCATTTATAGAAAACATTTTACTGCGCAGTATCAATCTACTACGCTGTAACTAATGACAGTTTTTCTTTTCCCCTTCAATAACAGAAAATCGATAATTAGAAGGTTTACTTATTACCACCTAAATAAGACGGTACCCCGTCACTCTATTACAGCAATAAAAAAACACACCAATCATTGTGCTAATTGGTGTGTTTCAAGTATTTCCTTGTTATCATCATTTCATAAATTCATAGTTTCTCTATTATATATATTTACTTCCTTTCTCTCTGCTAATCTTCGTTGGAAGAATATAAAGATAGGAAGAGGAATAATAATCCACCCTAAACTTTTAACGAAGCAAGTTAGTCTTCTACTTTAGCTACACCCAAAGCAAGGTGTTCCCAAAGCACCTCTTCAACTTTCTCGACAAGTTCAGAAGGACATTCTACAACTAAAACAACATCTGCCTTTTTTCCTTTTAGAACTCTCCTTCTTTTATGTACAACTTTAAAAATAATGTAATCAATAATAAATCCAATAACGAACCCTACGGCTCCACCGATTAATCCCCAGTATATTGGACCCCACTCCAATACAAAACCAATACTTGCCCCAATAACAGAAAATGCCGTCCCAATTGCGGCACCTTTATCAAACATACTAACACCATCGGCTCGGTGAAGGGTGTCAAACAATCTCCTTTCTTCCACTCGATTAATGAGCGGGACTGCGAGAATATGCTCATTCTTTATTCCGGCTTTTTCTAGGGATGTAATTGCTAATTCAATATAAGTGGAATGTTCAAAGGTTGAAAAGACTTGCAATACTCTCACCTCATTCTTTTTGGGGAATTTTCACTCGAAAGTGTTGATATTTCTTCTTTAAAAATTTCCTTTGTTCACTTTCAAAGAGTTTATTGTTTTCAACGGTATTCACATATGAATCATAAACTCCAAAGCCAAAGTGCGAAGGAATAAATAAAAACCATTGAGGGTCTAAGACTGCTGTTGCTTGTCCAATCTCTCCTATGAAAAGATAATGGATAGCAACAAGTACATTTGAATAGTACACAAATACAATCATAAAAATCATAGTGAAAGCTGCTGTTAAAACTCGATGAATATACAGTTGTCCCAAACCTGGGGTAAACATTGACCATAATACTGCCATAATAGGTCTTCTTTTGTCTAAATAATTTATTTCTACAGCTCCAATATTGTAAGAGGCAAAATCAGCATTTTCCCGTTCGGCTAAGATAAATACTTTGTTCATATCAACAGTAGTGCGGTAACTATCCCATATTCCGAAAAAGTAAACAGGGAGATAGAGGAGCATCCATCTCGGTTCTAATACTTCCTTTGCCATATTAATGTTACCAGTAAAAGAATAGACTATAGCAAGATTGATATTTGCCATGTTATTAACGACAATTTCCCAAAGAAATAAGGCATACCCCCTAAGGTATTTAGATAAAAGAAGGTGACCAAAACCAGGAAATGCTGCTGACCACCAAGCAATGATGTATGGATTTCGTAAATGTAATTGTGTTGTTCCAATAGCACTAACGTGGGCTTTAAAACGTCTTTCCGTATTAGTAGGGTTAAAATTTTTCACGTTTGATAACTTCCTTAACTACTTAGTATCGACCTTTTGTTATATCATTTACAAAAAATGGTGATTTATTCGTATAGCCCTCTATTGATTGGTATATAACTTTAAAACATAAACAATTTAATTTTAATTAATGGTAATGGATAAACCTAATCAAACAGTGTGTTGACGGTTTTATGGTTTTATTGATATTTATAAATTCCTCTCTAATAGCTGACCCCGTTACTCGGATACAGCAATAAAAAAACACACCAATCATTGTGCTAATTGGTGTGTTTCAAGTATTTCATTTCATATATTCATAGTTTCTCTATTATATATATTTACTTCCTTTCTCTTGGCTAATCTTCGTTGGAACAATATAAAGATAGGAAGAGGAATAATAATCCACCCTAAACTTTTAACGAAGCTATTTAACGCACGTTGTTTATTATTTTCAATTTGCTGCTCGACCATCGCATCATATTGTCTTCTTAGTTCTTCTTCTGTAGAAGTGCATTAGGGGCTTTTTTTATCTTGCTCAAGTATGGTCCTGAAGTCATAGATCCAAATATTCCTTACCTTGATTCTGACACCCAAGTTGGATTTGCCACATTTGGTGCACCACACGCTGTAGATTTCGTGTCGAGAGCTGCTCGGCCAGCTTTACTAGCAGCATGGTTTCAAAAATGGCTTGTCCACCGGCGTCTTCGTCCAGAGGCATTCGGCGGACGTATTCATAACAAACTAACGGGTGCTGCTGATTACCCTATCCATCCCGAGGTTCTTAATTCCGAAGCATTAGCGTTAATTTTCGAAAAATATGGCACATACCTGCTGCCACAGGCATATCCGGAAGGCAGTCCTACCCATCCTTCCTATCCAGCAGGCCATTCTAGTTTTATTGGGGCAACGGTCACAATGCTAAAAGCATTTTTTAATGAAAGTTTTGTTATTCCTGATCCTGTCGTAGCAAGCAGTGATGGGCTATCTTTAACGCCTTATGAAAGGTACTCTTACTATTGGAGGAGAGTTAAATAAACTGGCTTATAATATTTCAATAGGAAGGATGCTGCTGGCGTACATTTCCGTACGAGCGGTATTAATGGTTTAAAACTTGGAGAAGCAATAGCGGTCGGAATCCTTCGTGATTACAAGAAAACGTATAATGAGGATTTTAAGGGTTTTACTCTCACAACGTTTAACGGTAAAAAATTAAAGATCTAAAGGCATTTACTCTGAAACTGTCCCCTGTCAGACAGTGCAAATAAGGAAGATGCAGGGACGGTTCTAGAGCTTCTTTCGTTTAGAGAAACAATATAGACAAGAGAAGAACCGTCCCCTTTGCTTTAGATTTATATAAAATAAATGCCTGTTCGGATTGCAAAATACAATCGAACAGGCATTTTATTCATTCAAATTATTTATCTGTTTGTTTATGCTTCTTTTTCAAATACTCCGCACGTAATTTTTCAAGCTGCTGCTTTTTATCAGATTTAGCAGGCTTCTGTTTTTCATGATACTTTGTCACAGCTACCTTACTTTTGGCACACAATAAGAACACTATTATCACTGATTAAAATCATTAAGCTGATAACATAGTTGAACTACACCAGTGGAAAACCTTTTTGTTTCAACCAGGTTTAGATTGACCCTTTGCTTAATGTCAATAAACAAGGGTTTTCCCTTTCCCAAAATAATAGGGTGAACAGATAATCTAAATTCATCTACAAGCCTTAAGTTTATAAAGGATGTAATTAACATCCTCCTTAAGTTAGCCACAACAAAATAAAGAAATCTTAAAAGTTCTCTTTCTCTTAACGAAATAAAAAAATAGCGCCAACTTCTATTGAATAGAAACTAGCACTTCGTTTATTTGCTATACGTCTAGCGTGATGCTTTTGCTGGTTGGCACACGTCACATTTACGTTGGTTATTATTTTTAAATTTCGTAAATGTCTTTTCAAAATTGCTACCACATGCACATTTGAATAGTAACTTTTGTGAAAAACCAAGGTATTCCGTCGTTAGCAACTTACTTTCCGAATTGTTCTCAACAAATTCTTTAATCTTACCGATTGTCCATCGTTTATTCATTTTCTTACACCTCTGTATTTTATCTCTAGGCGGACGCTTATCTTAGCATCCGTTCAATTATGAGCAAAAGTCTAATTTCCTAAGCTTCTCATTATAACATGAGCTATTACAAAATGAAACAGAACGTTAATTTAACGGGTACTAGGTCATTATGTTCTAACTACCTGTTCTTTTTAGGGATTGCATGAAATAATCTTTGTACTGCGTAACAAAGATCATTTATAAATGATAACTCTTGTTGAACAAAAGCTTCCTTTAGTTGAATAAGAACTTAGCTTTCTTCAACATCAATAATAATTTCGCCAAATATTTCATCACCAATATAAACATTTAGCTTCCATAATCCCGCTGTTGGAAATTCAATATTTGATGGAATATGCGAATCAGCACCATTATTAGGAACAATCCCCATATCTCGGTACTCCCATACTTTGTTGTTAGACTCCATTAAGACTTTATGCTCTTCTCCTTTTTCGTTAATCCCAACAACTCTTAATGCTCCTTTCAATTCTTCTCTTTCTCCCCAGAAATGCCACATATATTTATAAACTTCCCCTTCAATAGTTGGGTGAGCTTCTGCTTCTCCCTTTTTACCAGAGCCAATTAATAAACCAATCCTTCCTTCCTCTCCAACCAAAACATATTCTCCTTCTGTTCCATCTCCAAATGTAACAGGAATATTAAAAGTTGAACTTACTTCCCATCCCTCTTTTTCTACTGTTTCTGTTTTTTCAGAACATCCTACAAACATTCCTAGTAAAAGCAAACAAAAAATAATTCTTTTCATAGTAACCTCCGTATAAATTGGGTGAAAATTACACCG
The DNA here is from genome assembly GCF_048323755.1 of Alkalihalobacterium sp. APHAB7. NCBI lineage: Bacteria > Bacillati > Bacillota > Bacilli > Caryophanales > Bacillaceae > Alkalihalobacterium > Alkalihalobacterium sp. APHAB7. The sequence continues at coordinate 34,688 of NZ_JBLWFS010000031.1, forward strand.
TCTCTTAAACTAATCTGCTCTTTAGTTTAACATTATTTTCCTTTTAGTTGATATAGTAAAAAGCACCCCTTGTTAAAGGAAGCTTCCGTTAGCACAATAAAGATTTAAAATAATTATTCTTCTTTCTTAGCTTTTTGTAGTACACTATGGATAAAGGAAGCCTTATTTTTAGTATATAAAACTCTATCAAATCGAAACTTTTCAGCTAAATTCACCTTTAAATGATGATATTCTTTTGAAACATCAGGATTACTTCTTAAATAATCTCTGAACAAAATTTGATTGTTACAGTGTTCTCCTTCAAAATGATAAAAATGCAAATGATGTGTACCGGCCCTCCATTCTCCCTTTCTAAAGAAGCGTCTTTCAGGAAATTCTTTATGATAAACAAATCCATATCCTATTTGTTTCAAAGGCAAAATGATTTTGTTAATTACCTCCAAGTCATTTACTCCAATAGCAATATCTAAAATAGGTTTAGCCCCTAACCCTTCAACAGATGTACTTCCTATGTGTTCAATAGATATAACCTTGTCTGATAGTATTTCTTTTAGTCTCACTTTTTCATTTTCAAATTGTTTTGTCCAATTTGGATTGTACTCTTCAATTGTAATCTCTTTATCCATTCCTTCCCCCACTAATTGTTAGTAAATGTCCCTTGCTCAACAAATCTACTCCTCTGTTTAATACATTTTTCCATAATAAAGAGCGTAAAAAATGGGCCGTAGCAATTACAACCCGTATTTCCACTAAAACTTCCGTTAGTAATATAGGGTTACTTGAATAAGATACAAATTACTATTCATGTATTACTAAATCAACTTCATCACCTTCATAAGATAATGCAACAAAATCTCCTCGTTCAAACGTGGTTTCTGTAAATGCAATCCAAAAAGAAATGGTATCATTTACCCTTATATATTTAGCTTCCTGTCCATGAACTAACACGTCTTTTACATCTGGATTATTACTTGTGAAGTAAGAAAAGGAAAAGGGAATATCATGATTATTTGATGCTGAAAAGCCTCCCTTTTTTATATCAGAACCTCCAGATCCATCTACCCAGTCTATACTTTTACCTGATAACTTAAATGCTTGGTATCTTAACATTTCATGGTCAGTATAGAAAGCATAGACGTAATTACCTTTAACCTCGTAGTGAATAATTGATTCTGAAGAAGCATGCTGAATTTGATGTTCGATACGCTCTTCAAAACTAATTTGTTTTTCGGAACAACCCATCAGAAAAAATAACATTATGCTTATAAGAACACTTACTTTGACACAATTCATTTTTACCTCCCAGTTAATTCATCTTGTTCCACTAATTCTGCTTCGTTAGCGGAACAGCGATAGCAGTTATTCAGCTAACGCTCCTCGTTTGTTGAAGTGTATTTTTTCACATACTAAATATCTAATCCCTAAAATAGTAACACTACTAAAATTTATTGTTTTGAGTTTGCTTTAAAGTAATTATAAAAGCAATACCACCAAAAAATGTTATCAATGACACTACGATAATTGAAGTGCTAACTATACTATCTAAATGATACCAAAGCGCATAAATTGAACCACTAACTAACCCAATCATCGCTGCATAGGTTTCTACCGTATAATTTGTTAATAAGTACCGAATAAGCCTACTCGTCAAAAGAACTCCTAATACTATACCTGAACCAATCGCTAAAATGATCGGCAAATCAAAGGACATTAATGATGCTGTTGCAATATCATATATACCTAATATAATCAGTATTAAAGCACCACTTATTCCTGGGAGAACAAGAGCGGTACTTGCAATAAACCCTGCAACGGCCAAGAATATATAGTCGGCAATAGCTAAATTATTTAAATCCATTTGATTTATGCCGCTTAAAGGTTGACTGACTACTACAATGCTTAAAAACAAGAACATGATTATGTAATGTTTTAATTTAATTTTGTTTTTAGAATGATTGAGTGTTTCTTTCCAAAGGTAGGGCAAGAAGCCTACAATAATACCAATAAAAAACATAAGCGTTGGTGTGCGATAGTAACTTAATAAATAATTGATAATAAAGATAGAAATAGCAAATCCAATGACCATACCTGTCCCAAATGTAAATAGAAAAGGTAAAGCCTCTCTTCTATGTTTTGTTGTCAAAATACTTAACGAATATATTAGTCGTTCATAAATTCCTAAAATCATAGCAACTGTACTGCCACTAATACCAGGAACGGTTTCTGTTATTCCAACCGCCATGCCTCGAAATATAATACCCAACATTCTTTTCAACACCTTAATGTTTTTAATTTAATTATTATAATCTTATTATCACAATTTTAATTTTAATATAAATTTTATTTTTATTTAATAAAAGTAGCGTCCCTAACTGCTAACTAATCTGCTTCGTTAACACAATAAACAATAGGAGGTGCCGCATCGACAACTCCTTGTTCCGCTCTTGCTTCCGTTACCTTAATAGACCATTTAAACCCATAAATAATATAAGCTATCACTTTTCTTATGTCTTGAATTACAGTAATCATTAACTATTCGGAATTAAATATTTTATCAAAATGACTGTCTCCTTGTTCAGATATTTCCTTTGCTCTTTCTGCAAAATAGAATGCTTTTTCTTTATCATTTAATTTTAGAGCGTATTCAGAAGCACTACTCCACATCCAACTAGAGTGATTGTAATACATCCGTTTCTTTAATATACTAAGAGCTTTTTCCCAGTCTTGCTCCTCTACGTAGATCGATTCTAAAATATGGTAAACAAAATCTGCCTGATAATAATAAGGACCATTAACATTATCGTAATCAAGTAGCGACTGTTTTAAATTAATTAGATTATCTTTTTCCTGAGCTTGGTGCATTACTTGATTAATAAATTCATTATCTGGGTTCAGGATTTTGTGATATGTTTCTAGTGGTTCTCCTGTTGTTTCGAAAAATCCAAGAGAGAAGCTTTCTGTTTCCATAGTAGAATGAATTAAATTTAATATTACACCTTCACCATAATCTTTTATTAGTCTCTCTACTGTAAACTGACTCATAATATACCATTCGCCGATACTAGAATAATCGTGCCCTCTTCTAATTTTCATTTCCGAAAAAGGAATGACATTCCATTGATTAATTGATTGGTTAAAGGGGACAGGAGCAAAACGGTGAGCAAAAGCTTCTGCTACACCTTCATGAAACCATTCTGGAATATCAGTAACTTCCATTTGCAATTCAATCATATTAGTCATCATATGAAAATGAGCATATTCATGGGTTAAGGCGTGTAATATTTCATTTTCAGTTAATTTACTATTAATTATGGCTATATTTTTATTTTGTAAGAATATGGCGTTAGACTTTCCTAGCATCTTCTCAAGAATAGAGTCTGCTTTTGGTAAAAAAACAGTTAAAGTAGAGTTGTTTGATCCACCGAACCACTCATCACCTAAGTTGTTTATCTCTGACACCTTATCTATTAGTAAGTTAATTGTTTCTTGTTCATTCTCTTTGTATTGAAAAACAATATTTCCGACTTCCTCTGTTTCAAGGTTTTTTTCATAAGCTTTTATGATGACTGAAGTAATAAAGGACGATCTAAATAGTATTAAACACAGTAGAAAGAAAATAATTAAACTTATTAGAAGAAAAATCCTCTTTTTCTTACTCAAAACTTCACATCTTCCCCCTTAAAATTACCATTATTTTATTGCTGTTTTATTAATGCTATGCTTGTTCAACTATCCTGCTCGTTAGCAGAACAGCGATATTCGTTGTTACGCTATCGCATCCCGTCAGTTCATGAAACTATAAAGTTGACTTAACAAACTCTTTGAATTTACCTATCTCCTCAACAAAAGGATTGTGATTACTTCTTTCAAAAGTAGTAAATTTTGCACCTGGTATTAATTTGGCAATCTCTACTCCATATTTATAGGGACATTGTGCATCGTATTTGCCCGCATAAATATAACTTGGAATTGATACGTTAACTAGGGATTCTCTCAAATCAAATTTTGGGTTTTCTGTATTTATAAAATATTCTAAACGGGCACCTACTGTCTTACCACTATTGGGTAATTCTAAGGCCTGTTTAAGTTTATCTTCAGAATAAAAAGACATTTTACTCCATTCATAACTTAACTGCTTTCGAGTATCTATGGTAGTTGTTAAATCATTTAATTGCTTAATAATCTGCATTACACGAGGGTAGTTTTGATTTTTATTACAATATATACAATCTACATCTGAACTATATTCTTTACTTGCTGACGCTCCGCCCGCAACAATCTTTGTTAGTGAAGATGGTGCCATTATAGAATATTTAAGAGCGAGCATTCCCCCTGTTGAATGTCCGGCAAAACCCCACTTCTCATAACCTAAAGCAATTCTAATTGCTTCTAAATCCTTCACCGAGTTATACATACTAAACTGTTCTTCTGTTTTTGCTTCGACAGAATTACCACATCCACGTAGATTGATTAAGTAAACTCGATAGAATGATGTAAATGGATTCGCAAAAGTATTACCACGCTGATCAAAAGCACTATATAAATGAGTTACGCACAAAGGTTCACCGTTACCTGATACAAACAATTCAAATTTCCCTCTATCTGTATCAATAAACATCTTCTCCCACATATTTTCTTTTTCTCCCTTACTTTTTCTCTTAATCTAATTTACTCAATAGCTTTATATATAATCTGTTTCTTATTGCACAAACCTGCTTCGTTACTTTAAGTACAATATTTCACAAAGTCCATTATATTTTAACATAAATATCCATTTTAAAACTCATTAGGTTATTCCAAATCTCACTTTATTTAATGCGTAGTATGATTCAACAACGTAATCCAAGAGTTAACCTGGACCGTTTGCAGAAGGCAGATCTTATTGAAAGTCAATCAATTTTTTAATAGCATCTTGATTCTCAAAACTATGATTTCTGGACGGATAGCAATTGTTTCTGGCATTTAGCTAATCTATGATTTGGTGGGAAAAAGGTACCTGATACCCAATGAAGTAATGCACTACAGCGCTGGAGGTCAAGCACATTTCCCATGTAATTAACCACATGAAGGAGTGAGTCTTTTTTGTTTGCGTTGTTCTTGAAGAATACCTGTTAGAAGTTTTTGAATCATTTTTGATTCAGGTGTTTCATGTATAGGGTGTGCAAGGTTTATTTCCTCAAACGGATCCCGCGTTATATTGTATAACTCGAATTGATCAGGCACTGGCTGAGATTTAGTGGTTGTGATACAAATAGCAGCCTGAAGATCCTCAGAAATATCTGTGGCTTTCTTCTGGGTAGTTTCAACATCTTCAACGCCTGGATCACTCCAAAATTGTGGATTATCGAAATACCGAGTAAACTTCCAAATTTCCTTTGAGTTATTTTCTCCTGTTGGTAGTTTGACGATGACAGTTTCCAAATGATTAGGCTGTCTAACTGCTTCATATGGTTGGCCAGTTAGGGTGTATTGATTTAAACCTTTGGAAAATTCATCATCTGTCATAAAGTAAAGAGCCTCATCACCTCGAGTAAAATATGAACTTCCATTAATTAACGAAGTTAGGTCACGACCTACTAAGGGATGGACCTCTGTATGATCTGTTTTCAATTTTTCTTGGACTTCTTGAACATCAATGTCCGCTAGTCCTAATAAAGTAGGAACAATGTCCACATGACTTGTTAGCATATCCGTTTGTTTACAGTCAGCAAAGTATTTAGGACTGTGAATAATGAGTGGAACATGAAGTGCTTCCTCATAGGCATTATGCCATTTTTGAAACAACCCTCCATGGGCCCCAACTAAACTGCCATGGTCTGCAGTAAATACCACAATTGTATTTTCATAGAAAATAGATTGTTTAAGTGCTGTAAACACTTTATACATTTCATCATCCACCTGCTTATGAAGTGAATAGTATAGCTGCCTGTAGAAAGGTGTATCTAATGTAGGTTGTAATGCCTGTTGATAAACGTCTCGGTAATTACGTTGGGCTGAGGGCTTGGTAAGAAGATCCTCGTTTGCTGTCGGGGCTGGTGGTATAAAAGGAACTGTAGGATCTACTGAAAAATTATATGTTGGTAGTAATTGTGTGAATAACCCATATAGGGTAATATCGTGCGGATTTACAA
>NZ_JBLWFS010000032.1:0-40093 GCF_048323755.1 Alkalihalobacterium sp. APHAB7
CGAAACGAAACATACTATGCTGTTCAAAATATTGATTGGATGCGTTGGTCGATTGTTACTGGATGGTACATGGAAAAAGGGTTTTTACCAAATGACCCTGGTAGTTGGTCCAAATATGAAGGTGAACGTTCTAAACTTGAAGATTGGCAACAAACCCTGCTTATAAGCTGGGATTGTAATCGAGACCACATTTCTATTATAAATGCATATAAACTCATGATACCAGAATTTAAAAGAATACACAGTTCATTAAGTAAGAAGCTAGATATTGATGATGATCCCCAATGGGTTGAAAAAATAATAGAAGAAGTATTATAAATTAATTGAATATAGCAAATAATCCATCGCAATCCGTTCTTCAACTAACGGGAGCTATTCTTCAAGAAGGGGAATGGCTTCTTTTTATTGAAATAGTTTAAGAATAATAAAAAAAGATTTGTGTTTTACGGGGAGGGGACAATAATTTGTATTTATACCATATGGTAATTGGTGAAAAGGATAGTGACATATATAAAAACCCGCAAAATGTATTAAATGAAGGATTAAGCGGTAAAACAGCAACAAGATGGTATGGTAACGGTGGTGGATTTTTTCCAGAATTAACCGACCATTTCAGACCGAAAAACTCACCAAAATGGATTGATTTTAAAAATAGTTTCGGTGCCGAGTTTGAACCACCTGACAAGCCTTACTTTAGATTTCCCGTATTTAGTGAGAGGATTCTAGTTTTTAATTTTGACATATCTAGTGATTTATTTGCTCATATTGAAGATATATATGATGGTGGCAGAGGGCGTTTTGTTGAAGGACTACCTTCAAAGGAAGATTTAATCAAACAGTATTGGGATAGTATGACTACAATCGATGAGTATTTGGAACACAAACCATTTAAGAACCCTCAAATTGTAATTTTTGAAACAGTACCAGGGCATTTAATTGAGTATATAGAGTGAATTCTTATTCAACTATTGGGTGCGATTGCTGAACAAGGGTAGTCGCTTTTTCACTAACTGAAGCAGGAAAGTTGAGGAAGAATTGTCAAATAATCGATAAAAGGTGTTTAATTACATTTTAGAGGGAGTAATGCAGTGGTGAAAATTATATGGCAAGAAGATGATGAATATTATAAGTTGGCACCTTTAACAGATAAAGTAGTAGAAAAAGCAGAAGAAAAACTTAAAGTAAAGTTGCCTACATCCTATATTAATCTACTTAAAGAACAGAATGGTGGATATATTAACTATGATTCGTACCCTTCTAATGTCCCAACATCTTGGGCAGATGACCATATTAATGTAGACCATATTTTAGGTATAGGTGAAGAGAACGGTATATTAGAAAGTGAATACTTAATACACGAATGGGGATTACCGAGAAATATTGTTTTAGTTTCAGGAAGTGGGCATTCATGGGTTGCATTTGATTACAGAAATAAAAAAGAAGAACCTCCAGTTATATACATTGATGTAGAATTTGAACAGATTATTGAATTAGCTCCTAATTTTGAAACATTCTTAAATGGATTATACGTAGAAGAAACAGAACTTGAAGATACCTATTTTGAACAAGACGTTAGACATTGGACTCCCGATGAGCTTGATACAGCCTTATCAACTACTAACGAACAAGAGATTACCCTCGCTTTGAACTATCTTTATGAGAATACAAAGGGAAATGAACACTTCATTGAACAAAAGTTGATTGTTCTTCTTCACAATCCAGTTCTTGATATTAAACAGTTAGCAGCCAATTTTGCTAATCATTTCAATGAAATAGGGATACTGTCTTCTAAAGGGATTGAAGAAATGGTTACCATCATACGAAAAGACACCGAAATCGAGTATTATGCAGATATGTATTTCAGTGAAAATTGAGGTGAACTTCTTCAACTAACGGGTGCGTTAGCGAAACAGGGCTGACGCTTCTTCAACTATAAGGGCAGAATACTTGAATAAGACTCAGTTTAATTTGTGAAACTAAACTGAGGTGATAATATGAAAAAATTGGTTACTACATTATTGTTAGCGATATGTATAGTAAGCTATAATACGCCAGTTCAATCGGTAATAGCTATGTCTGACCAAGTAAATAAGAATCTACAAGACCAAGCCAATCAAGGGAAAGACTTAATTGAATGGGTTGCATTGTGGGACGAGCCAACGACACGTGAAGGTAAGTTGGAGCGTATGCTAACTACTGAATTACAAAGAAGGACGTTATTTGCCCTCCAAGAAAAGAATTATTTGAAACTGGGTAAACAAAACGTTTATTATATCGACCCATTTAAAATAACAGATATGAGAACTATCGATGGGGGTTTTTCTGAATTAGATGTGATAGCAAGCGTTTATCGAGTGATTGGAGATACGGCAGAAAAGAAAGCGGAGAGATTCCAAATTACATTCCGTCATAATTATGAATTAGGTTTTGTTGTTACTGACTGCCAAAGAATAACAGAATGAAGTGATAGAGAGAAACTCTCTACGTTTTATATTAATCGTTTATTAAGCTAACGGGTGCTTTTGTTAAAGAACGATTATAGAAATGTAGTTATTTTTTATAAAGGGAAGATAATTAATCAGTAACGAGTTTCAAAATCAATTGTATTCAACACCAAGTAAAAGAGGCAACCTTAAACGGTTGTCTTTTTAGCTTAAGCTATTTTATTTAACAGATTTCTTTTTAGGTTTTTGTTTTGCAGAAAAATGTTGATCTCGTCTTTTTAAAATATTAGCTGCAATTTTTTTAGCTTCCTCTTTAGTCATTTTTAATCATCTTCCTCTCTCAATTTATTGTATAGAATCATTGTGTCCTAGACTTAGAGATTTTATACATAAGGTTCTCCCCCACTCCATATAAATGAAATTAAGTCTACTACAAAATGACAGTGTCGCAGACATAAAGTTTAAAAATGGAGGGTGAAAGCGATGGGGAAGATAGAAGAAAAGAAGAAAAGAAAAGTGAGATCAGATAAAAAAATGGAGATCAAACCAACCGTTCATCACAGTTTAAAAGATGCTATTTATGCCCTTTCTTATATCACTGATCAGCCAGTGAAAGATGTTGCGGAAGCTATCGTGGTATCAGGTTTGGAATCGAAAAAAGTAATCGAATACTTGTCTAACGATTTCCGAAGAGATTTTTTGCAAGGTCGTACTTTATATGTTGGTGATCTGGAACGTGACTCAAAACAGAAAGATCAACTATCAGGAGTTAAGGGGCGTCTTTCCATTCGCTTTCAGCAGCATGACTTTGAATCCATCAAACAATTAGCCTTTGCCTTAGATGTAACCCCTTCAAGAGCAACCGCCATTATCATAGATGCCAGTATTCGTAATAGTAATTTCATAGATCGTTACCTCCAGAGAACGATACGAGCAAAATTAGATAAAAGGCGATTAGTAGAACTTAAAAAAATTATGAGATTTATTAGCCAAAACAATCCATATGAAGAGTTCACATGGGGTGATTTTGTCTCATGGTTACTATTTGAATTGAAGAATAGCGCTGGAAAATTAACCGATTGGGTTGATCAGAATAAGATTAATTAAATACCGAAGATTGAGCAGAAGAAACTGTCCTTAAAAAGGACTGTTAAGAAAGGTGCGATCTTGTTTCACTGGTTTAATGGTTTGGCTGATTACAAAGGAATGTTCTTTATTAAAAAGATTATATTCATCCATTGTGATCTCTTGTGTACGTATAATTTTAAGTCTTATAGGCTCTAATTTATAGAGTTCTTTACGCTTTGAGGGATCCACTTGGGTTAAAACTGAAGGGTACTTACCGAAGTAGGAAACGAGATCAGTCAAGGTAGCTTTATAGAGAGGACGTTTTTCATCAAGATATATCTCCCAATAGGTGCCGTAATGGCTTTTTAATTGAGCAGCAATCACCTCTCTTAAGTGATTTTCCATCTCGTAAAGTAATACGTAAGCTTGTTGCACTAAGAGGGGGTTATTCATTGTTTTACACTCCATTCATTATGATGATAAAGATATTCTATAAAAAGAGTTAAAACCCTCTAATGCAGAAGTTTCATATGATAAGTGAGCTTGGTATGAGATCTGAACATAACGTTAAAAACCACCTACCAAGGCAGGTGGTTTTTAATTTCACGTAATTATAACTTTTATTTATTTTCCTGATCTAAAAGATTTGTTGCACTGAAAGATTGACCAAAGCTTGGCATTTTCTTTTTAGGCTTGGCTTTCTCCTTTTGTTGCGATGCTGTTTCTTGTTTGATTTCAATTTCGGGTTCAGGTCCCGCTTCTTTTTTTTGTTCACTAAAAGAACGTTCTTTGTTGATGGTGTGGTTATGAACATACTCTTTTACAATTTGACGGATAAAGCCTGCTTTGGTGGTAACATTTCGTTCCATGTATTCAATGATTTCAGCATCTTTCTCCTTATCAAACAACACTTCAACTTTTACTTTATTTTTATGACGTGACATCGTTTATTCCTCCGTTGTAGCGACTTCCTTATGTGCGTCAGAGTTTTCAAGCTCAATAGCTTTTCCGTATTTGTAGAATCCCGTGACATTTGCTGTCTCACTATTTTCAACGAAGATTGCTCGTTTATAACGTTCTTGTACTTTGGCCTGATCAATCAAGTTAGCACCACCACCAGTAAAGAGCATGGTATCAATACTATGAGATTGCTTTATTGTTCGGTTAATCTTATTAACCAGTTCTCTCGTGTACTTTTTACGAGTGTTTACAACAATCTCAGTAATTGAATTTGATTGATCTTTATTCGGCTTAAAATAGTACCCTTTTTCGTCACTACCGTTTCTAAGAATTTGTTCTACATCGTACGTAGTAATACGACTGTTGTTAGGGTTCTCTTTTGCAGCTGTTACGATCTGATCGTACAGCTCATGGATTCCCGTTGGGAATTGTGTTTGATTTACTAGGTTCATATTTTTTAATACATCAATTAAAACTGTTCCACCACCAATATCTACTACTACAATTTCTTCTTCTAAATACGATTCATTTTCTTCAATCATATAACCGTTTGAGTCAATGAGTTCGTTGTAAACTGATCCGACACTTTGAGGAATGACATGGACATCCTCTACTCTGACAATGTAGTCTTTCTCATCACGTTTAATGGTATGATCGCCTTGTAACACTTTCATGATACTTTGGACGTCTGTTTCGTTAAAATCGTCACTAGGGACACCCGTGACGACTGTAACAGGTAAAACATTTGATGTTGCTTGATCTCCAAAGTCACTAGCTAGCTCAGCAAGTGCAAAGTTTGCTAGTAATTTAAATTCTTCTGTTTCATATCTCTTCTCAAAACTGATCGTATCTAAAAATTTATCTTCCATGTGTAGCTTATGAAGATCTTTACCCCAAGCATAAGGCTCATCGTCAAAGTTCACTTTATATTTATGTATATCTATATTGCTGTTGAATATGGAGGTTCTTTCATTACCTAAATCATCATGATAAAGAAAATGTGATGGAATTACTTTCTCCTCTGTCTTAGCTGAAAAAAGTTTTGTTTGCTTATTACCTAAGTCCATTCCAAAAATAATCATGCTATTCATCTCCTTATTATTATGATATCTCATTATTACATGTATTATACATGTAAAATTTATAGGTGTCAATTGAACACACGTAAAATACATGTATTTTACGTGTGTTCAATTAGGGTGAGTTAGTAAACCATGTATATTACATGTTATTTACGTGGTTTTACTCGATAGATATAATTAATTATCTTTAATTTACATGTTAAATACATGTAAATTCGTAATGGGTAGTTTTATTTTAATACGATATAACTTAGCGAACATTCATAAATGACTTTTAAAGGAGATTAAAAGGAGAATCTAGAATATTACTTAGAGTTGAATGCTAGTTTCAAAACTTGAGTATTCTAGTTCTAGTATTTTAAATTAAGTTGATATAACAGAGTTTGGTCTTGTTCTAGTATTTATAATATAAAGTTACAATAATGGATAAAAACGAAGTTTCTTCTATGAAGGAAGTACGCGAAAGAGCTGGATTTACTAATTTAGATTTGATATCTTCAGTAAGTGTGTTTAAATTAAAACGCGAGATCGTTGAGCAAACATTTATAATTAATCATTTAAGAAGATAAAGGGCGATTATAGAATATTACTTAGAGTTGAAAACTAGTTTTAAACCTTGAATATTCTAGTTCTAGTATTTAAAATTAAGTTGATATAGCAGAGTTTTAGTCTTATTCTAGTATTTAAAATCTGGAGTTGAAATAATGAATAAAAACGAAGTTTACTCTATGAAGGAAACACGTGATAAAACTGGATTGACGAATGATTTGTTAAGGCTTTATGAAAAAGAATTTAACTTACAGATCGAGCGTACTGATGGAGGACATAGAAGGTACACCGAGGAAGATATTAACTTGTTGATTAATATCAAGCTGAAAATAAAAGACCAAAATTGGTCCTACAAGCAAGTAAGGCAATGGCTCAATGGTGATGCACCGCAACTTAATCCGCAACTTAATCAAATGCAGCGAGAAGATGCAGTGAAGTCAAACATAGAAAAAAAGCTCGATAAAATGCTAGAGAATCAAGAAGATCAAAAGTATACGATTGATTTATTGACTGAAACAGTAAGGAAGTTAACAGAAAAGCTGGATGCTCAAGAAGAAAGACATGTAAAACAAATAGAAGATCAGAGGGTTTACTTTGAACAAAAGTTAGAAGAAAAAAATAAAGACGTTGTAAAAGAGGTAAGGTTGCTGCAAAGTGCCAAGGAAGAAGAAGGTCGCAGTTTTTTTTCGAAGTTATTTAAGAAAGGATAGACAGGTTCTAGGGTGCTTGTTTGATGAGCTTTCTAGCAGAGTACTAACAGAAGAAAACTAATAGCTCTCAAAATTTGCTTCTAAGAAGTTTTAATGGCCATGAGTAGGAATTCCTCTTGCTATCTATCAAATAATCCCATACAGAGACAAAAAGTCCAATGAGAAGCGTTTTACTTGTGGTTTAGGATAAATAGTTGCAATAGCCTGCAGGTGATCCCTAAATTATCAACCCTATGAAACTAGCAATCATTAGTTTCAGTAAAGTATCTTCAATTATTTTATTGATTGTTTAGACATTTATGTATAGAATAATAGATAACTTAATAGAACGGAAACAAAAAAGCCATTTCCTCCACTTATAAGGTCGGCAAACCTGATAAGCTTCGCTGGAAATGACTTCTTGCTAACCTGTTCCTCAACAACAGGTTAATTGTATGTGTTCATTTTAACGCTTCTTGATCTATATATCAAGTCTTTTTCACTGGGATATTTTGCGTTTTTTCGAGCATATTCTTTTAACCTACTTTTTTGAATGAGGATGGGGTTAGAAGAATATGCTTTTTTGTTTTTCGCGACGTGGAATGCCTAACACACGTCGAAAAACAAACCTTGAACAGGTCAGCTGGAGCCGCTGCAATAACTCTAGCGCATCACATAAAAGCGGAGTACCTTCCTACCGCGTGGTGGTCTAGGCGCGGACGGCCAGCGAAAGCAAACGGTTCGGGCGGTAATCGTTAGCATTACGGTGCTAGGGTTTCCAAGTAGATATACGCATGCAGGGGCGATTTTGTATGTAGAAAGCTTGGAACGGTCGAGAGATCGGAAGTCAGGAAGGGTTATACATACGGATACCAGCTGACAGCTACGCCTGATTAGCTAACTACATACCATACCACTAACACTTTGCCTCTATACACAGCTTAACTAGTTTCTTATTTTTGCCTGTGTATAGGGGCGAAATCTGTTTCCAGCCGTTTCCAACCTCTTGCATTGCCTGATTGAAAATCCTCAAAAACACAAGAGCAAAACAAAAAAAGATAAAAAAATGATAGAGTTTTAAAGCGATATAAGATGAAAAAGACTTTATTCATTGCATGTGTTAGCTAAGAAACAGCTATTATAAATATAAGGATTATTTAATTATAGATACAGATTAAAACTTAAAATATAAAATAGTAAAAATATAAAATATGTGGCAAGCCAACTACAATAAAGCTTAAATAATTAAACACTATGTCTGGTAATTATAATGAAGATCGATAATAATAAATATCTACTTCTCTTTAAATAACTGGGGATATCCAGCAAGAAATAACAGTAAAAAATAGAACGTAAGTTCATATAAAAGAAGGTAATAAAAAGCTTGAAATTAAATCATAAATAACTGGATATTTCTTAAAATAATAAATCTTAAGTATATATTCTCTATCTAACTTAGCTTAAATAACTTTAACAAGATCATCCGTGAAATAAGGATATGTTTTTTATCTATTTATTTAAAAAATAGTTAAATAAACCTTAAAACATGCCTATTTTTAAATTTAAGTCGTAATACCTATTTTTCTTTATAAAATACGCCCCTCCTCCTGTTTTTCATTCCGCTATCGCTACATGAATCTCCTTACCTCACACAAACAACATCAGTTTGTATGAGGTAAGGAGAACAACAGGAGGAGGGGCTGGAATAAAATAGGTAATATGGTGGGTTGTGTTAGAAAAAATAGGTATGTTATGATAATATTGTAAAAAGTTAATTTAAGTATTATTTAAGTAATAGAAGGGAGGTAGAGAATTAAGAGAGAGAGGTCTAAAGAGAGGTAGAGAAAAGGTCAAGAGAGAAGATCAAGGGAAGATAAAGATAAGATATAGGTTGGAAGTTAAGAAAGAGTGAATGAAGTAAGGTTTGGAAATAAGAGAGTAGAATTTAGGAAAGGGGAGGGTGGAAAAAGGAAATGGAAAGTTGGAAATATGGTAGTGAAAAATATGGATGATTTGAATGGTTATTTCTATTAGAATGGATAAGGAGATGATATATAGGAGGAGATTCACATTAGTCTTTTATCGGAAAAGCAAAAAAGTGTATTAGCAGCAATCAATCGTTTTGGAGTAATAACATCAGCTCAGCTATCAGAGTATTTAGAAGGCAAAGTAAGTTATGTCACGATTTATGCTACTAAGCCTAAACTATTAAAATTAGGATTTATAGCAGAAGAAAAAATTGGTCGTACACTGGTCCTCTATATGCGTCCTTCTGGAGTTGAATATTTAGGTAGTAACTTAACGCCATTCACAAAGATTAATTATAGTAATTTAAATCATCAGATCGTTATGAATGATTGTTTGCTTGCATTAAGAAAATTAGCAGTTAAAAAAGGTGAAGAATTTGAATTTATCACAGAGAGAGAATTAAGAAGTCAATATTTAGAACAAAATTTTTCCAAGGCAGATCGTCAGGATACAACGAAATTAAAAAAGTTACCTGATCGTATTCCTGATTTTGTTGTCATTGAAAGTGGGGAAAAAATCGCCCATGAAGTCGAATTATCACAAAAAACTCATAAACGCTTGATGCGTAAATTTGAAGTGTATACCAGTGAAATATTAAGTGGTCGCTATTCAAAGGTTCGTTATTTATGTGAAAATGAGCATTTGAAAAGTGTGATCACAAAAGCGGCTATTGAAAAGAATTTTCGGAAAGATGCACTTCAATTAGAGTTAATTGAAAGGCTGATGGCATTTGCAAAAAAAGAATGAAAAAGACGTTGGTAAAGAGTTAGGTATTGGTTTTACTCTTTTATTATCAGTGCTTTTCATTTTTCCTTTATTAATTTTCTCCATCCCTCTGTATATCTTGGCCAGAGCAATCAAGCAGCCCAAGATCCATTTGAGCTTAGCTATCATTGGGGTCGCTTTACTGGTCTTAGGATTTATGAATAATCCAGGTGCTTATCTTGGTTTGTATGGGCAGCTACCGTTTGATATGTCATGGCTAACAGAATTATATGGTTCTCCATTAGAGATGTCGAGATCATCTTATATCATGTACGTCAGTGGAGGACTTGTTGTCTCCTTTGGATTATATGTATATAGCGAAGTTTTCCGTAAGAAGAAGCTAGGCTCTAAAGAAGATGATCGTGACCGCTTTAAGGAATCTAGTGTCTATCAAAAGGTAAGAAAAAATCGACATAAGCTTAATGCTAAAACTCAGGAAAGATGGAGAAAAGAAGGGGAATTTGATGAAGTTTTATTAGGTATTACAGAAAGAGGAAAGCCTTATCGTTTAAAGTTTTCCGAGATCAATCAACACCACTTTGTTGTTGCTACAACAGGTGGAGGTAAAACCATCTATCTACTAAATTATGTTGAATATGCGTTAGCTAAAGGCTATCCAATGATTTTTATTGATGGAAAAGGCTCACTTGAAACCATCGATGAAGTCAAAGCTGTTTGTGATGCATATGGGAAAAACCTCAAGATATTTAGCGATCAAGAATCCCTCACATATAACCCTTTAAAATATGGAAATGCGACTGTTATTACAGATAAACTACGAGAATTAGTAGAAACTGAAAGTAAATATTACAGCGAGATTTCCACCTCATTGGTACAAGCGATTATCCAATTTATTGACGACTATAACCTCAAACGAGATTTACAAACATTTGCGTTTTATTTAGAACCATCCAACATTAACGAAGTTCTCATGAATGATGTGATCACAAAAGAAGTTGAAGTGATCGAAGAAATGGAAGACGAAGAAACCAAAGTAGAAGAAGGTTTTGGAAGTATGTTTGATGATTCAGAAGTAGCTGCAACAGAAGAATCAACTAAAGTTAAAGAGCAACCTAAAAAGGTTGTAAAAGAGCTTAGTGACCGTGCCAAGAGACACTATGAGAAGATTTTCGGTCGATATAAAGCATCGGATGAAGGAGAAATGTACTTGTTTGAAAATGCAGCTTCTGTCCGAACACAAATTCATTTACTGCTGGATAGTGAACTAGGTCATTTATTTGAAGAAAAAGAAGATGGATTGGATCTTTTATCTTTAAGCGACAACAAAGAAGCGTTATTTGTATCCTTTGATGGGACGATTTACGACTCTTATATCAAGAAAATTGCTCGTTTTCTTATCCTTGATCTAAATTACTTGGTATCCTACCGAAATCGTACAAAACAAAAAGATCAACCATTGCTCGCCATCTATGATGAATTTAGTGTATATGCCAACGATAAGATCGTGGATACGGTTAACAAATCAAGGTCGGCAGGGTTCCATTGTTGTATTGCGACACAACTTGTGGCTGATTTAGATGATGTGAGTCCAACTTTAGCAAGACGGGTGATTGGGAACACCAATACCTTTGCTATTGGTCATACCAACCTACCAGATGAAATTGAGACATGGGCCAACGTATTAGGCACATTTAAAGATAATGATATGACGATTACAACCGAAGGAAAGGGACCGATTAACCGAACGGATATGATGGGTGACGCTGGTACTGTCCGTAAAGTAAACAAATTTAAAATTAGTCCAGATGAAATACGTGATTTACGCTCAGGCCAGTTTTTAATCACACGAAAAGCAGCAAAAGATGAAAACGTAGAACCGGAAATTGTTTATGTTCGTCATCCGTTGGTGGGACTAGATAAGGACGGTGATAAGAAGTGAAGAAGCTACTGAAAGCGATGCAAGAGAAAAAGAAACGTTCCAAGTTAGGGTCAAAAACAAGTACCCCTCCATCACAGCGTAAAGTCGCCTTTTCTAAAACGAAAACAAGAAAAGTCGCTAGCTATTTAGTGTTCGGTGTCATGATTGTCTCGTTGCTGTTTAATGTGATCCATTTTAGTAAAGTGCAGACGATTAGAAATACGGTTCAAGCATCCTATGAAGAGATTGAGCAACAGGTAAGCAACGTTCAATCAGGAAACTTCATTGAATCATCCATACTAAACGTATATACAAGAGATTTTGTCAGTGAGTATATGAATATTTCTGCTGATAAAGAAGAGCGAGAGCAGCGATTAGATGAGCTAGAAAGTTATTTTGTCAGTGGCTTTGATGTTTCTAGTTTAGAAGATACGTCAGAGTTTGCAGGTTCACGAAAAGCTACATCTATTAGGCTACTAGATATTAAAAGAACGGGACAAAACGAAGCCGATGTTCATTATTTAGTTGCTTATGATATTACGGAAACCGAAGAAGTGGAAAAAAAGATCACGAAAGAAGAAGGAGAAGGCGAGGACAAAAAAGAGGTCACAGAAACCGTCATGGAAGAGGAAGAACGTGTGACAAGCCATGATATAGAAATGGTGATTCCAGTCACAACAGATGGTGAAGGGTTTGCTATTACTGGTTATCCGAGCCTAACTAACAGTAACATTAAGTCCACAATTCAGTATGAACCATCAGCATTAGAAGGTGCGGATACGACATCTCAAGAGCGTGAAGTATTAGGCGAGTTTTTGACTGAATTTTTCACCTCTTATGGCATTTCTGACGAAACCTTATCCTTTATGGCCAATGTGGATCGAGGATTATCTCATAAAGTCTATCAAGAACATCAACTCATTGAGTCGGTAAAAGACAGTGATAATGGAGAGTTTGTTGTTCGAGTAAACGTGACCTATAGAGACCAAGAAACCTCTATAGCGGCTATCCATAGCTTCCACATGTCGATTAGTGAAGAAAATGGACGATTTTTTGTTCAATCTATTCAATAAAAAAGGAGTGTTTTACAGATGAATTTTAACTTTCAAGATGTGACTCAGAATTTAATCTCTCAAATTGGATTTATTGTGCTGTTGATCATGGTCATTCGAGCATTGATTTCTTATACAAGAGAAGATTGGGGGCAATTTTTCTCAGGATTAGTGTTAGGTTTGTTCTGCTTAATTGTTGTATTCTTTGGTCCTCAATTAGAGCAATTAGCAAGAGCGATTGGGAACACAATCTTTAGTTAATTGGTGGGATTTCCCACCAATTGGGGGTGTTGAAGTGAAAGGAGAAAACTTTACAAAAGAATATAAGTATCCCATTAAAATTTATCGAATCGGTCAGATTGAATTTGCAAACGGTTTGGAAGTAAGGAAAATGATCGTTGCAGGTGTTGTAATTTTTATGATGGTGTTGATGTTTTTTATCTTTGGAGCTTCTTCTAATTCGGGAGCCATCCAATTTCTTTTAGGGAACTGGTTAATTATTTTGGTTTGTGTTCCAGCTGTTATTACCTTTGTTGTTTTCAGTATGAAGTACGATCATAAGCCAGTCATTCCTTTTATTAAAGATCGGTTGAGGTTTTATAAGATGAAAAACAAAGCCTACGAACATTTTGATGAAGTACCACTGGAACAATACGAGGTCGATTTAACATTCGAACCATTGGAACGAGTCAAGAAGGAGGGGTAATTCATGGCAGCTGCAAAGAAGCAAGTCGATCAATTAGAGTTTCCAATTGCTTTTCGTCATAAGAATATGGCTTTTAACAAAAGTAAACAGGTATGGGCTTTCTACCGAATGAAGAATGAATCTCTACGTTTAAATAGTGACAGTGAGTATAAGCAATACATTAACAACATGATTGATTTTTTATCTAATGATGAGTACCAGTACCACTTGTCCATTATTCCAAGACGCTTTGATTTTGATAAGTTTACGGAAGTCGTCAAGAAAGACATTGTATCAGGTGAGTTTGCAGACATTGGTGAAAGATACTTTACAAGAGCCTCAGAGATTCTAAGTGATGAAGTCTTTTTACATGAGTATGATGTGTATGTTTCGGTCCAGATTAATAAGTCTGATCAAGTGGTTGCTACAGACGTGAATGATTTATTCAAGAAGTTCATGAAACGCTTGAGAGAAGATGTTTCAAAGGTTATGAATGCTGATGTACATGTGGAAGATGATTTTGAACTCTATGAGAAGCAAGAGCAATCGTTTGTCGATCGGGTGTCTTATGCAAAAGAGATCGAGCGAGTAGAAGGAGAAGAGTTAGATCGTTTGATTTATTATATGTTCCACCGAACAAGTGATGGGTTTGAGATCCCTGACGGAGAGTACAATTTGACCGAAGGAATTATCCGTAACACACATAGCTATATGACGGTCGATCATGGTAAGTATACGGAACACCTTTGTTTCCTACCATTTAAAGAAATGCCTGTTAGTTTAGAAGGTTTTCGCTTT
This sequence comes from Alkalihalobacterium sp. APHAB7, assembly GCF_048323755.1. Lineage (NCBI taxonomy): Bacteria > Bacillati > Bacillota > Bacilli > Caryophanales > Bacillaceae > Alkalihalobacterium > Alkalihalobacterium sp. APHAB7. The sequence goes on from NZ_JBLWFS010000032.1 coordinate 14,000, forward strand.
ATTCAAAGCATCTATGAACAACTAGACTTCCCACTGGAAATGCAAATTCGATATGATTTCAAGCAAAATGATCAGAACATTCGTGAAGTACGAAAGCTTAAAAGACGATTCAAGAACTTTGATGAAGAAATCGCCTCTACTCGTACAGCTGATGAAGATGTGGTTGTTGAATTAGCTTCACAGCGATTAGATCAGTTGCTAGATGATGTGAAAGACAATAGTCGTAAAATCTTATTCATGACGTTTACGTTAGTTGTATCTGATCGCTCAAAAGAAGTGATGGAATCCAAAGTTGAATCGCTCCAAAACATCTTTAAAAATACAGGGTTTAAATTAGTTCGACCTGCGGTCGATCAATTAACATTATTTACTCAATCGTTACCAGCGTCAGATGTGACGTATCGTTATTTTGAGCAAGTGGTTGATGAAACCTATTTAGCACAGTCAGGCATGGATTTAACGAGTCGGATCGGGAATCGTTATGGAATGTATTTAGGGAAAGTGATAACGAATCGTCGATTATCTAATGTGCAACAAGCAAGAGAGATCAATAACAATATTGTGATTTTCAACCCATTGTTGACGAAAAAAGCGATAAAAGGTGCAGCTCACACGAATGGAAATATTTTAATCACGGGACCACCTGGAAGCGGTAAGTCCATGCTAGTAAAGAATTTCTTTACCTGGTCCACCTTTTTTGGCTCTAAGGTATTGTATATTGATCCGAAAAACGAGTTTCAGCGTTATTATAAGCAGTCTCTAAAAAAGAACGGTCATATCGACGAATTTAGAGAACTGTATGAACGTATTAACTTCATTCATTTATCCGAAGAAAAAGAGTTCTATGGAGCACTAGACCCTTTGGTGTTCTTAGAAGGAGATAAAGCCATTCAAACCGCTGTGATGATCTTTAATACCTTAGCTGGAAGCATTAGCGGTCGTGATGAAAGTGTCTCCATCTTTGACGCAGTGATTGAAGAAGTGAACGAAGAAAAAAAGCCTACGATGTCAGGAGCCTTAAAGCGATTAACAGAAAGCAGTCCTACGTTGGCCAAGGATATCAGTCGTTATCGATATGGCTTAGGACGAATGCTCTTTGGTGATAAGACGAGTACAGGGTTGAACTTTACACAGCAAGTGAATGTCCTAGGAATGCAAGGTTTAAGCTTACCTGAAACGGAAGATATGACCGATGAACAACGAATTGGGCTTTGTTTGATGATGTCGATCTCGAAGTATGTTAACACTTTTAGTCGTACACCAGAAGAAGAAGCCATGATTATTTTTGATGAAGCATGGACGCTGACAAAATCGAAACATGGTGAATCCTTAATCAATGAAATGTTGCGTACTGGGCGATCATTAAGAACCGATATTGTCCTTGTGACCCAAGCTTACAATGATGTAAATACCGAAGAAATTAAGGAACAAATCGGTGTGAAATTCGCATTTAGACCCAAATCAGATGATGCGATCCTTCCCATCTTACGATTCTTTGATTTAGAAGAAAACCAACAAAATATCAATGTGGTGAATCATTTAAAGTCGGGGATGTGCTTATTCCAAGACTATTTAGGACGTACTCAAGCGATTGCCCATGATGTGCTGTTTGAAGAATGGTTCGAAGCCTTTAAGACAACCGATAAAGAGTCCGAAGCGGTACAACTAGAAGAGGCTCGATAAAACAGGAGGAAACAAAATGAAACGATTAATAACGACTCTATTATTGGCTGGTGTGGTTTTAACAGGTTGTGGCGGAAATCCGCTTGGACTAGATGAAGAAAGGCTTCAAGAAGGTGTAGTTGAAAGAGCTATGAAAGCAGCTGCTGTAAAAAATGGAGATTACACAGAGGATGATATCGAAGTAGTAGAGGTTTGTGCTGCTGTTAGAGTCGGAGAAGAAGCGTTCGGTCATGAGGGTTATTATGGCGTTACTTGGCAAACGGCCGATGGAGAAAATAGGTTTGAAGATAGAATGGATGAAAATTATGAAGTAGGCGGGGCGTTAAATGGTTATATGATCTATGAAGAAATAGGGTGTCATAATTTCAAAGAATAAAAGAGGGATTCTATGAAAAAAAGTATAGGCTTTCTAGTATTGATGATTGCTTTGATGTTTATTTTCCCTTCTTCTGCTTTTGCACAAGACATAGGAGAGGACAGAGAATCTCAACAATATGATGAATCCGCTTATGAATTAATGAGCTATTCCGATTCCAGTTGGTATGAGCTTGGCGAAAATACCACCAACTCGATTGCTTCTTCCATCAAAGAGTTTATGTGGATGGTCAATTTGATTACCGCAAATGTGGTCATGATGATTGTTTATCAGATGTTTAGCTTAGACATTGTCGATATCACTATCCATGCAGTGAATAGTATTGCTTCCACGATTGCGGATGGACTTCTGACGACATTTGGAGCTTTCGCTCTAGCGATCTTTTCCATTGGGATCATCGTAAAAGCATACATTCAACAAAACTGGCAAGCGTTTATCAAGTTAGTGAGTTTAGTCGTCATTAGTTTAGCTTTATTATCCTCGATTGCCTCAGAGAGATTTGATTATATTACTTTTGCTCATGGTTTATCGGTTCAACTAGAAAACATGGTAATGAACGTCAATCCATCATTAACTGGAGATAGTGACTTTGATCCAACTAACATGAACAGTACCGCAGTAGCCTTAGAGAATAAAGTATTTGACGCCTTGGTCTATAAGCCTTATCTGCTCCTCCAATATGGAACCACAGATGAAGCAGCTATTCTTGCAGAAGATCCAGAGCGTATCACAGACTATTTAGAAGCAGACCCACGTACTGAGGAGGGAGTACAAACAAGACAAGATATTGCACGTACTGAATATGTAGATTATGAGAATTACAACATTTTTGCAGGGAATGGATTTAAGCAAACCGGTTATATCCTAGTCATGTTTTTATCTACGGTGGTGCAAGGGGTTGTCTATTTCTTTATTGCTCTGCTACGAATCATGCTGCAGTTTGGTTTTGTGGTGATGTTATTACTCGCCCCGTTTGCCATCTTTCTATCCATCTTCCCATCCTTTGAAACCGTCATTGGGAAGTATGCTAGAACACTCGGTTTATTGATTGTATTCAAAGCGGTTGTGATGTTCTTCATTTTAGTGGCAGTTAGCTTTATTTCATTAGGGTATGACATGACCAACACAACGGATGATCTTTACTATCGCATCTTCATGCAGATTATCATGAGTGTGGCAACGATCTTCTTGTATACGAAACGACAAGCCGTTATGAACATGATCGAAGGATCAAGTCTAAGTGTAGATGATATGGGTGGAGGAGCTCTACCACGATTGAGGAAGAACCATGTAGCTGGTGGACGATTCCAAAACTTTAGAAATAAAATACCGAGATCAAACAAAGGGAACAAGTTAAAAGACAAAGTTAAAGGTGGCGTTACTGCCTCCACGAACTCGATCAAGAAAGCAGGAACCAATTTAGGGGAGAAATCAAAGAATGTCGCTTCTTTAAGTAAACGAAGATTACAAGCTACAGGTGAAAATGTGAAACAAGCATCAGCTCGATTTGCCGAGCATCAACGAGGGGAATCATACGAGCAAAACGTATATGAGGGCAACACAGGAGAGAGAGCAGCTATGCGTGAAGTGGCTGCAACATCTGAGAGTGGCAGTCGATTTAGCCAAGCAAGGCAATCTGTTGTGACTCGCCTTAACGGAGAAGAATCTTTAGATTCTAAAAGTGATACTTCAGTACCGAAACCGAGATCGGTAACAGAAAACCAACCAGTAAGGCAAACGTCAAAACAAGTGAACCAAAATGGTTCTCACCAAAGCTCCAAGCGGAAAATTCCTAAGCAAAGTAAAGAAGTGAATCAACATAAACCGAAGCAACAAACGACTTCTCACAGTCCAGCAAGAAAAGCTCCTAAGAAAGAGAAAAATGTATCAAATCAAATGCGGAAACAAGGAACACCTACTCAAAAATCCAACCAAACCTATAAGCAAACTAATATTTCAAATACAAGAACAAAAACTCAACCGAAGCGTGAGGTTCAGCAGTCAAAAGAAGAACAACAACTAAGAGCTCCTACTCAAAAACCTTCTAAACGAGAACAGGAAGGGCGATTAGGTCACGTTTCACGCTTAAATCGAGAGGTTGATTAAGGGGTGAAGTGATGTGCTGAGACAGGCAGTGGAAGTAAAGGCTAAAGTAACCGCTTTAGCCTTATTCCTTAAATATGGTTTACCTGCATTAGTTGTTAGTGGCGCGATCTTTGGCTTAATGTTTGTCATCCTATTTAGTGCAGATTCCTTATTTAATTCCAAACAGCATCCTGACAGTATCGGTGGTGGAACTGTTATTGGTGTAAGTGCCGAGGTATTGCAGTATCAAGGATTAGTAGAGAGCTTAGCAGCTGAATATGGAGTCGCTGAGTACAGTGGCGTTATTCTTGCGATGATGATGCAGGAAAGTGGAGGTAGAGGGAATGACCCCATGCAGTCGTCAGAAAGTTTGTGTGGCTCCATTGGGTGTATTCAATCGCCTGAAGCTTCTATTGAACAAGGAGTTAAGTACTTTGCTCAGACATTAGAAAAGGCAGAAGGGGATGTTCGATTAGCCGTGCAGGCTTATAATTTCGGGCTTGGTTTTATTCCTTACGCGTTAGAGCGAGGGGGATACAGTAAAGAGAACGCTATAGACTTCTCCATTAAGCAATACGAGAGAGTTAGACACACAGGGAACTATTCATGTATCCGTCCCGAATCGGCAGCTACTGGAGCGTGCTATGGCGATATATCTTACGTAGATGCTGTTTTCTCTTATTATAATTATGAACAAGGAACGATTGTCGCAGGTGGAGGTTCGTTTGTGACCCCAGTAAATGGTATGCGTATGACGTCTGATTTTGGATACAGAACCCATCCCATCACAGGAGAACAGCGAATGCACAATGGCATTGACTTTGGGTGCATTAACTATGTGACTCCTATCAATGCTGTCACAGACGGACATGTGGTCTTTTCGGGATCACAAGGCGGTTATGGGAATATGGTCATCTTAAAACACGCTCCTGATCTTTACACTGCTTATGCCCATAATAGCTCTAATACCGTAAAAACAGGGGATCAAGTGAGAGCAGGGCAACAAATTGGTGTTTGCGGCTCCACTGGTGCAAGCACAGGACCCCACTTACATTTAGAATTTCGGAGTACACAACACGGAGGACACCAAGACCCTAAACCGTTCTTAGGACTGTAGGAGGTAACTATGAAGCAAGACTTTATCTTAAAGACAATTATCCTCTTTGTTGGCCTTGTTGTTGTCATTGGTGTTTTTGTTGGATTTCGTGTGTATGATCAGCAGTTAGCCGAAATTGAACAGTTGCAAGAGGAAGTTCAACAACAAACCAACCAAATTGAGCTACTAGAAAGCTCTAATCAAGCACTAGATGTAGAAGTGCAAGAAGATCAATCTACTCAAATGCAGTCGGCTGTAGAGTCTTTTGTTCGAGCTCTATACGACGTTCGAGCAGATAATGAAGAAATGAGACGCAGTGAAGCGGAGTTAGTCATGTCTCAAGACATGTTGGAACAACACTTCCCCGAAACGGAAGGACAAATGCAATATACTATGGAATATCGAATCAATGAAATGACTGTATATCCTTCGGTTCAACAGGAAAGTGCCTTTGTTGTGATGACTGGTTCCGCAGTCAATCTCAACAATAATCAAAGAGAAGATAACCGGATTACAGTAGAAGTGTTCTTGCAGCAAGAAGGGGATCGATGGATTGTCACAGATTTTGATCAATTGTATGCTGAGAATCTATAAAAAAAGGGATGAGGGGTGTATCAAATGAAGAGTACCGGTATTGTACGTAAAGTAGATGAATTAGGGCGTGTGGTGATTCCTAAAGAATTAAGAAAGGTTTTTGACATACACGAAAGAGATCCAATGGAGGTTTTTGTAGATGGTGATAAGATCATTCTACAAAAATACAAGCCAAACATGACTTGTGATGTGACTGGTGAAGTTTCAGAAGAAAATGAAGTGTTCCTTGATGGCAAACTGGTATTAAGTCCTGAAGGGAAGAAGCAGCTTAAAGAAAAATTAACAGAACTTGCTTAAAAGGATATAGCAATTATTAAAAATAAGATATGTTGGTCAAAAGAAAAACCACCTCTAATTTGAGGTGGTTTTTCTATGGTTTTAAGGTAAATCTTTCTTCGAAATCTTCATTTTCTTTAGTCCATTGAATGTATAATTCGTATTTATAATCCTCAATGGGAGGGTTGGGCATAAAAGCTGTCTCATACCTATCCTGTACATTCATATCAATAGGGCTAGTAAGTTCTGTTGTAATTTCATCGTTAATATAAAAGTGTATTTGTTTAATGATCCCTTCTGTTTTATCCCAAGTAATTATCGTCTTATAAAAATCTTTGGGATTAGGCTCATCTTCTGGAATCGTTTCTGCATAAAAGACTTCGTTTTGTGATTGTCCCGAAATAACTAAGGTTTCATTTTCAGATGTTCCGGTATCAAAAAAAATAAAGAAGATTAAAACTGCTGTTATTACTAAAAATAGAGAAATTATAATATAGGATTGTTTAGACAAATATATCCTCCTCTTAAAAAATTATCTGAATTTAATAACTCTGTAAGAGTTATAGCCTGAAATATCATTGAAATTTCTATTCCACACGTTAGAGGTATTCCCCGCTAAATAAATAGTTCCATTCTGTTTCTTATGAACGTACATCGAATGAACCCATCTCCCATCTCTTGTACTTCTGAACTGTACAACGTCCCCAATTCTCGCATTATTTATAATTGTACTTTTACTAGATGAAGTTGTTGTTCCCATATGTTTACTCCAATATGAGTAGAAATCTATTACTCTTATAAAAGAAGTAGATTCATAATGAATTTGTCTACTTCCACTAGGTGGTGTTCGCTTTTGGCTGTACCAATAATTAGTTGTACTTCTAATTGAATTAGAAGTGAATCCGCCCCATGTTTGGCGTTGTCCGCCAGCTAAAACGACTTGGGAAACAAAATTGGTGCAGTTCAACGTATGACTTGGGAATGCAGGATTTCTACTGTTGTACCATTTATAGGCGTAACCATTAGCTTGAGAAGCGCTGTAAGTAGAGAAAGGAGAAACCATGTTAGGGTTTTCCAACTTAAACTCGTCTATTTCTTCTTCTACTGCTTCATCTTCTTCTTTTACTTCAATAATAATATCATTTATAGTCTTTTCAGATATGTGATCAAGATTAAATGTAGTGATGTCAAACACAGAACCCTCTTCGTCAACTTCTGTTACTTGAGCTTTTTCAATTTCATATAAGTATTCAGCTAAATAAAATCGCAATTCTTCGTAATAAGGATGTTCTGCAAGTTTAGTATCTTCTTCAAAAAGTAATTGTTCATTAGCGTACTCTAAGAATTCAATAGAATTTAACTCGTACTCAAGTCCATTTTCTTTGAAAAAATCAAATAATATTTCTTCTAATTGCCCAATGGTCTTTCCTTCTTCTACATTTGTTGATGCTAATGTATTGCTTGGTAGAAGCAAAAGAAAAGTTAATATTAAGAGTAAAATAAGTTTCTCCTTCACAACTTAGCCGCCCTTCTGAATATTTAGTTTTTAATTCTTTCATATATTACATTATTTTACTTTAATTAACAATATATTTTTTTGTGCAGGTTGGTATGGTTGCAATTTTTGGTGGTTTATTGCACATGTTTTTAAGTGATACATTGCACAACCAGGAAATTAAAGTAAATCTCTTTCAAGGTTCACTTTTATTGACCTTGAAACTATTATCATGGTAGAGAATTGTGCAACGGCTAGAATCGCTAGCATCCCACATATTCAATGTATCGCTTTAAAAACTGAGCAAAAACCCAACTTAAATGACAAGTAGCTCACTTGTAATTTGTAATTTTTTGTTTGTTGTTCAAGTAAGGTATACCTTAGTTGAACATTTGAAAAGTCGCATGTTACAATGGGTTCGAGTGTTCATTTTGGATTGTTCAGTAACTTCATATTTGAAATGAGGGAGAGAAATGACGTATATCGGGTATGCCAGAGTAAGTTCTGAGGGTCAAAACATGGCTCGACAGATTAAAGAGTTAGAGGAATTTGGCTGCGAAATTATCTATCAGGATACGAAGTCAGGAAAAGATTTTGATCGTGAAGGTTTTCAGAAGATGAAAAGCAAAATACGAGAGAAAGATGTGTTGGTGGTTCATGATCTTTCCCGGCTGGGGCGTAATGCAAAAGAAATTAAGAAAGAATGGGAAGAGATTCGAGAAGAAGGAGCGGACATTGTGGTTCGTAATATGCCGATTCTTGATACAAGAAATGAAGGACAAGTACCAGGGGTCGGTGAGTTAATTTCTAATTTAGTCTTAACGCTGTTAAGTTGGATGGTTGAAGAAGAACGAAACCGTATTCGAACAGCTCAGCGTGAAGGGATTGAGATAGCAAAAGAACAAGGGAAATATACAGGTCGTAAAGTTCGTTACCATGAAGAGGCGAAAGGGGCAGATAAACTTGTTTATGACAAAATCGTCAAGATGTTATCAGTCGGGCATTCCGTTATGGAGGTACATAGGAAAACAGAAGTTTCTCGCAATACGGTTTACAAGATAAAAAGGACCTTAAAGAAGGATTAAGTACCAATATTATGTAAACGTCCAGTTAGTAAGGAACAAACATCTCTCCGTAATGGTAAAATATACAAAATGGAGTTTGAGTTTATCGTGGTAGAGAAGGAGGTACTTACATGGATGCTTTTATTTATCAATTCATAGCCATACTATTCCCTATTTCTATTATTTCTTTAGTGGCCTGGTTAATAAGTATATCTATAAGCAAGAGTAAAGCATTAAAAAGTATTGAACAAAAGTTAATTCGAATTGTAAATAATGAAAAGAAAGAACATTAGTATTGCAAGCTTTAGAAAGCGATGGGGTGAAAATAAAGAGAAAGATTGGGATTTCCTATTATAAAAGCTAAGAAGTACAGAATGTGACTTTAAAATAAATTAGTACCGTTTCAAAAAAATTGCATCGCTTATAAGAAAGTTAGACAGATTTGCTAGGTTTGTGTTTTGATTGAAAATCATATGAGGGAGGGATTTAATGTTAGGGGTAACTAATCGATTAGGGATACGCCAGAAGAAGAACTTAGACTTTTATCTCGTTCGCGTTATCGTTCAAAGTCCGGTTCCGGTGGAGCTTGAGAGGCGTCTGGTCTGAGGTGTTTATAGGTCGTGGACTGAGAATTTCGTATGTCAGTGATCATAGCAAGAGAGATGAGCTCTAAAATAAGGAGGTCTCTTCACAACATGGAATAATTAACCTTATCGCTTTTTTGTTTATAAACATTTAAAATGCCTATAGGAGGTGTTATCTGATGACGATATCAACCCAAGAAATGAATGTACTCTCAATTATTGACCCAATATCAGATCAGGTGAATAACAACACCACCCCTGAAGAAAAAAAACTTAAGGGACAATACTTCACCTCAAGCTCAATTGCTAAATATATGGCAGAATTATTGGTACTAAATAAAAATGAGATAAGAGTTTTAGATCCAGGTGCTGGGACTGGAGTATTAATTGCTGCTTTAGTTGACAGAATTATATCTGAAAAGATAAAAACGATTTCTTTGAAAGTAGATCTTTACGAGAATGACAAGCTAGTAATCCCATATTTAGAACAAATGATGGAGTACTGCTTAAATTCTATGGAGGCTAATGGATACTATTTCGAATACAACATATATCAAGAAGATTTTATAACAGATCATGCTTACTTGTTTGAAAGTTCTCTGCTATATCGTACATCCGAAGAGAGTACCCTTTACGACTTAATCATCAGCAATCCTCCTTATTATAAAGTCAAGAAGAACCATGAGTACTCAAGAATATTAGCTGATTACGTTCATGGACAGCCGAATGTTTATTTCATGTTTATGGCTGTAGCTGCTGAACTCCTTAATGATGATAGCCAACTTGTATTTATTACACCTAGGAGCTATACATCCGGGGCTTATTTTGAACGTTTTAGAGAGCGGTTTTTTGATAAGGTGGACCCAGACCATATTCATGTTTTTAATTCAAGAAAAGGTAACTTTAAAGGTGAGAGTGTATTGCAAGAAAATATCATATTGAGTGGGTTTAAACGGAAAAGAATGGTTCCTTACATTACCGTTAGTTCTTCTGGAAGCTCTATAGACGAAGACATAAAGCAAGAGGTTTTTGATAAATCATTGGTTCTGGATTCCTCTGATCAAATAAACTTGATGCGTCTACCACTAGATAAAGAACAAGCTGCTATTATCAAAATGTTTGATAATTGGTCGAATAATTTGACTGTTATGGGTATGAATATATCAACTGGACCTGTTGTCACCTTTAGAAATAAAGAATTGATAGTGGGTTACTCCGAAAACCATACATCTCCATTACTTTATATGAAGCACCTTAAAAACTTGGAAGTTAAATTTCCCGTAACAGCTAGTGAGCAAGGGGTTAAAAATGTACCCGAAAGCCAGAAGTTGCTAGTGCCATCCAAAAACTATGTACTTGTAAAAAGGTTTACTTCAAAGGAACAAAAAAAACGTGTGGATGTTGCTGCATACCTCAGTAATAGGTATCCCTTTGAATATGTGGGCCTTGAGAACCACTTGAATTATATTTATAAGGTAGATGGACAACTAAGTGAAGAAGAGGTATATGGAATTGTTGGGTACTTAAACAGTAAATGTGTAGATCAATACTTTCGTATTGTTAATGGAAATACGCAAGTCAATGCATCGGATATCCGTCCTTTACCGTTTCCAGATTATCAAGTTATAGTGAATATAGGAAAAGGTATCTTATCAAATAACCTTACCTTAGAAGAGGTTGATCATTTCCTATTAAATGAAAGTAATAAGAAAGGAATGGACCACGAAATGGTAACTAAAGAGGAACAGGCAATTGATTTCTTAAAGCAAGTAGGGATGCCCCCCAAACAACAAAATAAAAGGTCAGCATTGACTCTGTTAGCTCTTTTAGGGTTAAAAGAGGAGGATGAATGGAGCGAAGCAAGTTCAAATGTCCTGCGTATTGTTGATATTATGGAATTTATGAAGGTTTGTTACGACCAACATTATGCAGCCAATTCACGTGAGTCTATCAGAAGACAAACTATACATCAGTTTGAACAAGCCCAACTTATTGTTCGTAACCCCGATGACCCGACTCGTCCCACAAATTCCGGTAACACAAACTATGCTGTTACGAAAGAGTTGTTAGAAATAGCACGAACTTACGGAACATCCGAATGGACACAAAAGTTGGAATGGTTTCAAGGAGAGTATGAGACTTTAGTTCAAAGGTACGAAAGTAAACGCAAGTTAAATCGTGTCCCTGTAAAGGTAGATAGCACATTAACATTGGAACTTTCTCCTGGTGAACATAATACTCTACAAAAAGAGATTGTGGAGAATTTTGCAGAGTATTTCGCCCCAGGTTCACAACTTCTATATTTAGGCGATACGGAAAACAAATACCTTTTTATTGATAAGAAAAAACTTTCTGAGCTTAATTTTCCAGAAATAGCACATGATAAATTGCCAGATGTTGTCCTTTATCAAGAGGAGAAAAACTGGTTGTTTCTAATTGAAGCGGTAACTAGTCATGGACCTATTTCAGATAAGAGAAAATATGAGTTAGAGAAGATGTTAGAGAGAAGTGATGTAGGAAATGTATTTGTTACTGCATTTCCTAGTATGAGTACTTTTAAGCAATATGCTGATGATATTGCTTGGGATACAGAGGTATGGTTTTCGGACAATCCTAAACATATGATGCATCTCAATGGAGATCGTTTTTTAGGTCCACGTTGACCCAAAACTCCAAAATCAGCTCGGGCTTGATTCGGCACCGTTCTGCATCCTTGCTTTTTAACTATAAGTGGATGCTTGAAGAAGCTGTTTGGTGGTTTGCATACAGGTTGAAATCAAAAGTGATCAAACTTTTTAATTTGCTTTGCCGTCGAGTAGGCACTCTTCCACTGAGGCAAAAACAAAAAAACAAACACAGCATGCTGTGTTTGTTTTTTCTTTATATAAAGTCTAAAAGGGGGATGTTCTTATTTTAGCATTTAATATTAATGTTGTGTTTAAAACGTACACCTTTAATGAATTTATAACCATATAGAATCTTGTCTTCTAAGAGTGCTAATATGGTAGTCTTATATTGCCCTTTAACATTTCTTTATTAGCTAATTTTATTTGAACACTCCCTTGCTAATAGGGTTAAGTGGGTTTTTCCTTCCACAGGCTTTGACCCAAGATTAGAATGATTATAGTCATAGTAAATACAACACTTGTACCCAGAAAATAATCAAATATACCAAGGAAATAACAACCTATAAATACACTTGCTAGTAATATAAAAATATTTTTACTTACTACTAGGCTAGAAAAAATAGCTAGAGATAGAATAAGAAGATTTGAAGCAATAATTAAAGAATATGAATTATTCAGTCTTGTAATGAAAAATAGAAATAGATCACCGTAATATAAAATCAACCAGAAAGTAAGTACAGAAATCGAAAAACTTATAATAAACTTCATAACTATCCTCCATAAAAATAACAAAATTTTAAAATGAGAAGGAGACAACTAGTTCAAATTTCATAGTAGCCGATTGTATGACCATTAGTAAACCTAAGGCTACCTATCATCTGCGAATGTAGGAATGACCGACATGACTACGTTGGAGGGTGTAGGTAATATTAATGAATCTAGAATCAGCATTGACATTCAATAGAGATCTTTTTCCAACTGGTAGTTTGTGTCCTCCATTATTCAATCACTTAATGAAAGGTAATTATCAAAAAAACGATTAGAGATGCACAAAGGGTAAAAATCAATAATCCTTTTACTAAGTTAAGTCGACCGACCTTTCGATATCTGAAAGTGAGCTTATGGGAAGCTCACAAGTGGTGATGATCAATGAGGATGTTCAAACTGAATTATTTCCAGATAAAACCCCGATTGGAGAATTTATTGGAGTAAAAGGAATGCCTTTTCGAGTCGTCGGAATCTTCACAGATAAAAGCGACGGCAGCATCTTTTACGGAGACTGGCGGAACCAAAAATCTTTTTCACACGTGGTGTATGGCCGCTTTTAGAGGCTTTGATGCACCTACTCAGATTGCTGTCCAAGCGACGTCCTCTGAACATATTCAAGAAGCAGGGATGCTAGCACAGATTTGTTAAACAGTGATCTGGCTCCAGTAGATTTGATTTTATTCCAAATCCATTTGATCTTATTGTACCAAAAATGTATAAAGGCAGATAATGTTACAAAATAGTTTGTAATATATTTTTATTACAGGTAATTATTACATAATATGGGTATTTTTTTTGATGTAGTTGGGTGTTGTGAAAAGATGTACTTAAGCTAACGGAGCAGGATTATTGAAGAAGAAAGGAGAGGATTTTCTTGGGGAAAGTTAAAACTCATCCGTTAATAATATTGGCTTTATTAATGAGTTCTATCTCAATGGCACTATATGCTTATAGAAATTATATAAACCAGGAAATAGGCTACGGGGTTGTATTTACAGTATTATTCATCTTCCTAATCGGAATTGTCATTCATAGTATTATGAGAAATAAAAAATAAATAGAGAAAATACCAATTGAGTTCAATCTTATTGAAAAAACGGGTAGCATTCCTTTAACAAGGAAGGCTTTTTATATGTCAAAGAAAAGGAAATTAATGTTAAACTAAAGGAGCAGGTTACTTCAGGACATGAGGGTATAATAAGATGTTAAGAGGTGATTAAAAAATGGCTAATGAAAAGTTATTTACAGCTATTTATATTCCAGAGACACCTTTAGTCAATGGAGTATTAAAGCCTAAAAAGGCAAAGAAATATAACTTTAAATTGTTGGGAAGTAAAAAAGTGGTTAGTAATCTTTATCATTTTATTTATCAAAGGGATGAAAAACTAATTCACAGTTATTATTTCGAGGATTTAGAAGATGAATTGGAAAGATATTTGTTTGTGGAAAATAATGATTTATATGATGACTTTGTTTCGCAGTTTTGGGGTGGAGGACAAAGGTATTGGGAAAGTGGCATGGACGTTTATTTAGATGTAGATAGTCCTGAAGAGGTATTCGAACATTTAAATCATGTAGTTAACAATAGATTTTACGATGAGGATAAACCTATGCCTATGTGCCATATTTTTGGTCAACAAATGTGGCATAGTAACGCCTACCTTATTGCAAATCGAACAGCTTTATTGGAAATAAAAGAGGCGATTGATGTTGCCTTAAAGCATGAAGAAACCAGATTAGGTCTAATGCCTTCTGATGGCGAGGGATATGATTTATTCATTAAATGTGTTGAAGATAAATTTGAATGGGAAGAGTTAGAAATGCCTTATCATGATAGAGAATGTTATGTGCCTGATGAATCGGTAAATCTTCCTCCAAATAAAACTTTTAAAAAATATAAAATTTAGAGGGAAGAATCCAATCTGCTAGCTACTTTTTTATTTAACTAACGGGTGCATTCCTTCAACAAGGAATGCTTTTTCTAGTCAAAGAAAAGGAAATTAATGTTAAACTAAAGGGGTGTGTTCCTTTCATAAGGGAACACACTAATCTTGAACTAACGGAGCAGTTTTGTTTAATAAGATTTTAGATATAGAAGGGGGATGTTTAAATGGACAAAGAGAAAGAAACTCCTGAAATAAGAAGAGAAAAGTTGAGGCAAGAAGAACTAAAAAGTCCTTCTAGCAGTATCCACGGGAGTAATCTTGCAGATTTAGTCGGTGGATTAGGTTGGAAAGGTACTGGAATACTTATACTCTTGATGATTGTTGTTAGTGGTTATTTTTTATTGAAATTCAGTCAACCACTGGAGTTGGATGATATTGCTTCAAGTGAAGATAATAAATCAGTAATTATTGGTATAGGTAACAATAGTTTTCGTGACGTGGTGATATTAGATATTTCCGTGAATAATAATGAAAAGCCCTTAGAAACTAGATTACAAGTTAGTGATGAGTTAAAAGGATTTATTATAACAGATGATTTTAACGCTGAAGAAGCGATAAAGTATAGTTTTTCTAATATAGATGAGGTAGTTATAAAGTCAAGAGATGATAAAATTTATGGGGTTAGTGTCATTCATAATGAAAAAATAAATAATGTTCATATAGAATATAGTCATTTTGGAATGACTTATAATGATACTGTATATATAAACAATTATTAATATACGAGTGTTATAGAAGTCCTTATGTAACTAACGGATAGCTTTCCTTGAAGAAAAAATTGTATCTTTGTTTAATTAACGGAGCAGATTAAAGATTAATAAAATAAATAACCCCGCATTTACGCGAGGTTATTTATTTTATTAATCTTTCATTCCGTGTTCAATCCAGTTGTTAAATTCAGTTTTAGTTACATTCCCGTGGTAATATGCCCCATACGTATCATCATTAACGTATGTCCACCACTGTTTTGCGTTGTCCACTGGTTGCACATCAATATAATTGTTGTAAAAGGTGGAGGACATAACAATTGGTTTCTTGTCGTCCTTGTTACCTAAATCGGATAACTTAGAGGCCTTTGCAATAGCTTCTCCTATCCAAACCAAATTATTGATCCCAGAGGATTTTCGTCCGGCTTTTACAGCAAGTGTGACTTGAGTTGCCAAACCAATCCCCGCTTTGATTTTAGGAAGGTTCCGTTCCTCCAATAATTTGTTTAACATTTTCATATACGTATTAATATAAAAGGCTCTGTTGGCAATTTCATAAAGATCCATTTTCTTTGGTGTTGAGTATACTGCAAAAACACAGTCACCTCTTATACCAATTTCTTTTAAATCGTTACCGTCTGTGTTGTTTCTCAATATCTCTATAATTTCAGACGTAAATCCGCGAATCACTTTTGAAATTTCCACATCATTAGAATCAGTAAATAACGTGGTAGAATCCCGCAGGTCAACAAAAATTGCACCGGCCCAAGCCTTATAACCATTTGTATAAGTAAAATCTTCATCCCTTGGGAACTTATCTACTTCATTTACTTTATCTGTATTATCCAAAATATCTTCTACTTTTTCCTTACGTTCTCTAAAATTATAACTAACCGTTTCCAGTGCTAAAACCCCCCTGTTTTCACTAAAATAATACCGATTATATATAAAATAACTACCCCAGTAATACCAAGGGAGGTATACTTTATTCCTTTGCTATAATATGAATACTTACTGGTACATATTTTTGCGTTCACAAAGATTTGAGATAAGATATCGGTTATTTCATTATCGTTGCTACGGTTGAAAACTTTATCTTTGTATTCGGTGAAAGTGTTTTTTGATATGTCTTCGAAATAGTAAAGAGAGTCCTTATGAGTCGTTCCGTCATAGGCCTGTCCCTCTTTCCCCAATCTAGGTATTAACACTCTGATTAAACAATATGCTCCATATAGAAAGACACACCAAGAAAGAGTAAATAAGAGTAGATATAAAATGTTAGAGAAACTGATGTTCTGAACAGAATTAGATAAAATGTCATTTAACATTTTAATAGAATGCTCGGAAGTAAATATCGAAAGAATAATTCCGACGACCGCTAATACAATAGAAGATTTGGTATCACAACTCTTAATCCAATCCAAGTGACGATCTAATTGAAAAAGCAAGTCGTCTTTGTCAATAGATTTATCTTCAATCATATATTGCACCTCATTTTCCCAATTAAATACTTACATTATAACAGGAAAATAATCATAAGCAGTAAATTATTTGAGGCGAAATGCATTATTCAAGAGGCGTATATAACATTCATTAATAAAAATTCCTTCAAGGTTAAGTGATATTATAAGAGACTATTCAACTAACGGGAGCTTTAATAGAATAAGCAAAATGAAAAAGTCGGTTCTTAAAGGTCGGCTTTATAATATTCTTAAGGCAAAATAGCGATTATAATGAGCGCGAAATAATATCTAAAGTGACAAGTAAGAATTAATCAGCAATCTTCTTCATCTGTATACATTGTATAATTTTATGGTATACTATGTATACAATGGCATTTAGGAGGTTCTTATGAAAC
Organism: Alkalihalobacterium sp. APHAB7; assembly: GCF_048323755.1. Taxonomy (NCBI): domain Bacteria; kingdom Bacillati; phylum Bacillota; class Bacilli; order Caryophanales; family Bacillaceae; genus Alkalihalobacterium; species Alkalihalobacterium sp. APHAB7. The sequence continues at coordinate 31,159 of NZ_JBLWFS010000032.1, forward strand.
AGACAACGAAACGTATTATTGAAGCATTTCCTCAGTTGGAAGAGTTGATAAAAGAACATTCAATGGATCAGGTAGCGTTGGAAGGCTTAGATCATCTTCAATCAACCTTTTTAACATTAGCAAGGTTCTTTGAACGTCCTGATCAAGAAGGTTTTGATCTTCAAACTTTATATGAGCACCTAGATAATGAGTGGCTTGAATTTGCCTTAGAGCTTATCACAGAGTATTTTCGTAAAGACACGTACTTGATTCAAAATCCTTCTTATTCATTGATTAAAGAAGATCATCAATACCTGAGCCTCAGTCAATTTGCGGAGTATTTAAAGGAAGAAGGGTTAAGATATGATCGTCAGAAGTTAAATCTATACTTTCAAAGAGGGAAAGTACCGCAGCCTGATTTAGTGGTTGGAGGGGTAAAGTATTGGGCTAAAGAAACCGCTCAATTATATGGAGAGCAAGAAAAAATGCGTGCGAATGAATAGAATCTTCTCCTAAATAAACCTTGTGAGGTGTGCAGAAATGAGCTTAACTGAACTAAATAAACGATATGAAGAATTGTTGAAAGAGAATGTATCTGAGTCTATCCGTTCTAAGAAACTAGCGGACCTCATGACAGAAATGGAAGGTATCTATAAGATCCCCATGTTGAGAAACGAAGCGTGGGAACGTGATAATCGGAAGGTTATTGCACTTTACCGTAAGATTTCAAGAAGCAGGGATATCTAAAGCGAAACTTCCTTTAGGCCCAGATACTCGACCGCTACTAAGAAGGGAAAGGCTTAAGCCTTCTTTGATTTTGTTAACAAAATTAGTTGGGCTAGGAGAAGGAGTATAAGTGTATGTTTCATTTAACGCAAGAAGATCAGAATGTCATTCAAGAAGCGATCTATTATCCTCTTGTTCGAAAAGTCATGGAGCATGATCTTAAAAAATTAACTCAAGCAGGGTTGAAGTTTTCCGAACCTTATACGTTATTTGTGGAATCTAGAATACATGATATCGGGAAGGAAATAAGTAGAGTCAATCGGGAATTAAAGAATAAGGGCATCCGTATTGAAGATAGAGGCACTGTTAAAGATCACTCTGTGGGGTGGTGTGTGTATGTCATCCATTATCAGGGGTATTCAAAAGAAATGAAAATACTAGATCGAGTGATTAAAAATACGGTAGGGGATTTTATGATGAACTACATTGCTTACAACACCTTACATTCGGGCGGCAGCACGACAGACTGATCCAAAAGTAAAAAACACTTTTGGTCATTCTGGTACGTGTCGCTTCAACATTAAACCGCTCGATAACCACAGACTGTAAGGCTCATGCTTCGCCCACACTCTGTAGGTTCCTGATCTGTTTGCGGCAGGCCGCCATATTGAACGAGCCGAAGATCAAACGAATAAAGACCAAAGGATAGCAGCCACTCGGCTGCTTTTTTTATTGGAGATTTCCCCCTTTTGCGCTACGAATCGTAAAATCACGCAATCCAACTAAGGCTTCCAATCGGGCGAGCCTCGGCTTCGCATCTCTTCCCTATTGGAAACCAAGTTGGATCACCAGTCGATCAAGGGGAAGTGCCAAGAGTAGCCCAAAAACTTTTTAGCCATAACCGCTTCGCATGGGCTAAAAACTTTTTGGGCTTTTATCCCCCCTTGACTGCCTGTTGATGCTTATTTTCCATCCTTCGCAACAAAAGGGGAAAAATCCTTCCCTTTTAGGGAACGAACTCGTTTCGTACCGCAAACCCAAAGGAGGAAATGAACATGACAAAAACAGAATTACAAGAACGAATTGACCAAGCTTATTCCATCAAAGTAATGAAAAGAAATTTTGCTTTTACAGATCATGATTTACAGATGGTTGAAGAATTTGAAGAGGAACGAACGGAATATTGGTTGGCAAGCCTTGATGGAGAACCAGTAGAGATTAAATTAAGTTTTGACCCACATGCAGGGTATTGCGTGGAGTACAAAATTGAATACAGAAAACAGGATTCAGAGGATTGGATTTGGTTAGATCAGTTTGAACATTGGTTCAGTGAAGAATCCCCACTCGTATAAAGGGCAAGCGAATGTCATTGTAGGTACTTACTAAAATAATAACCAAAAAGGAGCATTTAACATGAAACTAGAAACCATTTTTGAAGTCGTGAAAATCAAACAAGACATTAGAGAGATCCAAGCCCCGTTTGCGAGTTATTCCATTCGTTCGCCTCATGATGCGGCTGAACTAGCAAAATCTTATATTGCTGATGAAGATAGAGAAGTGTTTCTTGTGATGTGTCTGAATACGAAAAATAAGGTGATAGGACTTCATAAAGCTCATGTAGGGAGTTTAAATTCTTGCGTCATTCACCCTAGAGAAATATTTAAAGCCGCGATTTTAAATAATGCGTGTTCCATTGTGGTCAGCCATCAGCACCCCAGCGGAGATACCGTCGCTTCTAGGGAGGACTTAGAAGTCACAAAAAATCTAGTAGAAGCAGGAAAAATACTAGGGATTGAGGTGTTAGATCATCTGATTGTCAGTCCGACAGAAGCATTTAACAGCTTAAAATCAAACGGATATATGTAATTACTAGGGGAGAGGTTTCTCCCCTTATACAAGAAAGACACCCATTCAGAGAAGGTCTTTTCTGGATGGGTGCGCTACGCTTGGATGAAAAACATCCGTTTTTCTTTGATCGAAACAGGCATCGAGCCTGTTTTGGCGGTTGCTGAAGCACCCACTTGAAATCGGAGGTCAAAATATGGCTCGTCAGATAAAAGATTTAAAGGAACTTGGTTGTGAAATCATCTATTAGGAAAAAACTTTGAACGGGAAGGTTTTCAGAAGATGAAAAGCAAGATTCGAGAGCAAGATATTTTAGTTGTTCATGATCTTTCTCGGTTGGGCCGTAATGCCAAAGAAATTAAGAAAGAGTGGGAAGAGATTCGCGAGGAAGGAGCGGACATTGTCGTTCGTAATATGCCCATTCTTGATACGAGGAATGAAGGGCAGGTACCAGGCGTTGGTGAGTTGATTTCTAATCTAGTCTTAACGCTGCTAAGTTGGATGGTTGAAGAAGAACGAAACCGTATTCGCACAGCACAGCGTGAAGGAATTGAGATAGCAAAAGAACAAGGGAAATATACAGGACGTAAAGTTCGTTATCATGAAGGAGCGAAAGGAGCAGATAAACTGGTTTATGATCAAATTGTTAAGAGGTTATCAATTGGTCATTCTGTTATGGATATTCATAGGGAGACAGATGTTTCTCGTAATACGATTTATAAGATAAAACGTGAGGTAAAGAAAAAAGAGTAGATTACTATTTCTTCATAGCTTCGCAGTGGTAAAATTTGTATATGGTTCATTATTAAATACGGAAGGAAGGAGGAACTAGTGTGGAATCTTTAATTTATCAAGTCATAGCAATATTATTTCCAATCTCTCTCTTATTTCTAATAGCTTGGTTTATAAGTACCTCTCTAAAGAAAAGTAAACAATTAAAATCTATCGAGAAAAAGCTGAGTCGAATGGTAAAGAGTGAAACCAAAGAACATTAAGATTGAAAGTTCTTAAAAACGATTTGATAAAATTAAAAACAAAGACAAATTGGATTTTCCCATATAAAAAGCTAAGGAGTATAGGAGCTCCTTAGCTATAGGGTAGGTATATCTATGACATTTATAGATATGAATTAAGCGTTTACTCTTAATAATATTTTCTTAACACATCTTTTTTGATTTCGTTATATAGATCATTATGATGGGGATCTTCCTTAATAAAATCATATTTTGATAGTTCATTTACGTTATTGAACGTTGTAAAGTCTACACTTGCTACTTCTCCTTCTTGGCTATACTTTCCGAAATCTAAGCTTGAAATACCATAAACTAGATTACCACTCTCATCTTTAAGTCCTTCTTCGATAAAGAGGATATATTCACGTTCTTCTACCAAAGGAGTATAACCTTCAATTTGAACATACTGGTCATCTTGTAAAAAGAATGCTTCAGCTACAGTCACGCTATCACCTGAATTAAAAGGTCCTTTATAAGCTTCAAGTATTTTTAACTCATTGGTGGTTTCAGGAACATCACCTTCAATATCTTTCATTACACCGACTTGCACATTTCCAATAGATTTAACTTTTAGGATAGCATCACTACGATTCTCTAAGATTGATAAATCATCTGGAATAAAATAGTCTGCATGGAGGTCAGCATCTTTGTGAATTTCTATCTCAGGGGTTAATGCCGTTGAATTTTGAGCACACCCTACCATAAACACTGATAATCCTAAAACCGCAAATAATGATAGTGTTTTTGTCATAATTGGTTCTCTCCTTTTAATAACGCCATCTTAAATTATTTTTATCAAGAGTTGTATAATCCGTGTAAGTCATCTTCCCTTGTCTCATAACACTTACAGTTGGAGATAATTGGTGTTTCATCCCCATACCATGTCCTAATTCATGGAGAGCAAGTTTTCGATAGTTACTAGTGGTGAAATTGTCACGTTGTGTGGTTCTACTATTTATTTGAATTGTCCCTCCATTAGCATTACCTTGCCAAAGACCATACCAAGAGGAAGAACTATTAGTGGAGCGAGCATAAATACGGCTGCCACTTCCACCTCGTTTAAGGTTAATACCAGATATTCTATTAATAGTAACAAATGCATGCTCATAGGCATTTTTATGAGCCGTAACAGTTGCTGCATTTTCAAAAGGACGATTAGGGTCTCCTTTAAAACTAAATGCATCAGCGTTCTTCAGTTCTGCACCTGCGGAATCAATATTCAAAAGAAGAAAGCTAGTAACCAAAAACAAAGAACAAACAAAACTTTTCAAAATTAAACCCTCCAAATAATTAAAATGTAATATTTTCCTTTTTAATTATATACTATAAACAAAAATTAACTAGAGGAGTTTTCAAAAAATGAAAAAAATTAACATTATTATCTTTTTAACTTTTGTTTTATTAGTAGCTTGTGGTTATGAAGAATCGTTATCTATTAGTAATAACCTTACAGAAATCAGAATTATTGATTTGGAAAATGAAGAGAACGTTGTATCTGTTAAAGACGAGGATATTAAAGCTATTAAAGAAGCTTTTGAAACAGCAGAAGGGCATGTTGGAACACTTGATATACGAGAACCAGATTATAAAGCTGAGTTTATTTATAAAGAGAGCACAGATGTCTTTCAACTTTGGTTTCCTACAGACACAAATACAGTTTTAATAGTTGAAGACGGTAATGAGGAGCTGTATTTTGAAAGTAATCATGAAACACTGAAAAGGTACTTAGAAGCTCTAAGAGAACTAAAGAAAAGTTAGTAAATTCAAATAAAGAAACAAAGGATAGCAGCCATTCGGCTGCTTTTTTATTTTGGGGTATTTTTCCGTTTGCCCCCCGAATAGTAAACCCTTTTGACATCTAACCTTGTAGCAGGCAGGACACCCTACCCTTTCCTGCTACAAGGTAAGATGCAAGCAAAAAGCCAGTCAATAAACTTTCACGGCATATCCTTCACTACGTTTCGGTATTCCATGTTTTATGGACAGTTTTTCGCAAGGGTTTTTATTCTCCTCAGCAAACGGGAAAAATCCTCCCCTTTGGGAACATCACCTTTCGGGGGACAAACCCAAAAATAAAAAGTGAAAGGACTGTTCAAGGATGAGTAAAAAAATCTATGAAATATTCACAGACCAAATCATTGAAAAACTGAAAGAAGGTACGATTCCCTGGAGACAACCTTTTAAAAACGGATTAGCGGTTAATTGGAAAACACAAAAGCCTTATCGTGGGATTAATACCTTTCTTTTAGATGGCGGTGAATATGCGACATTTAAGCAAATTCAAGAAGCAGGAGGAAAAGTGAAAAAGGGAGCGAAAAGTCAAATCGTTGTCTTTTGGAAAATGCTTGAGGTCGAAGAAGAAGATTCAGACCAATTAAAAAAGGTTCCTATGTTACGTTATTACAAGGTATTTAAAGTAGGCGAACAGACAGAGGGGATCAACCCGAAACGAGAGCTAGAAACCTTTGAGCATGATCCAATCGAAGAAGCCGAAAAGATCATCAGGGAATATATGAATAGTCCTACGTATAGTTTTCGTTCAGGAGGAGCTTGGTACAAGCCATTTGAAGATCATATCAACGTCCCACCGAAAGAGGATTTTGAACAGATCCACGACTATTACTCCGTTTTCTATCATGAAATGATTCATAGTACAGGACACTCCAGCCGATTGAAGCGAGAAGGAATTATCAAACATAATGGGTTTGGTAGTGAATCGTACAGCAAAGAAGAACTAGTAGCCGAGTTAGGAGCTTCTATGCTATGTGGAGTGACTGGCATCGTCAATCAGACGATTGAAAATAATGTTTCTTATATTAATTCATGGATGAAACAATTAAAAGATGATCCAACCTTGATTGTGAAAGCTAGTCAACAAGCTCAAAAAGCATGTGACCATATTCAAGGGATTACATTCAATACGAAATAGATAGGCTGCTTTTGCAGCCTATCTCCCTAAATCCCACTCATTGGAGGTTATATCATGAAAACATGTGCGTATTGCGGTTCAGAAATAGAAGGTTCTTATTGTTCTTATTGTGAGTTAGTGCTATCAGAGAAATATATAAATGAAGATGGTAAAAGAGTATCAAATCGTATTGAAGCCTATCCTGAAGAGTCCATGCTGTTTAAGAGCACACGAGAATTGCTGACCCTAGAAACCATTGAATTGTTGTATTTATTGCGCTACGCAAGAGAACACCGTTCCATGGTGTATCACATGAGAATTAACGTAAATAAGGCAGCTGCTGAAGGTAATGATATGAATGAATATGACCAAGTCTCCTACAAGGAATATGAACAAGCTACTCGTAAAGTGTGGGCGATTGAAAATATAATTAAAGATCGTATTGGCTATTATCCGCAAAAGATTACGGAACAATTTCTAGCAAGCTATCTGGAACGGATCGAGCGATCCGAAGTGAAGCCTATGAAAATCTATAAGAAGGGGGAATGATGAATGTGTTCATTTCATTTGTAGTATCATGTGTGCTATCACTCGTGCTATTTATCTGTGCATGGAATCTGGCCCGTACGATTATCTTTATTCTCTTTAGAAATCCATTGAAGCTTGTTGCAGTTGGAATCATGGTACACATTGTGTTAATCAATTGGAATGGCTATAGAATTATTTAAAGTGTAGTTGGATGTACCAAAGAATGATTCTGAGAAATAAATTTAATGTAGCTTTAAACAAAAGTGGGACCGTTTATAAAAAGTTAAACCATTTTGCCCCTTTGGATTTATCTAGAGGGGGGTTCCTCGTTAAAAAAGGACTTACATAATTTAGTAGTTACTTGTACACTGGATTCATAGAAAACCTCGTAGTTTGTGAAAATATAAACTTAAACTACGGAGCAGGTTAATTAAAAAATCAACATTGAGTAAATATCTTTTTATATGTATAATTATACAAAAAAACAAATGAGAGGGATTGGAATGCGACTAGTACCTGAGTCTTCAAATTTGAAGGAGTATTTAAAAGAGTTAGATGTAGTTGATTTTTCGCATACTTTAATTCAAGAAAAAGCTAATGAATTATTTAATAATGAAATTTCTGAGATAGAAAAGGTTAAACTAGCATTTGTATTTGTACGAGATGAAGTATCTCACTCTTGGGATATTCAAAGTAAAAGAGTTACTTGTAAAGCATCAGAAGCCCTTAAATATCGAGAAGGTATTTGTTATGCAAAATCTAATTTGTTAACAGCTTTATTAAGGTCGGTAGGAATTCCAACTGGTTTTTGTTATCAAAGATTGATGATATTTGATACGCCTGAAGAGGGTTATTCTTTACATACACTGAATGGTGTATATATTAATTCCTTGAATCGTTGGATACGGTTAGATGCTCGTGGAAATAAACCAGGAGTACAAGCTGAATTTTCTATAAACGAGGAAATTTTAGCGTTTCCAATCCGAGAAGAGTTTGACGAAAAAGACTACCCCATCATATATACTTCACCTAATGAGAAAACTATCGCTACTTTAGAATCAAACACAGATGCTTTAAAAATGTATATACACCATTTACCTGACGCTTTATAATCAAACAATTATACAATCACTGATTTTACATATTTCTTGAACTAACGGGTGCGATAGCTGAAGAAAGGTTATTGTCTTCCCTTTGTTGAAGTATCGGAGCATTTCGTTGAAGAAGAAATAATATTATTGGTCGAAATAGCAAAGGAAATCACTAATAAATGTGGGAGTGAGTTACTTGGAAATTGTAACTAGGCACAAGGAAAGAGATGCAAAGCTTCGAGAGGAAATGAAGAAATTACGAACCGTTATTAAGAAAGATTTATCTCAAGATGAAGATGTTTTAGGAATTTTTTATGGAGGCTCGATAGCACGAGGGAATGATGATTTATATTCAGATTTAGACCTTCGTGTTGTTGTAACCGAAAAATCTCATCGCAGTTATATTGCAAACAAAAAAGAAAGAGCTAAAAAATGGGGAGATGTACTTTTCTTTGAAGATAGAGGTCCTAATGTCCCTTATTCTATTGCTCATTTTGCGCATTTTGTTAAATTGGATACATTTTATTACAAACCCCAAGATCTGCAACCTTCTATCTATTTAAAAGAAGAAGCTGATATTGATTATGACCCACACGGGCTTATCAAGTCGGCAAAAGAAGAATCTCACGATAAAACATATGAGTTGACCTTAGAAGAGTTTGAAACTTGGAGAGGTAAATTTTTTGGTTATTTGCATGATACGTACAGAAGGGTTATGCGAAACGAAACATACTATGCTGTTCAAAATATTGATTGGATGCGTTGGTCGATTGTTACTGGATGGTACATGGAAAAAGGGTTTTTACCAAATGACCCTGGTAGTTGGTCCAAATATGAAGGTGAAC
>NZ_JBLWFS010000033.1:0-36164 GCF_048323755.1 Alkalihalobacterium sp. APHAB7
ATGACGTACTACAATCACTATAGATACCAATGGAATTTAAAAAAGATGACCCCTGTTCAATACAGGAATCATCTTCTTAAAACTGCCTAGACTTTTTAAAAATGTCCTTTACAAAGGGTACACTTTACATCGAGAGTCAGCTTTTTGTATTAGAACACGGGTAACATAAAAATGAGGATAGAGTGATTGTAAGGGTAAGTAAAAGCTAAAGGTACTTTTACCCTTAAAGATAACATTTATTGTAAAAATGTAGTGAATCTTCAAATAACAATGGTTTTAGAAGAAAATTAAACTTGTTTACGCTTACATAAAAATAATTAACCAAAATTTATGTTTTGCATTTTCACTGGATAATTGATAAAATTATCTGAAATATCAGAAATATTATTAAGGAGGTTTTTATAGATGAAGAAAAGACAGATTGTTCTCAAAGACGGTCAATGTCCATATTGCAACGGAACGGGATATTTTGAGTTATTTTTAGGTGGCAGTGAAACATGCGATCTTTGTTCAGGGCAAGGTGAATTAAATAAGAAAGTAGAAAAGAGCGTAGTATCTTAATACTAAGTAGTTCCTTTTCGTGGAGATACATTGTAAATAGTATATGAAATAGCATATCAATTCATTGATATGCTATTTTTCGTTAGTACATCAATTTTTATAAAGACATTATGTTAAAATTCGTATAGTTAATACACTTAAAATAGCATAGTGACGAAGGCTGTTAACATCATTCAAGATAGAACTTGCAAAGGAAATGTCCTTCATAAAGGTGATGAAGGACATTATAAGGAAGAACGGCAAGGGAAATGTCCTTCATAGAGGTGATGAAGGACATTATAAGGAAGAACGGCAAGAGAAGTGTCCTTCATAAAGATGATGAAGGACATTATAAGGAAGAACGGCAAGGGAAATGTCCTTCATAGAGGTGATGAAGGACATTATAAGGAAGAACGGCAAGGGAAATGTCCTTCATAGAGGTGATGAAGGACATTATAAGGAAGAACGGCAAGGAAATGTCCTTCATAAAGGTGATGAAGGACAAACCTGAATAAGATGGATAAAGTAATATGTTCTTTATATCGTTGAGGAAATAAAGTAAAATACTACGCTTTCTTTTATTAATGTTCACCAGTCGTTCAAGTATTCCATATTGACGCAGTTCCGGAGATTAAGTAAACTAACCTTTGTAGTATTATGTCTAATTTGATTAGTTAAGCTGTTTTTATGGGGGTGTATTTATGGATTTCCTTATGGGTTTGCCCGTTTTAATTATATCGGTATTATTATTTTTAATCTTATTTTTTGGGATCGGTTTCTTATTAAACATGATTTTACGTTCAACATGGGTCATGGCTATTATCTACCCAATTGTTGTCATTCTAATTGTTGATAATGTTGGATTATTGGAGTATTTCACTTCTCCTATCGTTTCTTTAAGAGCACTGGGATCTGATTTAATTTCACTTAAACCAGCAGACATTATTATTTTATCGAGTGGAATGTTAGGTGCGATTTTATCTGGTGTCGTAATAAGAATGCTTAGGGCTAGAGGATATCGAATGTTTTAATTAGATATGAGGAGTAAGTTTTAGCTATTCTTTTAGTTATCATCCTCGGAGTAGTCGGTTGGTTTATAGCCGACTTCTTTGTTTTTATGGTCCACACTTCAGGATTTACAGCATTAGGGTATAAAAATTACTGCTTTTTATTTTTTGATTAACTTTTGGGTTACAGCAACACTAGGAGATAGGTGATAAAATGGGAGATGATCAAGTGTTAGTACTCGGCGGTATGATAGGCGTAGGGAAATCAAGCTATGCAGATGCTATTGGTAAATACTATGGAACAGAAGTATTCTTCGAATCAGTGGACAACAATCCAATATTGGATAAGTTTTATTCAGACCAAAAACGCTACGGATTTATGTTGCAAATGTATTTCTTAGGAACAAGATTTAATGCAATTAAAAAAGCGTTTCACCATAGACGCAATGTACTAGACCGTTCTATTTATGAGGATGCATTGTTTACGCAAGTAAACTATGAACTTGGGAATATAGCTAAAGAAGAAAAAATGGTTTATGACATGGTCTTTAAAGAAATGATGGAAGAAATTGAAGGCATGCCAAAAAAGGCTCCTGATTTATTTATCTATTTAAGAGCGAACTTTGACACGATTATGTATCGAATTGGTAAGCGTGGCCGTGACTTTGAACAAGATGAAAAGCTAATTGAATACTATCGTTATCTTCATAGTAAATATGATGAATGGATCTATAATTCTTATGACGCTTCTCAAGTGCTTACAATCGATGCTAATAAATACGATATCCATCAAGAAGAAGATGCTAATAAAATATTTGCTCTTGTGGATAGCAAGTTAGGATTGATGAAAATATGAGACAGGCATGGACTTACCTTTAAAGGTGGGTCTTTTTTTATATCAAAATATTTATTTTAGGGAACTTTACTGATAAGTTAGAAAAGTGTAAAAACAGTATAAAAACAGACTTTTTGTACTCCTTTTTTTTTTGAATAATTTCTTCGAAAGTGGAGAAGCTTAGTCAATGAGAGGGAGTGAAGAAAATGGAAATTGCGAAAAGTACATTTCGCAGAATAACCATGACGATAATGTTTTGTTTAGCGTTTTTCACAACTTACCAAACACTTACAGGAGCAGGTGTACAAGAATTACCTATTTGGTCTAAGTTTGGGTTGTTTGACTCACCTAGTGTAAATGATAATGGAATAAAGGATAGTAAATTAGTACACAAAGAATTACCTACGCTTCAACATATGTATGAAGCGAAATCACTTCCAGTCATTGATACCGCCTCTGTTTCAATAGAGGACGCAGTGGATTGGGAAAGTTATCCTTCTAAAAAGGTGGTTGCAACAGGCTATACTGCAGGATATGAGTCGACCGGGAAAAATCCGGGGCATCCAAGTTACGGGATTACATATTCTGGCGTCCAAGTCCGCAGAGATTTGTATTCAACGATAGCAGCAGATCCAAATACTTTCCCGATTGGAAGCATCTTATATATTCCCGGCTATGGCTATGGTGTAGTAGCTGATACAGGGTCAGCTATAAAAGGAAACAAAATTGATTTGTACTATGATACAGTAGCAGAAGTGTTTGACCATTGGGGTAAAAAAGAAGTTGAAGTTTATGTCGTTAAAGAAGGCAATGGGAAACTGTCTGAGCAAGAGCTTACGGACTTAAATGAAAATGAAGCCGTACAAGTATTTCGCAGACAAATGTCGTTCTAACCTAGAGGTACCAGGTACCTTTAGTGCAGTAAAGTAAGTACAGTAAAGTACAGTAAAGTGAAACTCATTGCATTACAATGCAATGAGTTAGTTTGCTTTTTTTTTGTGTTGTATGGGCTGCAGGACCTACTATGAGTTAGTCTCTTATTTGGTTTTCATTTATATGTTTCGTACCAACTAACGTTGCCTTAACTTTAGCTCGAGTTAAAGAGAAATTATCATAGATCCTTATCCAAAATTGGGTCTTTTCCATCAAACTTTGGATATTTTTCTGGATGTAAAAGATAAGCTATCTTTTGTAATCCCACGAGTAAACGCGGAGACGGGCGGCAGTAAAGGGGCTCATCTAATACGTGAATTTTATCTTCAACCACAGGAGTAAACTCGCTCCACCCAGGGCGTTTCCTAACAATATCAGGGTTGACCTTATCGTGGTCGACACCAACCCAAACGAGACAAATGTGATCAGGTTTTCTGCTCACAACATCATCCCAATCAGTTTGAACACTCGCTTTTTCCACATCATCAAAAATATTTTCCCCTCCAGCTAACCGACTAATCTCAGTCAACCAGTTTGTTTGACCAGGGGTAAACACAGGTTTTGGCCACCATTCCCAATATAAACGCGGTTTATGTATAATCCCATTGCTAATAGCGTTATATTCGCAAAGTAAGCGTTGAATTCGCTCAACGACATTTTTAGCTTGCGCTTGATGCCCAGTGAGTTCTCCAACTTTAAGAAGATCCTCACAAATTTCTTCAAGTGAGTTCGGTTGAAGGACAATATGAGGAATATTACGTTCTTTCAGCCGCTCAATGTTTTTCTCCATACCAGGTACACTTAAAGATGCTAGAACAAGATCTGGTTTAAACGAAGCTAACTTGTCCATATTGATATCTAAATCTGGACCAAGACGTGGTAATGTTTGAATAGATTTTGGCCAATCTGAATAATCATCAATAGCAACAAGTTGGTCTTCGAGACCTAAATAGCCAAGTATTTCAGTGTTACTCGGACAAATAGAAATAATGCGCATATAGTTCCTCTCCTTGTTATATTCCATTAATAGAATGCTGTATTTACATTAGCGTGAGAAGCAAAGAGGTCCAATAAAACAACCTTAGAGAAAAAGAAAGATGACTCAAGGTCAAAGTGCCTTCCTCTTAATTAAGGTCTACACTTTAGAGTCATCGATTTTACAACTACTATAACATTGTATGAAGGAAAAGTGTTAAGACAATTCCTAATAATCCGCCAAAAAATACCTCGATTGGCTGATGGCCTAATAATTCTTTTAATTCTTCTCTTTTCTCTTCTTCCTGCATTTTTGGCCAAGACTTTACTTCATGAACTAATTTATTAAAATCAGTAACAAGTTGATTGAGGACCGTCGCATGGTAGCCTGCGTGTCTTCTAATCCCTGTGGCATCAAACATTACAATAATTCCAAAGATCGCCGATATAGCAAAAAGAGGTGAGTTTAATCCTTCTTCAATCGCTAATGCTGTTGATAAAGCAGTAACAGCAGCTGAGTGAGAACTAGGCATTCCCCCTGTACTTGTAAGAAGTCGCCAATCAATTTTTCGTGTTGGAATGAAGGCTAGCGGTACTTTAATAAATTGTGCAAAACCAATCGCTATAAGTGCTGCCCATAAAGGGAAATTTTGAAAAATATCCATTGTTCAACGATCGTCCTTTCTATATAAAAGAAAATAATTGCGACATATGATTTGCAATAAGGATCATACTTAGTTTATGTTTTCAATGAGATGACATACTTTCAATTCCCGATTATTTGTAATTTGTAACATGTTAAGAGGTGAATAGTTTGGGTGAACCATTTTATCCAATGGAATACTATGAATTTTTTGTTAAATTCAATGAGGGTGACTATTATACATGCCATGACTTACTAGAAGAAATCTGGATGACAGATAAAAGTAACTATTTTCTCAAAGGAATGTTGCAAATGACCGTTGCCATTTATCATTATGAGTACGGAAATGTGAAAGGTGCAAGACTGATGATGTCTGCAGGGCTCCACTATATTCAACCATATCGACCCTTCTACTGGGGAGTCGATTTAGAAGAAATTGACCAATTTATAAAAAGGTGCTTGTCCATTATACCACAGGACATCGAACGAGTCCCGTATGAACAAGTGAATGAGCTTCCAAAAATTCCTCAACTCGCATTATTTTTGCAAGACTAATTCAGAAATTCGATACTCGAAATAATTGAAACTTATCGTTATAATAAAAGAAACCGAAAAGGGGGAAAACCATGTTTAACATTAAGGCATTAAGTGAATGGAAAAATGAAGAAGTAGAAGGTCTTTTTATAGGATTGTATGAAGGTGAAAAAAATAGTTCTGGAATACTAGAAGAAATCGATGCCGCACTAAGTGGAAATCTAAAGCAAATGCTTAAGGATAATCGTTTCAACGGAAAGGCAAAGGAGATCTTTACTTTTCATACGTTAGGTCAGTTAAAAGCTAAAAAAGTGTATGTGGTTGGCGTTGGGAAGAAGTCTGAAGCGAACGATGAGCAGCTTCGCAGTGTTTTTGCTTCACTAAGTAAAGCGCTTCATGCTGATCACTTACAAAATGCAGCGATTATTTTAGATTCATTTGAAAATGGAGAAGAGGATTTTGAACAACTGAGCTACCTTCTTAGTGAAGCGATTGAACTTACGAGTTACAAGGTGGCAGATTACAAAGAAAAAGATAACCAAGTTGAAAAGCATTTAGAAGGCGTGACCCTTTTTACAAACGAAGAAGAGCAATCGTTGCTTGAAGAGTTACAAGCAGGGAAAGTTTATGGAAGTGGTACAAACTTAGCGCGTGCGTTAGTAAACACGCCAGGAAATTTAATGACACCAACAGATCTAGCAAAAACAGCGAAAGAAATAGCAGAGCTTCACGGAATGGAAATTGATATTTTAGAAAGAGAAGATATGGAAAAGCTCGGAATGGGTGCGCTCCTTGCTGTTGCACAAGGCACAGAACAACCACCGAAAATGATTGTGTTAAAATACCAAGGAAAAAAAGAGTGGAACGATGTCTTAGCTTTTGTAGGAAAAGGACTTACGTTTGATTCGGGCGGAATTAGTATTAAACCAAGCTTAAATATGCATGAAATGAAGATGGATATGGGCGGTGCAGCAGCGGTTCTTGGTGCAATGGAGATCATTGGCCAAATGAAACCAGAAGCTAACGTATTAGCAGTCATTCCATCTAGTGAAAACTTAGTGAATGGGCTAGCGATGAAACCGGGTGATGTGATTACATCATTAAGTGGCAAAACGATTGAAGTTAGAAATACAGATGCAGAAGGCCGTTTGATCTTAGCAGATGGTGTTACATATGCGAAGCACTTAGGTGCAGACTATATTGTAGATGTAGCAACACTAACAGGAGCGGTTATTATTGCTTTAGGTGAATATACGACAGGCGCGGTTACCAATAACGAAGAGTTGATGGAGAAGCTATTGTACTCTGCGTACGAATCAGGAGAGTGGGTATGGAGATTACCTAGCTTTGAACCGTACCGAAAAATGCTAAAAACGAGTGATGTTGCAGACTTGAATAACTCGCCAGGCCGTCCAGGTGGAAGTATTACAGCTGGATTATTCGTTGGAGAATTTGCCGGTGACACTCCGTGGGTTCACCTCGACATCGCCGGAACAGCTTGGACGTCTAAAGGTACAGAAACAGGACCAAAAGGCGGAACAGGAGCGATGGCACGTACACTAGCCAACCTCGCTGAACAGTTCGAATAATTTCTACGGTGCCAGGCACCTTTAATGCGCTATCGCGCTAAAGGTGCCTGGCACCGTTTTTTTTATTTTTTTTCTTCCTTCTCTTTCATTTTCCCCATATTAACCTTTTTCGGAGTATTTAGGCAGATATGTAAGGAGAGTAGAGGATATGTATATATGATATGGGTCAGTGTACTTCAAGTGAATATATCGTGAACAATCAAGAC
This sequence comes from Alkalihalobacterium sp. APHAB7, assembly GCF_048323755.1. Classification (NCBI taxonomy): domain Bacteria; kingdom Bacillati; phylum Bacillota; class Bacilli; order Caryophanales; family Bacillaceae; genus Alkalihalobacterium; species Alkalihalobacterium sp. APHAB7. The sequence goes on from NZ_JBLWFS010000033.1 coordinate 7,263, forward strand.
ACACGCCTATATAAGCCAGTTGAGTTGGAAAAATAATCCCAGTATCATTAATGTATGTCGTGTTTTCAGACAACTTAGAATACATAAACGAGGAGGCTAAACTATTTGAATATCATTCGAAAGGTTGACCGTGGAATAATGAAGGTCGAAGAATGGATCTTGAGTTATTCGGTCATTCTCATTGCTGTCATGGTTGCCGGTAATGTACTAAGCCGTGCAATTACAGGGAAAAGCTGGGCTTTTGCAGGTGAGATTAGTGAGTTTGCGGTTATCCTTGCGACATTTATGGGGATCAGTTACGCCGCCAGAAAAGGTCGACACATCAGTATGTCTGCATTTTTTGACGTAGCTCCGCCCAAGATTAGAAAAGCACTCGCGATATTCATTCCAGCTGTAACAGCTATTATTTTATTTGTACTTGCTTATTATGCCTATGGGTATATGTATACCGTAATGGAAAGAGGAAGAGTCACGATGGCCCTTCAAATTCCAGTATGGATCCTACTAACTTTTATTCCTCTTGGTTTAACATTGGGTGGAATTCAATTTTTAAGAAATATGTGGATTAACATTAAAGAAAAAGAGGTGTATTTAGCAACAGAGAAAAAGGATTACTCTGAAAGTTAAGATTTAATCCTTTTAATCTATGAAAAAAAAGAATAGAGAGGGACAACTATGGTAGCAACTTTACTGACGTTAATGGTTATATTTTTAGTGCTAGGCTTTCCGATGTTAATTCCTTTAATTGCTGCGCCTCTTATCGTCGTCATATTATTTATTCCAAACATCGATCCGATATTTCTCATACAACAAATGATTCAAGGAATATCTCCTTACGTTCTATTAGCGGTTCCGCTGTTTATCTTTGCAGCAGACATCATGTCTACCGGAAAAACATCGAAACGGCTATTAGATTTTGTCGGTTCTTTTATCGGACACCTTAGAGGCGGTTATGCAATTACTACCGCTGCGGCTTGTACATTATTCGGTTCGATTTCAGGTTCAACTCAGGCGACGGTTGTAGCCATTGGTAAGCCAATGCGCGAACGGTTACGCTCGGTAGGCTATAAGGACTCCAATGCAATAGCTCTTATTATCAATGCGAGTGACCTAGCCTTATTAGTACCACCGAGTATTGCGATGATTATTTACGCACTTGCTGCACCGAGAGCTTCTGTAAGTGAGCTATTTATGGCTGGAATTGGTCCAGCGATTTTAGTTTTTACGATGTTTGCGGTTTACAGCTACATTTATGCGCGGATAAAAAATATCCCAATGGTCCCGAAAGCGACATGGAAAGAGCGCTTAGTATTTACGCGTAAAGCCTTACTTCCGCTCGGGTTTCCAGTCATCATTATCGGTGGGATTTACTCAGGGGTTTTTAGCCCGACAGAAGCGGCTGCGATCTCGGTTTTATATGCGCTAGTCTTAGAAGTCATTATTTTTAGAACGATTAAAATTACAGAACTACCGAAAATTGCGTTATCAACAGGGCTGGTTACATCGGCAGTCTTTATTCTAGTAGCTGGCGGTCAAGCATTTTCATATGTCATCTCTTATGCTCGTATTCCGCAAATGGTAGCCAACAATATAATGGGTGGCGATCCAACAGCATTAACCGTTTTATTCATTGTGGCGATCTTTTTCTTTATCGGCTGTATGTTTGTTGATCCGATTGTAGTTATTTTAATTTTAACGCCAATCTTTTACCCAATCGCAATTCAAGCTGGAGTCGACCCGATTCATTTAGGTGTCGTCATTACGTTTCAGGCAGCATTAGGGTCTGCAACCCCGCCGTTTGGAGTAGATATATTTACCGCAAGTGCGGTCTTTAACAAATCGTATTTAGATGTAATACGGGGAACACCGCCGTATATTGTCATGCTATTAATTGCATCTATTTTAATTATTTTATTTGAAGAAATTTCTCTTTTCTACCGTTATTTCATGTAAGAAAGAGAGTTTCATATAAAAAAACAGGGGGTATTTGATGTTTTTTAAACAGAAAAAGTTCATGTTACTTACGTTAGCCATTATGATCAGTATGATCCTTGCTGCATGTGGAAGTGAAGGGGCAAGCGGTGAAGGCACATACAATTGGACTTTTGTAACAGAAGAGATGGAAGGTCAAGTTCAATATGAATATGCAAGAGAGTTTGCTGAGCGTCTGCATGAAAAATCAGACGGTGATATTAATATTGAAGTATTTGAATTTGGCGGACTTGGAGATGAAGTAAACCAAGTGGAGCAGCTTCAAAGTGGAATTGTTGAATTTGCGATTGTATCTCCAGGTTTTACAGGAACAATGGTTGATGAAGGTCAACTTTTTGCACTGCAATTTTTATTTACAGATGATATGGAGTTAAACCAACATATTTTAGATACAAGTGAAGCGTTAAACGTTCATTTAGCAAACAAGTATGAACAACATAATATTAAGCCGCTTGCATTCTGGACAGAAGGTGCGATGCAGTGGACTGGTAATCGTGAGTTACGTACACCAGAAGATTTCAATGGCTTTAAAATGAGAACACAAGAATCACCACTGATTGTTCGTTCGTATCAAGCCTATGGTGCAGATCCAACGCCGATGAGCTGGGGAGAACTTTATACTTCATTAGATCGTGGAGTCGTTGATGGTCAAGAAAACCCAATCTTCTTTATCGAAGATGCTTCATTCCATGAAGTACAAAGCCATATGACGATTTCAAGACATAATATTTATGTGGCGATGACGACAGTAAACCCAGAATTCTATAATGGTTTACCTGAAGACATCCGTAACATGATCGATGAGACAGTGGAAGAAATGCGTCCAGTAGGATTTGACCTTCAAGCACAGTTAAATGAGGACCTATTAGACTCTATCGTTGATAATGAAACGCATCCAACAGAAGTCATTGAGCTAACAGAGGCGGAAAGAGATGCATTCAGAGCTTTAGCAGAGCCAGTTCGTGAGTATTTTGTGGACGAAGTGGTTGGCGAAGACGGTAAGATGATTTTAGAAATGCTACAAGCTGAAATTGAAGCAGCGCAGTAATGTAAAATAAGAATAGCAAGGAGACTGACTAATGTCGCTTTGAACCAATGATTGTTCAAAGCTGGCATGTCAGTCTTTTTTTGCGTAGTAAAGTTAGCGAGGAAACAAGTCCGATTTGGTCCAATGATGTCGAGAAATCGATAAGTGAACATAAGTTGAAAATAAAATTGCCGAAGTTGAAAAATAAACATACAAACTTGAAAATAGAAAGTCAATACTTGAAAAATTTTATTACCATGACTTTATAATTTTTCATTTTTTTCAAAATAATAGTAGATTAATGAAACCATATACAGGGTAAATACGTCTATATATATGAGTATGGATGTGTTAGGGGAATGTGTATGAAGTATAGAATGAAAATCGTTAGTATGGTATTAGTTTTCTTCATTTTAAGCGGATGTTCTACTGTTGATGAAAGAGAAATTATTTATCATTTGAATGAGATATTTACCACGTCATCGAAGCTTTTTCAAAATCATAGTCCTTATGGAGAACGGTTTTACAATGAACAGCTTCAAACGTTCGATGAAATTAAAGCACTATTAGAATCAAAGGTAACAGAAGCTGGACTTCTTTATATGGTTGAACGTATCTTTGAGGAAGACGATGAAATTTTAGTGTACAAGCAGCCATTTCAAACGTACATAGAAGAATCGAACGTTTATAATTCTACTATTAATGTAACAAATGGTTACTATGAAACCGTGAGAGAAACGATCCTTAATCCAGGTCTTCGTTTATTACCAGAAGACGAGCTTGAATTTGAAGAGCAAGGGGATACTATTGTGGTGAAAGGAGAAAATGTTTTAATTGAGTTCTACAATGAAGAAGACTTTGGTGGCTCTGCGCATCAGTATGCTCGGTATGGCTATCCCGCAAGTGATGTGTTATCTGTCACTTTTACTTTTGTAATGGGCGAAAATGGGTATTTACTAGACTCTTTTGAGATTGAAGATGGGGATATTGTTTCATAAACAAGTAATAGGAAAAGTATGTGAAAGGGGTTTAAGAGGAGATATACCTTGAATAACGGTGCCAGGCACCTTCAGCACTGTACAGTGTTGAAGGTGCCTGGCACCTATTTTTTGTTTTTTTAGGATGCTGCGTTTAAGCTTCTAGCGTTTTTGCGAGTAGCATTGTAGACACGTTCGCAAATGACTGCGCCAATAGCTGTAACGATAATGTCTTTAATGAGAGGGGCAACCATCCATGCCCAAGCCATTCCGTAAGTGAAGCCTTCTGGAGCTTGTGCAATCGTAATATAGGCAAAATACATATAGTTTGTACCAAGAATATACGTAATGGCAAGTCCAGTGTAACAAGCGATTAAAAACGTTTTTAATGAAGCATCACTAGCTTTTTCAATGATTTTCCCAGTTACATAGGCCATTAGAATAAAAGTTAATATAAATCCAAAGGTTGGTGAAACGAGTGTACTTAATCCGCCCTTAAATTGAGCAAAAACAGGGGCACCTACTAAGCCGACTAGCATATAAACCGTCATCGCAATTGCACCTAATTTACTACCTAATAAGGCACCAGCCATAATGGCAAAAATCGCTTGAAGTGTAATCGGAACACCGCCGATGACTAAAAATGAAGTTACGTTAGCTCCAATTGCCATAAGTGCTACAAATAATGGAACCATGACTAAATCTTTCGTTTTGAATTTTGATGTTGTAGACATATTGTTCACCTCTTCGAATGTTTTGGTTAACAATATAATATTTAATGTTAAGGGATGTGTCAATCTAAATTTTTGAAATTTCTAGTATTTAAATAGGAAAAGTATTAGTCAATTTTCACTATGCTCTTTACAAGTATTTAATAGAATATTAAGCTTGTATAAATATCTATTTTTATTGATTAACTATTCTCTATAATAGTAATAAGAAGGGGTTAGTATGAAAAAGATTAAAATTGTAACTGATTCAACTGTTGATTTCTATGAGCAAATAAAAGATTTAGGTGTTGAGGTTGTTCCGTTGTCTGTAACGATTGAGGGGAAATCTTATTTAGACGGTGTTGATATTACGTCTCAAGAATACATTGAAAAGTTAACACAAGTTGAAGAAATCCCTAAAACATCTCAACCGGCAGTAGGTACTTTTGTAGATACATATAATCGTCTTGGAGAAGACGGAAGTGAAATTATTTCAATCCATATGACAGCTGGAATGAGTGGAACAGTTACTGCGGCTGAAACGGCTGCAGGTCTAGTTGATGTTCCAGTTACCGTTGTAGATTCGAAGTTTATTTCAGCTGCTTTGTCCTTTCAAGTCATTGAAGCAGCAAAAATGGCTAAAGAAGGCAAAAGTAAAGAGGAAATTTTACAACGTTTAGATGAAGTCCGTTCTAATACATCGCTTTATATCATGGTAGATACGTTAGACTATTTAGTAAAAGGCGGACGTATCGGTAGAGGAAAAGCATTGATCGGTTCATTATTAAAAATTAAGCCCATCGCTTCATTAGCAGACGGTGTGTATACGCCCGTGTCGAAGGTAAGAACGTATTCCCAGTTGATTAAGTATATTCAAGGACAGTTTAAAGAAGAAATGAATGGGAAGACGGTAAAATCGATTGGAATAGCTCATGCGGATACCGAGTCGCTAGCCAATCAAATCAAAACATCATTTATCAATGACGGGGTTGGTGAAGATCAAATAAACATTGCCTTTACGACTCCGATTATAAGTACACATACAGGACCAGGTGCAATTGCTGTTATGTACTACGCTGATTAATGAAAATGGAAAAACAAGAAAAAGGCCGCAATTTGTGGCCTTTTTCTTGTTTAATGTTTAAGGCGCCGCTAAGCAGGCGTCTTCCGCTTTTCGTGTGTCTAGCTGCAGACGCCATCGGCTCGAGGTCGCTTCGGTCCAACAAACGTGTCCAAAGGGAGGACACGTTTGTTGGACCTCCAGCGCTTGTCGCCGCTAAGCAGGCGTCTTCTGCCTTTCATGTGCGAATGTATATTGAGTCTGTTCACATAAGTCTTGCTCCAGCTACTCGAATTCGCTAACCGTAAAATATTTTCAATTAGATCTGTATGTTGCTTATTTAACTGCGTCTTTTAATTGCTTTCCTGCTTTAAATGCAGGCGTTTTACTAGCGGCGATTTCGATTTCCTCACCCGTTTGTGGGTTTCTACCCTTTCTGGCAGCGCGTTCGCGTACTTCAAAGTTACCAAAACCGATAATTTGTATACTTTCACCTTTTGCTAGTGTATCAGAAATGACTTCAAAAAGTGAATTGACACAAGTTGAAACATCTTTTTTTGTTAACTCAGAGTGTTCAGCAACCGCATTGATTAGTTCTGTTTTATTCATAATATACCCTCCCAAATCTACTAAGTTTACTTAGTTGCTATCATCGTTGCCGTTTTTTTAATAAATATACATGAAAGCAAGAGTTTTAATGGAATTTTTTACTTTTTATAGTCAAATTGAAACAAATTTGAGTTTGGCAAGCGGCTTTTCTGATGAGTAAGTGATAATTTTAAAAGGTTCATTGAACATTGTTGCTATTTGCTTTTGGTCCGTTAAAAATAGCGCTGGTAAAGAGTAGTGTTAAAACAGCTCTTTAAAAAGAAAGTACTTTACTAGGTTGCAACTTTTTAGTAAACAAATAAAAGTTTTGAAATGGGGGAAAATAAAGGGAAGAAAAGGATGAAATTGAAAATACTGAATTTTAATAATTGCCTTTAATCCTATTTCTATATTGTATATAATAAGAAAATGTGTTTGTAATATAATATTTTCTAATAGAATTAAAGGAGGTCAAGCATGAGAGACAAAAAGAAAGGCGTTGTTTATCAATCGCTTGATGTGATTGAGCGGGTCGGAAATAAATTACCGCATCCCGTTACGCTATTTGCTATCTTTGCTTTTTCTGTTATTTTACTTTCAGGTCTTCTTTCAGCCATTGGTCTTTCAGTAGAGCACCCTGCAAATGAAGGGGAAGTACTAGAAGTCAAGAATTTAATGAGTGCTGAAGGGATTCAGTATATGTTTACAAGTGCAGTTGCAAACTTCACAGGGTTTGCACCGTTAGGTACTGTGCTTGTAACCATGTTAGGGATTGGTATTGCTGAACGTTCTGGTTTAATTAGTGCGGCATTGCGTGCATTAGTTACATCCGTCCCGAAACAACTAATTACAGCAGCTCTCGTATTCGGTGGAATTATGTCAAGTATGGCTGCTGATGCAGGTTACGTTGTTTTAACACCACTTGGAGCTGTCCTGTTTGCTGGACTAGGTCGGCACCCATTAGCTGGTTTAGCTGCGGCATTTGCCGGTGTATCTGCCGGATTTAGTGCCAACCTATTATTAACATCGCTTGATCCATTATTAGGTGGTCTGACTCAAGAAGCTGCAGCTGTATTAAACCCTGAGTATGCAGCTGCGATGAACTACGCGATGAACTGGTACTTCATGATTGCCAGTGTGTTTATGTTAACGATTGTTGGTACACTCGTTACCGATAAAATTGTAGAACCGCGTCTAGGAAAATACGAAGGCGGTGTTACCGAAACGGTAAGCGGAATTTCTTCTGTAGAAAAGAAAGGCTTACTTGGAGCGCTTCTCTCATTTATCGTAACAGGTGCTGCAATCGCACTATTAATCGCTCCAGAGTGGGGGCCGTTACGTGGTGAGAATGGAGAGGTCATCAACTCACCGTTCTTCGCTTCACTTGTACCAGTTATTTTAATCATGTTCTTTATTCCTGGTTTTGTTTACGGAAAAATTACAAAATCGATCCAAAATGATAAAGACGTAGCAGATCAGCTTGCAGACACGATGGCGACAATGGGATCGTATATCGTCTTAGCATTTGCTGCTGCACAATTTGTTGCGTATTTTAATGAAACAAACCTAGGATTAATTTTAGCGATTTCAGGCGCAGAATTCTTGGAAACAACAGGATTTACCGGATTACCGTTAATTTTAACGTTTATATTCGTAGCTGGTGTCATCAACCTATTTATCGGAAGTGCTTCAGCAAAGTGGGCGATTATGGCTCCTGTATTTGTTCCGATGATGATGAATTTAGGGTATTCACCTGAACTTACCCAGTTAGCGTACCGTATTGCAGACTCTACAACGAATGTAATCTCACCACTCATGCCATACTTTGCCATTGTTATTGCGTTTGCACAAAAGTATGACAAAAAAGTCGGTATTGGAACATTAATTTCGACGATGATACCGTACTCTATTGTATTCTCCATTGTATGGGTAATCATGCTAATCGTTTGGATGACTTTCGGTATTGACTTAGGACCAGGTTCTCCAATTCATTACCAACCATAATTAGATATAATGTGTCGTGTCGACATTCTACAAGCAGGTTGCTGGATTTGATTTCAGCAAAGGTAGGATGTTGGCACTTTTTTTGCATCTTATTCCAACATTTCCTTGAAACTTTTTTACCCATCATTTCGTCTATATTGTAAAATAGAGTAAAAAGCATACTTATAAACTTAGAAAAATAGACAACTTAAGACTAGTTTTTGTTCTTAGGTCAGGGTGCGGAGGGGAAAACCGTGGCGAAAGATAGAAAAAAAGTAATTATTCAAGCAGCAACGAAGTCATTTTCATTATTCGGGTATAAAGCGACAACGATGGATCAAGTGGCGAAAATTGCAAAGGTAGGTAAAGCAACGATTTATAATTTTTTTGCAACGAAAGAAGAACTATTTCAAGAGATAATTAATGACCTTGCCAGAGAGATGAAACAAGTAGCAACCGAAGAGATTGATCATGAACAGCCTTTCACTGTCAACTTGCATCGAGCTATGTTACGTATTCTTGATTATCGTGAAACTCATACTTTAGTCATAAAACTTTTCCAAGAAGTAAAGGAATTTGGTACTCCAGCTTGTATTGATGCACTTGCTCGACTAGAAGAGGAAATTCTCTCGTTTATTGAAAGAGAAGTTATTTATGCATTGGATAAAGGCCATTTAAAAACGTGTGATCCTAAAATAACGGCTTTTCTTATTTTAAATATGTATATATCGCTTGCCCATACGTGGGGATTGAAAAATAAAAGCATCCCGAAAGAAGAGATTGCAAATTTATTGAATTTGTACCTGATGGAAGGAATTGCAAATTAAATTAATTATGGTGACATTAGTGTCTTTAATATTATTAGGCTCTTTTCACAACGATTGTTGCTCTAAGCTATTGGACCGTTAACCAAGCGTAAGCTTGGTTCTTCACGCTTTAGCGTGAAGCTTTTGAACATAAATTAGCCAGATGGACAAATGAATTTGTCCAAAAGGGGATAATTTATGTTCAAAAAACGGTCCAATAGCAACATAGTTTACGAAAATAGCCTTTTTTAAAATAGTTGCTACTAAATACAAGTAGCAGCTATTTTTTTATATACAGGAACAGTGTAATTGCGTCTGATTATTGTAAATTTTTACAAAAGGATCTTGCTAAAAAAGAATAGTTCGATTATAATCGAACTATAAACAATTCGATCGGAGTCGAACAGAAATGAGAGTGACAATTACGTTTCACCCTATCTATGAGTTCTTCACAAGTTTCTACGTCTTTTTGGATAAAGGGGGACAAAAAAGAACGGATCTTGGGCTGAGTTGGGTCAGTGATGTTAAATCCAACCTGAGTGCCGAATTTCTCGAGGAAGTTAGTAAAAAGGAAACAAAAATAAAAGTTGCAGTGCTTCAATATTACTTACTGTCACAATCGTTTGATGAACATGACGACATCTTAGAGCTTTTAAGTCGAATAGAGCAGGAAGAAATGAAAACATTAATTACACCTGCTTATGAATGTACTGAATTTAAAGATCAAATTCCTCCAAATGTAAAAGATGTAATTCCTTTTCTAAGAGAATGGCATGAAGCTTATTTTTCAACCATCGATGATCAAATACTGAACAATTTAAGGGAGAGTGTAAAAAAAGCATTTGGCTTACAACAACAGTTGGATGCTCGGCAACTTGTTGAAAAGCTGACAAATGGGGTCATCCTACCGAAAGAAAGTGAACGAAACGCTATATTAATTCCACAGTATCATTACTCGCCAACGATCTTGCACGAAAAAACCATTCACCAATATATCTACTTCTATCCGGTGGATGCAAAACCAATAGAAGAAGGAAGTCCACCCATTGAGTTAATGCGAACAATCCGGGCTTTAAGCGATGAAAATCGTATAAAAATATTAAAATATTTAGCGCAAGGTGATCGAACATTTTCGGATGTCCAAAAATTTATAGGTTTAGCGAAAAGTACAGTTCACCACCATTTAATAGTTCTTCGGTCAGCAGGGTTACTTAGTTTAGTTCTTTTTGAAAACCAACAACATCAATATCGGTTCCGAAAAGAAGGATACATGGGAATGGAACAATTTCTTAGTTCTTTTATTACTGATAACGATAAAGAAATACAAACCTAAAGATTAGTTAACAATTTAAATGAAAATGAGTGTTAAAAGGTGAATAGATTACAAGTTAATTGAATAAAAGGAAGGCGAAAAAATGGGAGACTTATTTAAAAATCGTGCGTTTTCGGCTGTTTGGTTAGCTCAGGCTTCTTCGGCACTAGGGGGAACGTTTGCTACATTCATCATTTCTTGGCTTGTCTATGAATTATCAGGTTCAAAGATGGCGATGGGAAGTATTTGGATCACATTTATGGTTCCATCTCTATTGACAACACTTTTGGCAGGTCCATATTTAGATAGATTTGACCGAAAGAAGATTATGATTTTATCTGAGTGGGTTCGTGCAGCCGTTTTCTTAGTACCGCTTATCTTATATCCACTAGGGTTACTAAATGTTTGGCATCTGTACGTCGTCGCAGCAATTATGGGGGTAGCAGAACCGCTTTTCAGACCAACGAGTATGGCATATGTTGCACAAATTTTACCAAGAGACCGTCTAATGAAAGGGAACTCCTTATTAGAAGGAACGATGCAGCTCATGATGTTAATTGGCCCTGCTCTTGGTGGGTTACTGATGTCAGTGTTAGGTGTTGTTCCCGTGCTTTCTTTCTTAGTCATTTGTATGGCTGTATCAGGGTTTGTCTTATTATTTATTCCGAGTGCGAAGAAGAAAGTCGCTAGTGAGAAAAAAGAAACATGGTTTGTGCAGTTTAAAGCTGGTCTCAGGTTTTATCGAATATATCCCGTATTGTTTTGGATTGGAATTTTGCTGATGATTTCTAACTTTAGTTCTGGTGCGGCAATGCCGATGTTCCTTCCATTTGTCCTTGATCATCTCGGTGGAAATGAATTTCAGTATGGTTTGTTTATGTCAGCCTTTCCTTTAGGAATGTTATTAGGCTCGCTCGTAACAGGGACGTTTAATCAGCCGAAAAACCTTCGCCGCGTCATGTTAGGAAGCTTATGGATGGGTGGGGTGTTACTTGCTCTCCTTGGTTGGGTACCAACATACTGGATGGCGTTAATCGTTGTGATGTTCTCAGGCTTTTTCGCGATGATATTCACGATTAACAACACGACGTTCTATCAAAAGCGAGTTCCTGATGAAATCCGTGGCCGTGTATTTGCAGTTCGTACGTTACTTGCTCAGTCGGGAATGCCAGTCGGTGCAGCATTTGGCGGGCTCTTCGCTGAAATGTACAGCTTAACGGCTCTGTTCACACTTTTAGGAATTCTTTCAATCATTACGATCACGATTGCCTGGTTTGCCAAAGTGTTCTACCATCTCAATGATGAAATCGAGGAAGATCAAGCTACACTTCAAGTTGCTGTCACAAAATAAGTACGATGAGAAAGAAACACCACGATAATGAGGTGTTTCTTTTTATTATGGCTGAGAGTTTATTGATGTTTACTTGATAGGGGGGAGTTGTGAGGTGGGAAATACATATTGCACGAGTTTGAAAACAAGTTGTGACACGAGCGGGGACTGTATGTTGTATGAGCAAAAAACTGCATGTGGCACAAGGATGAAAAATGAGCGGACTGAGAGGCCTTTATTTCGTTAAAAATCGCCTTTTTTGACTATGTAACGGACTGAGAAGCCTTTATTTCGGTGTACTCGGCATGTTTTTAGATGTTTTGAAGCAAATAACTATTTAGCCCCCTAACTCATTTGGACACCTACTCCTCTACATATTAAAATGGAATTAACTAAAGGAGGAGCCGAAATGAAAAGAAGAATGGGGCCAATAGAAGATGTAAAGAAACAATATGTTCGTATGGCAATTGAATCTGGAAATTCAGCACATATTGCTCGAAAAGTAGGAGTAAGTAAGTCTACCTTAGGTGGTTGGATGAAACTTTATCGGGATGAAGTAGAAAATGAAATGAGCACGGAAGGAATAACTCCGCTATCTGAATCTTCTTCTACTCAAGATCTACAGACTAAATACGATCATGCCATGAAATTGTTAGGTGAAAAAGAGCTTGAAGTAGCGATGCTTCGTGAAATGATAAAAAAAAAGTTACCGAACTTTCCGAGCGAATAGATTATGCGCGTGAGTGGATTGAACATGGTTTCCCTGCAAAACGAGTCTTAAAGATTGTCTCGGTAAGCCGCTCCACTTATTACTATAGACAGGGACACCCTCCTTCTCAAAAATCAGCTACAGGAGGGCGTCCAATTCCTGGTTTTTCAAGGAATAAGAAAGGAAAAAAGGTTAAGGATTCAACGATCAAAAGCTATTTAACAAAGCTGATTGAGGGCAAAGAAGAAGCCTATGGATATCGAAAATTAACTCGATGTTTACAGCGGAAGTATCACCTTGTGATCAATAAAAAGAAGGTTTATCGTCTGTGTAAGGAACTCGATATCTTATTACCTCAACGTGAAAAGAAACAAAAATATCCTCGGCGATTAGCTAAAAACCGTATCGTAACAGGTTCTAATCAACTCTGGCAGCTTGATATTAAATATGGGTACGTGACATCTTCTCGTCGTTTTTTCTATTTGGCGAGCGTGATCGATGTCCATGATCGATCCATTGTAGGGTATTATCGGGGAACGGTATGTGAAGCTAAACATATTACAAAGATGCTTCAGAAGGCATTAATGACAAGAGAAATTCATGCCTCAGATCAGTCACTTATTATTCGCACAGATAATGGACCACAATTTATTAGTAAGCATTTTCAAGAGTTTTGTATAACGCAACAAGTTGAGCACGAGAGAATCCCTCCCAGCTCACCAAATATGAACGCTTATATTGAATCTTTTCATAGTATTTTAGAACGTGAGTGTTATCAACGTCATGAATTTATTACGTTTGAGGATGCTTATTCTTGTGTGGATGAGTTTATTCGGTTCTATAATGAAGAGCGTTATCATGGCAGTTTAAATGATGATTCACCGTTGGAATATTATTTGAAATGGCAAGCTGGAGAAACAAAACAAGTAGAACAAGCCTTGTAGGAATAATTCCTATTGATCGAGATGGACAGATTTCTGTTCGTCTCGATCAATAGGCCAGTAAGCGTAAGCGCGCTAGAAGAAAATGAAAAACTAAATAAAACGAAGGAATCGTGAGTATGTGTCCAAACTTAGGGGGTTGAACCGATAAGTGCTTCTGAGTCCGCTAAAGTAGATAAACTTGTGCTTTTCTGTCAAATAAGGGCCTCTAAGTCCGTTTAATACAAAACAATTCAAATTCTCCTGTGCCACTAAAGGAAAACGACTTTAGTGACAAGCTAAATCCCCATGTTTCCTTATCTTTTTCTTCTCATCAGAACTCTTCTGTCAATCCAATAAGGAACGGTCAGTTTCACTTTTTCGTTCTTAAATTCGCGCGGTGGTTTTGTAAAGTAGCATTGATTTCTCCCCCGATGACGAGAATTAATCCACTTAGGAAAAACCAAAACATTAGGATGATAACCCCTCCTAGACTGCCATAGGTTGCTGAGAAATTCGCGAAATTCGTGACATAGACTGAGAAGCCTAGTGAAATAAGCTGCCATGATATCGTAGCAAATAGCGCACCGTAAATTGCATCTTTGAACCCAATTCGTCGATTCGGACCAATCATATATAATACCACTAAAACCAGCGTCATTATGGCAATCCCAATGACCCAGCGAAGTCGGTTCCACAAAATAAAAGCATGATCTGTAATATGAAAGATCGAGTCAATCGCCTCCAAAATCAACTTCCCGAAAACAGGTAAAACAAGAGTGACCATAAAAACAATGACTAAACCAAGCATCAAAATAATCGACAAGAGTCTAACTTTTATGAATGATCTTGTTTCATCAATGTTATGAGATTTATTAAGTGCACGAATTAAAGCATTAATTCCATTGGATGCCGACCAGATTGTCGCAATAATCCCGAAAGAAAGCAAACCACCTTTTGGTTCAGCCACAAGTTCCAAAACTGTTGTAATAAATAAATCAGCGAGTTCATAAGGGATGTACTCCTCCACAAAATCATAGATTTGTGAGACATCTAACGGTAAGTAGGGAAGCAGCGCCAATATAAAAATGAGAAGTGGAAAAATGGAAAGTAAAAAATAAAAGGCAAGCTGTGCAGCCCAATCTTGAATAGGGTCTTTTTTTAGTCGTTCATATAATTCTGCGAAAAATAAAAGCGGTGGAATTCGATTTGATTTCATCAAGCTCATCCTATCTCATTAGTACTTTAGGAAATGCAATGTATGTAGTTTAATTGTCATTAACTAACAATTCAACAACGTAAGAAATAATCCTGCCTTACTATAAATTCCCTAAATAACGATGCTTAAACATGTCGAATAGGACTTGACGTAGCGCCATAAATAATAAAAAATGCTAGGGTAAGTTTAGTTGAAAACTAAAGACACCCTAGCATTCTTGATCCAAAATAAAGCTTATAGCATGATAAGATTTTTACGCTGACATGTTTGTTTTTTTCTCTTGGATCCTTTTGCTTTCGCGAGCGACGGATACCCATAAAAAGACCGCGCTAATGACAAGAAGAAAACCAGAAATATAGAAAACCATGCCAATCCCAAACGCTGCTGCTATGACACCACCCATTACAGGCCCAATAACATTTCCTAGAAACCGGAAGCTAACATTATATCCTAACACTTCTCCTTGAATGGAAAGAGGTGCTAGTTGTCTTATATAAGCGGTCATACAAGGAAGCAGACCACCAATTTGAAGACCGAACAGAAAACGTAAAATGATGAGCTGCCAAAGTTCGGTAACAAGTGCTTGCGGAATAAAAAATAAGGCAGATGTAAACAGCAAGATGATTAAAACTTTCCCGTGACCAATCTTGTCGCCTAAAGATCCCCATCTTCGTGTAGCAACTAAGTTTCCGAGCCCAGTAACTGAAAAAGCAAAACCGGCAAGAAACGCTAAATTCTCAGTTCTCGTTAATTCATGAACGTAAAGAGCTAACAACGGTTGAATACTGAAATTAGCTGCTTGAATAACAAGAGAAATTAACATCACCGACATCAAAATAGGACTCTTGAAAATGTGCATAATGACTTCTTTTCGGGTATACACTTTATTCTCTTCATCATTAGCTTCTTTAAATACAACTTCGTTAATCCCAAATAATACAAGCAAGGAAGCTAAAATGATAACAGCTCCAGTTAACGTAAATGTGTATTGGAATCCTACTGTGTCCGCTAGCATTCCACCGAGTAAAGGTCCGCATAAACCACCACTGACCGTTCCTGTTTGCAACGTTCCGAGTGTTCGACCAGCCGTTTCTTTTTTACATTGTGCTGAAATTAAAGCGGCAGACATCGGTATAAATCCTGTAACAACCCCCATAAAAGCCCGGAGAATAAACAATTCAGTTACGGAAGTGACAAACCCCATTAATAGGACACTAATTCCGATTCCTGCTGATGTAATGACTAATATTTTTTTTCGACCATACTTATCGCCAAATCTTCCCCAAATTGGTGAAAATAAAAAGGCAACGAGAAATGTTACACCGAATACGTAACCTGCCCATTGCTGAACGTATGCATCAGAAAAATCGCCTAATGTTTTAATGTACAACGATAAAAATGGTAAAACCATTGTTGCACTAGCAGCAACGAGAAAGTTAGCAAACCACATTATGACAATATTCTTTTTTTCTATCGTCATGGTACACACCTTCTTGTTGAAAATTATTTCGATACTCTAAATATTATAGAGGAAATGACAGAAATATGAAAGGAAAAAGTGCTAGTACCTTCTAAAAATGGTACTATAATAATGGAAATTGACAGCTGGAGGGAATAACGTTGGAGAAGGTTTATCAAACAAAAGAAGGAAAAACGATATGGGTCCTATTAATTTTTTTAACGATCATTAATTTATTTATGTTTAATGAACGGATTATGTTTTTACCTTACATTGCTTTAGTTATTTTTGTATGTGCACTTTTTTTGTCCTATGAATTTAAAATGAAAGACAATACATTAGCGTATCGTGTCATCTTGTTTGGTCTGGTGATTGTAAAAAAAGAGGCAACCGCAAGCGAGATCAAAGAAATTTACTTTGTAAATCTGCGAGGCGTTCCAAATGTTTTAATTAAACCATCTAAAGGGATGCGCTGGAAGTTAGCGAAGTTTAACCCGGATACCTATGCTGATGATGTTTATGCATTTGCAGAACAGCATGGAATTAAGAAAAATGAGCTAAACGGTTATCAACCAAACTATAAAAAAGACAATAATATTTAACAGAAGAATACAGAGATGAGTACAATCATTTTATTTGATTGAGTATTCAGAATTCATTAGACAAATGATCGTTCAATCGCTTATACTTGTTGGAAAAGGACATTTTCTAGGAGTGATCAACCATGCCAACAGTAGAAAGTTTTGAACTCGATCATACGATTGTAAAAGCACCATTCGTTCGCCCTTGTGGCACACATAAAGTTGGAACGGACGGAGTTGTAAATAAATTTGATATTCGATTTTGCCAGCCTAACAAGCAAGCGATGCGTTCAGAAGCGATTCATACGTTAGAGCATTTGCTGGCATTGAACATTCGTCGCTTTGCCGAGGAGCATGATCATTTTGATATTATTGATCTTTCCCCAATGGGATGTCAAACAGGGTTCTACTTAATTGTGAGTGGTGCGCCTTCAGTCGAAGATATCATTGATGTTCTCGAGCAGACGATGAACTACTCGATTAAATTAACAGAAGTTCCGGCTGCCAATGAAAAACAGTGTGGACAAGCGAAGTTGCATGATCTAGAAGGAGCACAAAAGCTGATGAAACATTGGCTGTCGCACGACAAAGACTTTTTGAAAGAAATTTTCTAGTGAGTAAACATAGTACGTTTGAACTGAACGTCGCCTTGGGCTAAAAAAGGTGGCGTGCAGTTTTTTTATGGACTCATAACAAAAAAACTGCACGCCACTTGCCATGAGGTGACGAAAGTCTGATTGTCATTTTCCATAATTACCTTTTACATAGAGGACATAAGTTTTTATTGAAAATGGGCTTATAAAACTTAATTTTAGAAAGTAAGTCACGTATCGAAAAATGCCCCTGAAAATCTAAAGATTAACTTTGGTGAATTTTTAGAAAAGTAAGTCCTTAAAGGCAGTTAATATGATATTATATACGAAATAAAAAATACACATACAACGAATAGATAGGAAGGGGAGTATATGGTGAATAGTAAAGAAATAGAAATTCTCCAGATTATTGAAGAAAACGGCCGTATCAGTATAAAAACATTATCGAAAATGATGGATTTAAGCGAGTCAGAAGTCGAAAATATTTTAAAAAAGCTGCAAAGAGAAAAAGTTATTTTAAGTTACTCCGCTGTTATTGATTGGAGTAAAGTACATGATCATGAAAATGTAACAGCGATGATTGATGTTAAAGTGACACCACAAAGAGGAGTAGGCTTTGATGATGTTGCAGAACGAATTTATCGTTTTCCTGAAGTAAAGGCGCTTTATTTAATGTCAGGTGCTTATGATTTATCCGTTGTAATTGAAGGAAAAAGCATGTCTCAAATTGCGCGGTTTGTTTCGGAAAAATTATCGACGCTCGAATCCGTTATTTCAACTACAACGCATTTTCAATTAAAAAAATATAAGCATGACGGTGTTGTCTTTGAAGACGGCGAGGAAGACCGTAGAATTGTGGTGACTCCGTAATGACGAATTCTACACGAATAAACCAACGTCTTTCAAAAGCTGTTGAATCCATTCAACCGTCTGGCATCCGCCGTTTTTTTGATCTCGCATCGACGATGGATAACATTATTTCTCTCGGTGTTGGGGAACCTGATTTTGTCACACCTTGGAATATTCGCGAGGCCGCATTCTCTTCCATGGAAAGAGGGTTTACAGCCTATACAGCGAATGCTGGACTTCTAGAACTTCGAGAAGAAATTTCAAAATATATGAGTCAAGAATTTTCCCTTCATTATAGCCCTAATAGCGAAGTGCTTGTTACGGTTGGAGCAAGTGAGGCTATTGATTTAGCGATCCGTTCGCTTGTTGATCCTGGAGATGAGGTCATTGTTGTTGAACCGACATTCGTCTCGTATGCACCGATCGTTTCTCTTGCAGGGGGAGTTCCTGTATCCGTAGGAACGAAGAAAGAAGACTCATTTAAATTAACGCCTGCTCAATTAGAAGCAGCAATCACACCTAATACAAAACTAGTCATGCTTTGTTTTCCGAATAACCCAACAGGCGCAGTTATGACAAAAGAGGAGCTTGAACTCATTTCACATGTCATTAAAAAGCATGATTTACTCGTTTTATCGGATGAAATTTATGCAGAGCTTTCTTATGATGTGAGCCATTACTCGATTGCTCGCTTACCAGGAATGCGGGAACGTACGGTTGTCATATCAGGCTTCTCGAAAGCTTTTGCAATGACCGGCTGGAGATTAGGATTTACACTCGCCCCTGAGGACATTACAGCTGCGATGTTAAAAATCCATCAATACACGATGATGTGTGCGTCTACACCTGCACAGTATGGTGCGCTGGAAGCCCTGCAAAATGGCTTAGTCGATGTTAAGAAAATGGTCCAAAGCTACCATCAGCGTCGTAATTTCGTTGTTAAATCGTTTGCAGAAATTGGGTTACCGTGTCACACACCAGGCGGCGCCTTTTATGCGTTTCCTTCAATAAAAAATACAGGTTTTGACTCGGGAGAATTCGCAGAGAAGCTTCTTCTTGAGGAACGGGTTGCTGTCGTTCCTGGAGATGTCTTTGGTGCAGGTGGGGAAGGGCATATTCGCTGTTCTTACGCAACATCAATGGAAAACCTAGAGGAATCGGTTCACCGGATAGGGAAATTTTTAGAAAAGCATAGTTAAAGCTCACTCAATCTTATAGTTTATTTCAAGATGCTGTCCTTAGAAGCCAAAAGCATGTTAGCCAACGCTAATTATGCAATATTGCTTCAAGGGACAGCATTTTTTATTAGAAAATTAATTTTGTATACTAAAGATAATACACACATCTCAACAAACTCACACATTCCCAACATTTATCAAGTACAATGATGACAATAAAAAAAGACAAGGCGTTTACACCTTGTCTTAAAAGGGGGAATACTATATGGTAGTAAACAGTTATTCCCTGATATTTATAACTTTATACATAATCAAATAAAATAAAAATAGAGGTGTTAATAATGTATGCTTTTGAAAAAATAAAAGTAGACCAGCCGCTTATTCATTGTATGACCAATGTAGTCGTTACAAATTTTACTGCAAATGGACTTCTTGCCATTGGGGCATCACCAGTCATGGCTTATGCGAAAGAAGAAGTCGAAGACCTCGCTCAAATAGCTGGGGCTCTGTTATTAAATATCGGTACATTAAATAATGAGCAAGTGGAAGCGATGATTTTAGCAGGAAAAGCTGCAAACGAAGCGGGTGTTCCAGTTATTTTAGATCCAGTAGGTGCTGGTGCTACATCTTACCGAACGGAGACGACGAAACGAATTCTCTCCGAAGTGAACATTGATGTCTTGCGTGGAAATGGTGGAGAAGTTGCCGCCTTACTAGGTGAAAGTGGTATGATAAAGGGTGTCGATGGCTCAACGACACTGCCGAAAGATGTATTAGCGAAAAAAGCAAAAGAGGTCTTTAATACAATTACAGTTATTACAGGAGAAACGGACGTTGTAACAGACGGTGAACAAACGTATGAAATTTCGAATGGCCATCCTTGGATGACAAAGGTCGTCGGGACAGGATGTTTGCTCGGAGCCGTCCTAGGTGCTTTTCTCACAGTAGATAAAAGAAATTCTGTACAAATGTTAGCTGAAGGATTAGCTTTTTATGGAATTGCTGGAGAAATTGCCTATGAACAAGCCAAAGATAAAGGAATCGGTACATATCAAGAAATATTTTTAAATGTATTACATCAAATGAATGTTGAACAATATGAACAATATAAAAAGTTTTCAATTATAGAATAGAGGGATATTAATGAGTAAGACATTTCTAGATTTAGGCTTAAATGAACGCTATGTAAAAGTATTAAACGATAAAGGAATAGAAACACCGACTGAAATTCAAGAACAAGGCATTCCAGCCATTATCGAAGGTAAAAATGTTGTATTGCATTCTCAAACCGGTAGTGGAAAAACGTTAGCCTTCGTCCTCCCATTACTTGAAAAGCTAGATGAAACAAAAAAAGACCTTCAAGCATTAATCGTCGCACCGACGCAAGAACTTGCGATGCAAATTTTTCAAGAAGTAAAAGATTTAACAAAAGATACGCCTTATGACGTCGAAGCGTTTATCGGTAGTGGTAACATCAAACGACAGTTGGAAAAATTAAAGAAGGTGAAACCACAACTAGTGGTTGGAACACCTCGTCGAATTCTTGAATTAGCTGAAACGAAATTAAAGATGCATCATGTACAAGCTGTTGTTTTTGATGAAGCTGATCGACAAATTCTAGACAGAAAAAGTAATGAAGACTACGTACAATTAGAGCGTAAAATGCCTGGAAACTGCCAATTTATCTTTGCTTCAGCAACCGCAACGCCAGAACTAATGAACCGCCTCTCTCAAAAGGTGTCTGATCCCGTTTTCCTTTCTGTAAATGAGGGTATAGTAAAAAACAAGATCGAACATTTATTTATTGTCGGTGACAGAAGACAACAAATTGATCAACTTCGTGGAATGATCCGCAATTTGAACATTACAAGAGGTATGGTATTTGTTAACAGTTTAGAGCGTGTCAAGGAAACGGTTGAGAAACTTGCTTATCACGGCGTAAAAGTGGGCGCACTGTCTAGTGAGCAGGACAAATTTCAAAGAGCAGATGTGATGGAAAAATTCAGTAATGGAGACCTCCACATTTTAGTCGCAACGGATGTTGCGGCTCGTGGTATTGATATTCAAAACGTCACGCATGTGATTAATCTCCAATTAACAGACGAGAAAGAAGGATACTTGCATCGTGCCGGAAGAACGGGGCGAATGGGTAAAGAAGGAACCGTTATTTCCATCATCACAAAGCATGAAATCCCTAAATTAAAAAAGTGGGCACTAGCATTTGAAATAACACTTCATGAAAAGCAATATCAATATGGAAAAATAACAGATTATAAAAAGGATCAAGGTCCTCAAAACCAGAAGCCAAATGCTGTTCATTCAAAGGATAAAAATCAGCCGGCTAAAAAGTAATATTTTTGATTTAATATGAAAGTTGTGTTAGACTAAGAAGGTTAAAAAATATTTAGGAGTTGTATATTGTATGGTAGCAAATTTAGAAGTAGGTAGCATCGTAGAAGGAAAAGTAACTGGTGTTAAAGCGTTTGGTGCGTTTGTAGCACTAGATGAAAACACACAAGGGCTAGTTCACATTTCTGAAGTAGCTCACGGTTTCGTTAAGGATATTAATGAAGTTTTATCAGTTGGAGACGAGGTGAAAGTTAAGGTATTATCAATCGATGAGAACACGAAAAAGATTTCTTTATCTATTCGTGCAACTCAGCCAGCTCCAGAGCGCCCAGAAAGAAAAGAGCGTCCAGCACGCCCAGCTCGTCCACAAGGCGGCGGCAGAAAGCCAGAAAAACAAAGTGCAACTCAAGGATTCAACACGCTTGAAGATAAGCTAAAAGATTGGTTAAAACAATCAAACGAAATTCAAGCAGATTTAAACAAACGTTCTAAGCGTTAATCAAATAGCAAAAAGGAGAGACCTGCTCGGAACAGGTCTCTCTTTTTTTTCCATAAATATAAATTTGTAATCATTTACATATTAACGCTCTGGTTGAGGACTTCTTTCCAGTTCTTCATCAGGCTTAAAGAGAATGGAAATACAATAAAGTCCAGCTAAACCAACAAGTGCATAAATAAAGCGGGAGAAACCAGCTGCCTGACCACCAAAGATTGCAGCCACTAGGTCAAATCGGAAGAAACCAATTAAACCCCAGTTGATGGCTCCAATAATTGCTAATACTAAAGCTGTACGCTGAATGCCACTCATAACATCCACCTCCGTCAATTTTTGTAGCACTGATAAAGATTGTGCTCTTTTTTTAGAATGAGGTATTTTGTATAGAAATATGCATTCAGCAAATTTCTTTCTAAATTACAAAAATTTAAACCTTTGTTTAAGAGGATTTCACTGATAAATATCAAATAAGAATTAGATAATCTCTTTTGGTATCTAGTTTGTTGCACGGAAGAGAATTCTCGTTAATAATAAAAGGTGAAGGGAGTTGTATATACATGCAATCATTTGTGTTTGTTAATCCAACAAAATTAATTTTTGGTAAAGGTCAGATCGAACAACTCAGTAAAGAAGTAAAAAGGTATGGTACTCGTGTACTCCTTGTTTATGGTGGGGGAAGTATAAAACGAAACGGTGTTTATGATGAAGTTCTGAATGAACTTGAAAAAATAAATGCTCAAATCGTTGAATTATCTGGTGTTGAGCCAAATCCAAGACTTACTACTGTACAAAAGGGAATCGATTTATGTCGCCAAGAAGAGATTGACTTCGTATTAGCTGTAGGTGGTGGTAGTGTCATCGATGCGGCTAAAGCCATCGTTGTTGGAGCTAAATTTGATGGGGACATTTGGGATGTTATTACGAGAAAAGCACGTCCAACGGGTGGGTTACCATTAGGTACGGTTTTAACGTTAGCAGCAACAGGTTCTGAAATGAATGCAAATTCAGTCATTACAAATTGGGAGCTTAATCAAAAAGTAGGCTGGTCAAGTCCATATTCTTTCCCGAAATTTTCAATTCTTGATCCAGCTTATACATTTTCAGTGCCGAAAGATCAAACGATTTATGGAATTGTAGATATAATGAGCCACGTGCTGGAATCTTATTTCCATCAAACAACGAACACACCGCTTCAAGATCGAATTTGTGAGTCAATCCTAACAACTGTTATGGAAGTTGGTCCGAAACTTGTGGAAGACTTACATAATTATGATTATCGTGAAACTGTTTTGTATTGCGGCACGATGGCACTGAATGGCATTACGCAAATGGGAGCTCGTGGGGATTGGGCTACACATAACATTGAGCATGCCGTTTCTGCTGTCTATGATATCCCACATGGTGGCGGACTCGCGATTTTATTCCCGCATTGGATTAAATACGCCATGTCGGAAAACTTAGACCGCCATGTCCAGTTAGCGACTCGTGTTTTCGGAGTAGATCCAGAAGGGAAAACAGATGAGCAAATCGCTTTAGAAGGTGTTGAAAAACTTTCAGCATTCTGGACAAGTATTGGTGCACCTGCACGGTTAGCTGATTACGATATTGATGGCAGTCGTATCGAAGAAATGGCAGATATCGCTGCTTTGTTTGGTGAATTTGGAAACTTTAAGAAATTAAATAAAGAAGATACAGCAAAAATATTATCAGCTGCTCTTTAAAAAGAGCATGTTCCCTTAATATAAAGGAAAAGCTATTAGAGTAGAGTGGAGAATGTATTTCGATTTAGGAGGATTAACATTAATGAGTACGATACGCTTTGATTATTCAAAAGCTACACCATTTTTTAATCAACATGAAGTAGATTATTTAAGCGGAGCTGTAGAAACAGCGCATCATCAATTACATAATGGAACCGGAGCAGGAAATGATTATATTGGCTGGGTGGACCTACCTGTCAACTATGATAAAGAAGAATTTTCACGCATTCAACAAGCTGCACAAAAAATCAAGTCAGACTCCGATGTTTTATTAGTAATTGGAATAGGTGGATCTTATTTAGGTGCACGAGCTGCTTTAGAATCACTTCAGCATTCTTTTTACAATGTATTAGAGAAAGAGAAACGCGAAACGCCACAAATTTTCTTTGTAGGGAACAATATTAGCTCCACTTATATAAAAGATTTGTTAACTGTCATTGAAGGAAAAGATGTTTCCATTAATGTCATTTCTAAATCAGGAACGACGACAGAACCTGCGATTGCTTTCCGTATTTTCCGTGACTACTTAGAAAAGAAATACGGTAAAGAAGAAGCGACGAAGCGTATTTATGCAACGACAGATAAAGCGAAAGGCGCATTAAAAACAGTTGCGACAGAAGAAGGGTATGAAACTTTTGTTATTCCTGATGATGTGGGTGGTCGCTTCTCAGTGCTTACAGCAGTAGGTCTTCTTCCGCTTGCAGCGGCTGGGATCGATATTGAGGCAATGATGAAAGGTGCACAAGATGCACGTGACGCATACAGTAATCCAAGTCTTGCCGAAAATGAAGCCTATCAATACGCGGCAGTTCGTAACGTCCTCTATAACAAAGGAAAAACGATTGAGTTAATGGTCAACTACGAACCATCTCTTCAGTATGTTTCTGAATGGTGGAAACAATTATATGGCGAAAGTGAAGGAAAGGACCAAAAAGGAATTTTCCCAGCGTCTGTAAACTTCTCAACAGACTTGCACTCGATGGGGCAGTATGTTCAAGATGGACGCCGTGATTTGTTTGAAACCATTATTAACGTAGAAACAGTACGTGAAGAGATGGTTGTTGAAAAAGCGGATAATGATCTCGACGGGTTAAACTATCTAGCTGGTGAAACGGTCGATTTCGTTAACAAAAAAGCATTCCAAGGAACGATGCTAGCCCATACAGATGGTGGCGTTCCGAATTTAATTTTAAATGTTCCAGAAATGAACGAATACCACTTTGGGTACATGGTATACTTTTTTGAGAAAGCATGTGCGATCAGCGGCTATTTACTAGGTGTAAATCCATTTGATCAACCAGGTGTTGAAGCCTATAAAAAGAATATGTTTGCGCTTTTAGGTAAACCTGGTTTTGAAGCAGAAAAAGCAGAGCTCGAAAAACGATTAAAAGACTAAGCGAAAAGTAATTATGTTCCTTAGTTTATAGGTTTATAAAAATGTCTTGCCGCTCGATTGAGTGTGCAGGGCATTTTTTTATGGGAAGAGGGTAAGCTAAAGGTAACAACGTGAGTGAAAGGATGAAGCAGGATGATCCAATTAAATTCTGCCATTGAGAATAAACAATTTAAGCTTCAACATTTGGAAGAGAAGTTGAAGCCGCTTGGTTATGTAATTGGTGGTAATTGGGATTATGATCATGGCTATTTTGATTACAAGGTTAACCAAACGGTAGGAAACTATATCTTCTTACGAGTTCCTTTTCAAGCTGTTGATGGAGAGTTGGACCAAAAAGGAGTAAAGGTAGAAGTAGGAAGGCCATTCTTACTAAATCATGACTTTCAAGAATCACTCGACGACAACATATTGGAGTATAACTCGTTTATGAACCAATTTTCTGAGCCTGAAAATAAAGATGCTGAAGTCCCGCAAGAAATGATTGCTCATGGTCAAAGCTTAGTACAAGAACTCGAAGCAACCCTGTTGTTTTTTCCAAAATAAAAATTGAGAGGCGAACATACACGTTAATTAAACGTTTGTTTAAAGTAGCAGAGTGTCGAATTGTGATATATTGCGTCGCTTTTCCGATATATTAGGAAGTTTCGCCGATATATTGAAAGTTACGCCGATATATATGATTTTACGCCGGTATAATGAGAATTACGCCGATAAAGTTAAAAAGCATGTATACTCAGCGAACGAACCACTACTATTCTGTATAGTAGTGGTTTTTATCGTGGACTTCAGTTCATAAGTAATGGTTAATTTACCTTATATTACCTATTTAAGAAATGATGTATGATAATAAAGGTTTCCAAAATTAACGCTTTTCTATGAACATTGTACGATGGAGGGGAAAAAACTTGGCGAATCGACCATGGGAAATTGAAAAGATTAAGAATAACATTAAATATTTAACGAACGGAGCGATCGTTCTTACAGATGAAGAGGCTGAGCTTTGCCACAGTCTTTTAGAAAAAGATGGAGAAGATATTAAAGCAATCGTTGAAGCCACTTACCATTTGGAATGGGAAAACAAAGATTATGAGGGGCTCTTAGTGTTTTCTGATTATCGAGTGCTGTTCTTTTCTCGAATAGACAGTGGAGAAACCGAACTAGATTATATGGAAACCTATGAGTATCCATTTATCTCAAATGTTACAACGAAAGACGAAACATCGTTGAACCCAAAGTTGACGTTTACATTTAAAGCACCTCGGAAGGAAACGGTTGTATTTCGTAATATTGATCGCACGAAGATGGATACGATAGTTTCGATGATGAACTACTATAGTTCAAATAGAAAGCTAAAGGATTACAAGAAAAGTAAGAGTAGCGGGTGGGCTGTTAAAGTAGTCGGTGGAATTTTAGCTGTCCTTTTTATTCTCGGATTGATTGGATTTTTTGTAGAAGATGAAGTAGCAGAAGAAAGTCATGAGCACGTATTTGGAGAGTTTGAAGACTGGGAAGAGTCGGCCTTAAAGGTTAGCATTAATGAGAACCAGATTGATGTGGAAGATTTAATTGAGTATAAGATTAGCGAAGCATATTTTACAAATATTATTGAACCTCCAAATTATAACAAAGATTATCCTACCATCTTTCAGTTAAAACCGGAGGATAACACGCTTTATTATGTAATAGAAATGAAAGCAGTTAATATTTCTGATCAAACGATTGATCCGATTATGGATATTCCGATCCTATTTACTTTAATAGAGGATGGATTTTATGAATTTTTTACTACGCCGCTCTATTTAAATACTGATTTAAGCGACTTTGCTTTCGACAAAAAACTCTTGCCAGAAGAAGAAGCACATAAGTATTTGTATTTTGAAGTACCAAAAAAACTACAAGATAACGAAAACCGGATCGATTTAAGAGTGAATCATTATTATGATTATAAGGGGCAACTGATTAATTTACGGTAAGTGCTTTGAGGTATATTTGTCATAAAATAATGTTGGATGAAAAATATACGAACCTCAATAAATACGAATATAATGGAAGAGATAAGCGTACAAAATCGATGCGATTAAGTACGCTGTTTTTTTGTGATTCGCAAAATTTCTCCTAACATTGATTGCTATTTCTTATCAATGGCCTTCGCATCTTGCATCACTTCTTCTAAGACATCCATCTCAATCATGTCATCGGCAATCGATTTTTTCTTTTCTTCTTTATGTGGTTGCCGATCGTGATTGTTTCGTGCGGCTTGCTTGTTCCAATCGCTCATAAAATTCACCTCCAACTATAGGGTTTGAAGAAGTGTATAGCTTCATTCATGATTCTTTAGACGTAATTCGACATGTGTCTAAATTACCGCATGGACCACAGATTTGAGAGAATTAAAAGAAAAGACCTATTCCTATAAGGGTCTTACGGTTCAAATTTTAAAGATTATATAAAGATAGATTGTTTGAATGAGAGATTAGTGATATGATTTTTAAGGTTATATAATATGTCGAATTATAATGAATTATAGCTTATATACTAGTTTTTATTTCTAGATTATGGAGGGGAAATACATAATGACGTTATTAATCATTTTATTGTTTTTAGCAAGTGCAGGTTTATTTGTTTATTCTTTTTTTGCCAAAGACTATCAATCTGAAGTTGATACTCAAGTAAGTAATGTTCAAATCAATCTAATGAGAGAAATTAATCAATTGAAAGATCAAATAAAAGAATCGAAAGAAGGAGGGGTTAAACGTGGATAAGCATACAGCACGTGGGTTGTCGATGGGATTTTTGATCGCAGGTATCGTTTTGTTAGTGTTTAAATCAGTACTAGCCCCTGCTCAAACTACAGCTGAGGCACCAGAACTTAATCAAGAAATGATTGAGGCGTTTCTAAAAGAACATAATCTACTCGTCGTGTCACAACAAGAATATGAAACGATGGTGGGTGGACAACTTCAGGTAAATGTACCGGAAGAGCCTGCTGAAGAAGCGAAACAGGAAGAAAAAGTAGAAGAAAAGCAAGAAGCAAAAGAAGAAAAAGAAGAAGTAAAAGAAGAAAAGCAAGAGGAAGTAAAAGAGGAAGAGAAAGAAGAGAAGCCTGTTAAACATAAGATCACAATCGCATCGGGAATGGTAAGTCATGATGTCGCAAGAATGCTGAAAGAAAAAGGTCTTATTGAGGACACTTCAAAATTTGTAAGCAGAGTAGAATCAAGAAACGCAGCGAAGTATGTACAAATCGGTGAACATACCTTAACTACTGGAATGAGTATCGATGAGATCATTCAAGTCATTACTAAAGGTAGAGCTGGGTAATGGCCTCTTCTTTAGACAATAACTTGTGCTATAGACTTCCATTAGTTTAAGAACACATGAAGCAGACTAATGAATATGTGGTTCAAAAAGAGAAACGTTTAGGTCAATAACTAGAAAAGTACTACTTTTATCATAACTGATATGCTAAGCATATCAGTTATTTTTTGTTCGCCCAGCATGGGCGAACTCTAACGGGTGAAAGTCCCGAGTACGACCTTGTAGCGGTAAGTACATAGCCAAAAGCAAGGGTGTCCATGGTGACGTGGAATCTGAAGGAAGCTCGAGGC
>NZ_JBLWFS010000034.1:0-35745 GCF_048323755.1 Alkalihalobacterium sp. APHAB7
TGAATTCATCTAGCCATTATCCAGTTTTGAGAGAACCACTCTCAATTAAATAAGGATTTTCAGAAGCAAGAAGTTCAAGGAAGTGAAGTCCTGAGGAACGGATCGTATCTAAATACGTGAGTACCGGAAGGGCAAAACTGACGAAGAAATTCTAAGCTTATCAAAATCCGTAAAGTCTAGTGGCGATAGCGAAGAGGCCACACCCGTTCCCATGCCGAACACGGAAGTTAAGCTCTTCAGCGCCGATGGTAGTTGGGGGCTTCCCCCTGTGAGAGTAGGACGTCGCTAGGCACAAAGCACAATCCAATTGGGTTGTGCTTTTTTAATTTGACTTTATTGATTAAGGGTTGGGTAAATCACGATTTTTATGTATTAAGAGGACTCAGAAGCCCTTATTTGTGAACAAAATACCCTTTTGGACGAATAAGGGCACTCACAGGCCCTTATTCCAAGAAATTTTTGTGAATATCAGATGATTTTAAGTAAATAAGAGCCTCTCAGTGCTCCAAAGTCATAAAAACGATGATTATTGTATAAATAAGGGCATCTCAGACACGCAAAAAACAGACATCCACATATACAAGTCATAGTACTTAGTAAAAAACATATGGGAATGCAGCTTTAGGCAGCAAACGAGTGAAAGGGGCGATGTGATGCATCGCACCTCCCCTGTGAGAGGAAACCTTTCTTTACGTAGAACAACATGAGGGCATCGAGGGTAAATCTTCATGGATCACATCCCCGTAGAAAAGAAAGGTTTAAGGGGCGTCGCTAGGCACAAAGCACAATCCAATTGGGTTGTGCTTTTTTGGCTGTTACAAGGCTTAACTATATTTAAGTGCAGCAGTAATGGATTTACTGGTTTATGTCGAGAAATCGGTAAATCGAAAAAGTTGAATGAAAACTCGGCAAAGTTAAAAATAAATTGAATTAAGTTAAAAATAAAATTGAGCCAAGTCTGAAAAAATAGCAAACTGCAAAATAAGCCAATTAACAAAGCTAAATGCAAAAACCTTCGAGTAATAAATTTGAGGAAGTAAGCCACTTACCAGGATTACCTTTGAACATGGACGATCAAAACTATCATTAGGTGCCGTTGTATTTTTATTAAACAAACATAGAAAATATTAGGAGTTTTGATATAATACTTAGGTATCATATAATATTGTTAGGTGGTAATTATCGTAAGAAACTTAGGAATAAATATACTTATTGTAACTTTATTTTTAATAGGATGCACAACAGCTGAAAAATCCCAAATGATCGGAAAAGACACATTGCAAGTAATGCAAGAACATTCGAAGATAGAGAAAAAGGATTTGATGCTTCAGTCGGAGGAGACAAGAAGAAACGATATCGATTCCGTAGATTATCTTTTACCACTGGAAAACTCAAAACCGCGGACGGAGGCAATCACCCATGTCATGGTTCATTTTATAAGCAATGCTGCGAGAAATCCAGAAGATCCTTATAATACTAATGATATCTATTCCATTTTTGAGGAATATGGTGTGTCAGCACATTATATGATTGGAAGAGATGGGACAGTGTTTCGGCTCGTATCAGAAGATCGTGTCGCTTATCATGCTGGGGCAGGAGAACTTGAAGGTTACCCTGACTATAAGGACAGTTTAAATGAATTTTCTATAGGTATAGAACTCCTTGCTATCGGCACCAGGGAAGAGATGTTTCCTGCTATACCAGTACGTGTCTACAATGTAATAGATCCAAGATTAGTAGGCTATACAGATGAACAATACGAATCGCTTAACGTTTTATTGGATGATATTTTCCAGAGAAACCCATCAATAATTAGAGATAGAAATCATGTGATTGGGCATGATGAATACGCACCTGGTAGAAAAGCTGATCCAGGGTCATTATTTGATTGGTCTAAACTCGGTTTATAGTTAACTTTTTATGCAATTTCATGGGCCTTTAGGTTAAATACAAACGGTTACCTACATGGTATAAATTGGCTCTAATGAGTTTGCAGCTCAGTCAGCCTTTTCAGCTTTTTCATCTTTAGAATGTTTTTGAAACAACCCGTATTCCTCAAAATTAGACTGCAGTTTGGTTTTCTGAAAACCAGACAAAAAGAGAAGAACACTAAAAATAATAAATACACGCATGAGAAAAACCTCCTATTGTATAAAATGCAGGAGGTAGCCGTCTGGTTACATCTTGTAATAAAAATTCGCAGGATAAAGGTTGTTAAACGAAGTAGAGTAAGGAACGTATCCTTACTCTTTTTAGGCTTATATGACTTTTTTTCGAATAGCCGTTGAGATTTGTTCTACCGCAATAACGATGATTAAAATTAATATGATTATCATTAATGCTTCATCAAACCGTCTTAGTGACATCGCTGTATTTAATTCGACCCCGATACCACCAGCACCGACAAGACCTAAGATCACAGCAGATCGAATGGCTTTTTCAACTGCATACAAGCTTGTACCGACAAAGGAAGGGAAGCCTATCGGAATAACGGATCCTGCAATGATACCAAATCTAGAAGCTCCTGTTGATTCCAGCGCTTGAGAAGGACCTTTGTCTATTTCTTCTATTCGTTCTGAGAAAAAGCGAGCACAGAAGCCGATGGTATCAACAGCAATTGTTAGAATTCCTGCAAGTGGTCCAAGTCCAACTGAGATAACAAAAATTAACGCCCAAATTAAATCAGGAATGGTACGTAACATTGAGACAATACTACGTACAGCAGATCGAATGACAGGATGTGGACTAGTGTTCGTAGCGGCTAGGACTGCTATTGGTAAGCTAAGCACAACTCCAATAGCCGTACCGACTAAAGCAATCTCAAACGTTTCTAGAATTCTTTGCATAATCGGTCCAATACGAGAGGCATCTGGAGGAAAAGCACTTCCAACGAATTTCCCCATATTGAGTACACCGTTACCTAAACGGTCGAGTGTTATGTTTGCGTTATTAACAGCCATGATGATAAATGAGAAGAAGATGACCCAACCAATCCAGGAAAGGAGTGAAGGCTTTTTAAAGCGCTTTGGCATTTGTTCATTTAGCTTCTTGTTTGAATTTATTTTATTATGCACCTGCTTTTTCTCCTTCCACTTCGGCAAAGTCTTCTTGATGATATAATGTATCAAGGAAGGCTCGATCCAGCTTTTTCACACTTTCATCGACAATCAGATTTCCTTTTTTTAATGCGATAATTCGATCACCGTATTCCATTGCAATGTCCATCTGGTGTAGGATGGATACAACAGATAATCCACGTTCTTGAACGATCTCCCAAAGTAAGTCCATTACTTCACGACCGGCTTTAGGATCAAGACTAGCAATCGGTTCATCGGCTAAAACAATTTCCGGATCTTGCATCAACATGCGAGCAATGGCAACCCGTTGTTGTTGCCCTCCAGACAGTTGATCAGCACGACGCTTAGCAAAGTGTGCTAACCCTACACGGTCTAAACAATCCATCGCTTTCATGCGAAGTTCTTCGGAAGCAAATGGTGCAAATGTATGAAAGGAGGTCTTCGTATGACCTAACGCACCAAATAGAACGTTTTGAAACACGCTTAAATTATTAATTAAATTAAAATGTTGAAATACCATCCCTACTTTTTTTCTAATAGGACGAAGTTTGCTTTTTGAAAGCTTAGTAATGTCGGTTTCATCAATAATTATGTTTCCTGAGGTTGGTTTTTCAAAGCTAGTAATGCAACGGAATAAAGTAGACTTCCCAGAGCCGTTGTGCCCTAAGAGCACAACGCCTTCTCCAGGATTAACTTTAAAGCTGACATTATTTAGAGCTTTTGTGCCATCAGGATAAACTTTAGTTAAGTTGTATACCTCCAACGAAATCATTTTAGCCCTCCTAAATTTATAGCTCAATTCCAAGTACACGATATGTCTCGCGCATTAAGTCATAATCAGCATCGGTAATGGGTACGATTTTGGCCGTATTATACTTTTTGTTATCTTCACTAAATAAAATGGCTTCTAAAATTTCATCTTGATGCTCGAGTAAAATACGAGCAAATTCAGTACGGAAGCTTTCTGGAAGCTCACCGCTAGCTACGAAAGGATCTTGTGGAAGTGGAGGTCCTTCTAACAGAATACGGTATTGCCCTTCACCATCTTCTTCAACCATCTTTGCAAAGTCACGAACGCCTGTAGCTAAAGCGTCAACATCACCGTTTTTGAAAGCATCAATACGTGCATCGCCAAGAAGCATAATTTCTACATCGCGATCAAGGTCTAATCCCTCTTCAAGTAACATCGCACTCGGTCCAATATGCCCGCTAGTTGAACCTACATCTTTCATTGCTACCTTTTTGCCTTTTAAATCTTCAACTTCCTTCATGTCACTATCTTCGTGTACAATGACAACAGTATGGTATTGATCACGTTCTAAAGCAGCAAGTGGTTCTGCATCAGGTGAAGCAGATTTAATTTGTGCGTATTCCGAAGGCCCAGCTAAAATCATGTCAACTTGACCGTATTCCATCGCTGTAGCAGAAATAACACGATCAGATAAAGCAAAGAATTCAAACTCTACTTCAGTTAAATCTTCTAGTAATTCTTTGAATGGTCCAAACTGACGTTGTAATTCTTCTAAACCTTCAATACCTGTAACAGCGAAGCGAACTTTCTCCGGCCAATCCGCACGCTCATCTTGAACCTCTGATGAATTACTGTCTGTATTTGTGCCAGCTGTTTCAGTTTGTGGTGTAGCCGTGTCTTTGCTGCCACATGCAACTAAAAAAACAATACTAAGAATGATAAGGCCGATAAAACGTAAAGAATGTTTCATAAGTTTAAATTCCTCCTGGGTTTTATTAACAAAGCGTAAATTATGTTTTGATAATATTTGCTTTGTTATGAATTTGTTTGACAATGATTACTATACCGTCTCTTTGTTAAGCCATTGTTTTGCTAATATCAATTTGTGTTAAGAAATCGTTAAAACTGTTAAGATGGAGTTAACAAAATTTACAAAAGAAAAGAATCAATAAAGGTGGAGTCATAGATGGGGCAACGATTTAATACGAGGACTGTACATTTCCAGTCAAAAGATGTAGCGAGAAATATGAGTAAAGCTCAACCGATTTATCAAACATCAGCGTTTACTTTTAAGGATCTAGAAGATATGGAAAGTTTCTATCAGGGAGAAAAGGAATTTCTTTATTCTCGATTTGGTAATCCAAACACAGAGGACTTAGGAAAAGGTGTAGCGGCTATCGAAGAGGCTGAGGACGGTGTAGCTACTTCTTCTGGAATGTCGGCAATACTGGCTGGAATATTAGCTGTTGTTAAACCAGGAGAGCATATTGTGGCTTCAGAAGATTTATATGGAGGCACTTATCAATTATTAGCGGTTGAATTACATAACCTAGGTATTGAAGTAAGTTTTTTATCATTTGAAGACATTGAAGAGGTCAAAAGTGCGATCTTACCTACTACTAAGTTAATTTATACAGAATCTGTAACTAATCCGTTATTACGTGTAGAGAACTTAAAAATGGTTAAAGTAATTGCAGACGAGTTTGATTTAATTACAATGATCGATAATACATTTGCAACTCCTTATCTTTTACAGCCAACAACGTTTGGAGCAGACCTTGTCATTCATAGTGCAACCAAATATATCGGTGGTCATAGCGATGTGACAGCTGGAGTATTAGTAGGTAAAAAAGAATTGATTGAAATAGCTAGAGGCAAAGTTGTAAGTTTAGGATGTAATTTAAGTCCATTTGAAGCGTGGTTAGCATGTCGTGGATTAAAGACTTTAAGCATTCGCATGGAACGGCAGTCCAGAAATGCTTTTGCTTTAGCCAATGCGTTAAAGACCAATGGAGGAGTATCAAAAGTGTATTACCCTCAAGACCTTTCGGCAAAGGGTAACGGGGCAATGGTTTCTATAGAATTGGACCAAACTGTAAATGTAGAGCACTTCTTCAAATCATTAGGATGGATTAAAATTGCGCCTACATTAGCGGGTGTGGAAACAACGGTTTCGTATCCGATTCGAACTTCGCATCGAACCATTCCTGATGTAACTCGTGAGAAGCTTGGAATTACAGAAGGACTTGTCCGTATATCGGTCGGTATTGAAGATGAATTAGATATCATTGAAACATTTGAAAATGCTATTGCCAAGGCTAAAGGCTAATCGAGAAGAGGCTGAAAGTTAGCCTCTTTATCTTTATTTGATAATTTAATGTTTAGACAGCCAAAAAGTTGGCTATGCTATTTGTACAGGGTTAAGTAACTTCATCAAGTATCTTAACGTAAAAAAAATTAATGTTTCTTGCATAAAGAAATAACATGTGGTAAACTATAATAACTGTTGGTAGCAAGCATTACATCAGTGAAGCAACTTAAACAGAAGCGTCAGTAGAAGAGGAAACGACGACCTCTTTAGAAAAAGCATCGTCCAATTACTTTCATAACGTCGCGGGGTGGAGCAGTCTGGTAGCTCGTCGGGCTCATAACCCGAAGGTCATAGGTTCAAATCCTATCCCCGCAACCAAATAATTACCGCATCTACGTTGAATAAACAACCTGAAAGGTAATATAAGTAGTACTTGAAGAGTTTATGACTTACATAAAAAGAACGATACAAATTTTAAATCAACAGAAACTCCTTAGGATGTCAGTCCTAAGGTTTTTTTTTCTGTGATTAACAAAAGGGTGAAACTTCATGCAGGATGAATTTTCTTTTATTACTAAAATTACACCAAAGCAGTTAAAGCAACGAGAATTAATTTATGGGATTGGCGATGATGCCGCTTTATATCATATTGATGGTGCTTATGATGAAGTGATTTGTGTCGATACTATGGTAGAGGATATTCACTTCCGAAAGGATACGATGGCGCCATTTCATATCGGATATAAGGCCTTAGCAGCCAATATTAGTGATGTTGCTGCTATGGGAGGAACCCCGTTATTTTATTTGGTTTCCATTGCAATCCCTAAAGATTGGCATGACCAAGACTTATATGAAATATATGAAGGCATGGCGAAGCTGGCCTCTCAATATGAGATGGACTTAATTGGCGGTGATACCGTTTCAACGAAGGATAAGCTCGTGATATCGGTGACTGTTATTGGTAAAATTGAAAAAGGACGTCGTTTGTTAAGAAGTCAAGCGAAGCCCGGTGACCTCGTTTTCGTTACTGGAAATGTCGGGTCAAGTGCCGCTGGTTTGCATTTATTATTTGAAAGAACACGGAATGGGCAATTCTCAAAAGAAGAGATGGATCTCATTCAATCCCATCAAATGCCGCAACCGCAAGTGAAGGCTGGTCGTGTTTTGGCACGTTCCAACTGTAGACTTTCATTAAATGATGTGAGTGATGGTTTAGCGAGTGAAGCCAATGAGATTGCTGAAGCTAGTGGAGTAACAATTGTTATAGAAGAAAGTAAAATTCCAATTATTGAAGTAATTGATTCGCTTCAGCCTGAGAAACGGTTAAAGTGGGCTTTGTTTGGTGGCGAAGACTTTCAGCTGATTGGAACGATGGCAGAGGAAGATTGGAAAATTGTACATAAGCAGCTAGAAAAACAAGGGGTTACGGCATCTGTAGTAGGAAAAGTTATGGAAGGTGAAGCAGAAGTCTTTTTACAAACCGAAGAAAATTTGATTGAATTAAAAAAGGAAGGCTACAATCATTTTAAGTAGACAGGTGAAATTATGGAGAAATACACATGGAACAGTCATTCTCCAGAAGAAACGTTTGAGTTTGGAGAACGATTAGCTAAGCATTTGACGGCTGGAGACTTACTTACGTTAGAGGGAGACTTAGGGGCTGGCAAAACAAGTTTTACTAAAGGAGTTGGCAAAGGATTAGGCGTCCAACGTGTGATTAACAGTCCTACATTTACGATTATCAAAGAATATAAAGGTGATTTACCTTTGTATCATATGGATGTTTATCGACTGGAGCATAGTGAAGAAGATTTAGGTTTCGATGAATATTTTGAAGGTGAAGGGGTAACAGTCGTTGAATGGGCGAGCATGATCAAGGAAATGTTACCAGAAGAACGTCTCGATATTTACATTTATCATACTGGAAATGAAGAACGAACATTTGAATTATGCCCAAAAGGTGACCGATTCATTTCGCTGTGTAAGGAGTTATTCTAAATGAAAGCAATTGCAATTGATACAACCAATTTAGTAATGGGCATAGCCATAACGGATGGTGATAAAGTAGTAGGCGAAATGATTACCAATTTGAAGAAAAATCATTCGGTCCGCTTAATGCCTGCCATCTCACAATTAATGAAAGAAGTCGATATGGAGCCTGGGGATTTAGAAAGAGTGATTGTTGCTCATGGGCCTGGATCTTATACAGGTGTCAGAATAGGTGTTACAACGGCTAAAACAATGGCTTGGACTTTAAAAATTCCGATTGTTGGTGTTTCGAGCCTTGAAGTAGTTGCTCAAAACGGTCGCTTTTTTAAAGGATATATCTGTCCTTTTTTTGACGCTAGACGAGGACAAGTGTATACCGGTCTTTATAAAAGTAACGGGCAAGATGTTGTTATTCAAGAAAAAGATCAACTCGTACAGCTTGATGACTGGCTTGAACAATTCAAAGAAATGAAAGAAGATGTTTTATTTCTAAGTAATGATTTAACATTACATCAAGAGAAGATTGAAGCTGCACTCGGAAATCGTGCGATATTACCTTATCTGTCCATGCAAAATCCTAGACCATCTGAATTAGCGCAACTTGGAGTGAAAAAAGAACCTCAAAGCAATACCCATGAGTTTGTTCCCCAATACTTGCAGCTTGCAGAAGCTGAAGTGAAATGGTTAGAAGCGCAAAAAATTAAAGGAGAAATGAAATGACGGAGCCGAGCATTCGCTTCATGACAGTAGATGACCTAGAACAGGTCCTTATTGTCGAGAAAGATGCGTTTACTGTTCCGTGGAGCCGGACGGCATTTTATAATGAGTTAACGAGCAATCAGTTTGCTCATTATGTCATTATGGAGCTAGAAGGAGTTATCATCGGCTATTGTGGTGTATGGCTCGTCATGGATGAAGCACATATCACAAATATTGCAATTCTCTCACAATATAGAGGAAACAACTATGGGGAAACGTTGCTTTTATATGTAATGGAACTTGCAAAAATGTATGGGGCATTAAAAATGACGCTAGAAGTTCGAGTTTCTAATGAAGCGGCAAAAGGATTATATGAGAAACTAGGCTTTATGCCTGGTGGGATTAGGAAAAATTATTATACAGACAATTTAGAGGATGCATTAGTCATGTGGGCGGTGTTAAAAGATGAAGGATGAATTGATATTAGCAATAGAGACGAGCTGTGATGAGACGTCAGCAGCGGTTATAAAAAATGGTACAGAAATACTCTCAAACGTCGTTTCTTCCCAAATTGAGAGCCACAAGCGGTTTGGAGGGGTTGTCCCGGAAATTGCCTCTCGTCATCATGTTGAAAAAATGACGTACATAGTAGAAGCTGCCATGGAAGAAGGAGACTTGACGTTTGCACAGTTAGATGCGATTGCAGTAACAGAAGGTCCAGGGTTAGTTGGGGCTCTATTAATGGGAGTAAATGCTGCGAAAGCGCTGGCATTTGCGCATAATCTTCCTTTAATCGGTGTTCATCATATCGCTGGGCACATTTATGCGAATCGTTTGGTCAAAGAAATGGAGTTCCCATTATTGGCGTTAGTCGTGTCTGGTGGTCATACAGAACTTGTTTATATGAAGGAACATGGATCCTTCAAAGTGATTGGTGAAACAAGAGATGATGCAGTGGGAGAAGCCTATGATAAGGTGGCAAGAACTTTGAATTTACCATATCCAGGAGGCCCTCATATTGATAGACTTGCACATGAGGGGGAAGTAACGATTGATTTACCGAGAGCATGGCTCGATCCAGATTCGTATGAATTTAGTTTTAGTGGATTGAAATCAGCGGTCATTAATACCCTTCATAATGCGAAACAGCGAGAAGAAACAATTGAACCCGCAGACTTAGCTGCCAGTTTTCAAGAAAGTGTCATTGATGTGTTAGTGACAAAGACAAAAAGAGCAACCGAAGAATATGAAGTAAAGCAGCTACTATTAGCAGGCGGAGTTGCAGCCAATCGCGGACTTCGTGCAAGGTTAGAGCAGGAGTTTGAGAATTCAGAAGTGGAATTAATTATTCCGCCACTGTCGCTATGTACAGATAACGCTGCGATGATAGGGGCAGCTGCTAGTATTTTGTTACAGCAAGGTAAGTTTTCCGATTGGGCACTCAATGCAAATCCAGGCCTTGAACTAGATACCTGTGAATAAAAAGTTTAAATCCTTTCTTATCAGTCTATGCTGAAAGAAGGGATTTTTTGTTTGAAATTCTTTTTTTAAAAGGAATTTGAGGATAGGAAACATCAAAATTCGTCATTCCTAACGAAGAAACGTGTTTTTTTATGTGGAAAAAACTTATCCACAACATTGTGTATGAAGTGGATAAGTACGTGAATAACTTATTCTACTGCAATATAATTTGTTTATAAAAAAATGTGGATAAACATGTGGGTAGTGGGGATAACTTTTAAAAAAACGAACAAATCAATGATTTCCCTGTGCATAACGTTGTGAATAGTGTGGATATGTCAGAAAATTTGTTCATAAGTTGAGGGGAGCATATGTGAAAAAGAGTTGCATCATCATCATTAGTTTGTTTTTTATGATGTTATTAACAACAAACGTGAAAGGAGATGAACAACAAAAATCACTTATAATTATCGTTGCTCCTGATTTTTCTTTTGAAGAAGCGGAATGGTTACTTGAAAATGGTGACCCTAACGTCTGGAGAAAAGCAGGTTTTTCTGCTTTAAATGTGAGGCCTGAAGGGAGTTATTCGTACTTAAGCAATACAGTATCATTAAGTTCAGGGATTCGGGGAGTCGGTGTCGATCAGTGGAATGCGTTTGAAAAAGGAGAATACATTGATGGTAGAGCAGTCGAGGAACTTCTCTTACAATGGACTGGGGCTTATCCACAGGATAGTTTACTTCACCCGTACCTCCACAAATTAATTGAAAAAAATAATTCGACAACATTCCGTGCACCGATAGGGTTTTTGGGAGAAACCTTAAAGCAAGAAGGTATTACACGATATGTACTCGGTAACAGTGATTTATCAGAAGAAGAAAGAGTCCGCTATGCATCATTATTTGCTATGGATAAAAAAGGTGAAGTTGAAGGTGAGTTAACGAAAGTAGTTGAGGTGGATGCAGCGGCTCCAGCGGGCTTAAGCATGAATTCAGAGCTCTTATTAGAGGAAATTCGCGTAGTTGAGGGTGAAAGTGACCGATCGTTTATTGTAGTAGAGTGGGGAGATTTTCATCGCCTATTTTCAAATAAAGACATGATGACGTCTAATCACTTTGGGAAGCGTTACGAAAATTCTTTGTTTTCATTTGAACAGTTTATTCAAAGTCTTGTGGATAACGGTAGTCGTCATGTTATGGTAGTCGCGCCGATGATGCATTCAGGGGCATACAAGGAGAAAAAGCAACTGAGCCCTTTTTATTATTGGGATACAGCACTTCAACATCCATTTGAGCTTTACTCACAAACGACAAAGCAAAGATACATAATTAGTAATGCTGATATTGTTCCGACCATTTTATCCACATTTTCCATAAAAGTCCCACCTAGCTTACCAGGGACACCTTTACATCAGTCCGAGATTACAGTCGGATATTACAATCACGATGAGGTTGTGGAAAACGTAAATTGGGTGTTTAAAATATATAGTACTAGAAGTGTTATCCTTTCTAGCTATATCACTCTGTTAGTTTTAATGTTAATAAGTGTAGGAATTTTAATATGGAGAAAGAAAACGAACCCTCGATGGTTAAATGCAGGGAAGATCATTTTATTAGCTGCGGTCAGTTCACCAATTTGGTATTTATTTTTATCGAAGGTTCTCTTGTACGTTCATAGCGGTTACTACTTTTGGTTATTAACTTTACTATCCATCCTAGTAGCTTGGATTCTTTTAAAGTTCACTAAATGCCCTCTTGTTGTACTAGGGGCTATTCAATTTACGGTTATTACAATTGATTTGTGGATGGGTTCACCTTTAATGCAAAGATCCTATTTGGGCTATGATCCCATTATAGGAGCGAGGTATTACGGAATAGGAAATGAATATGCCGGCGTATATATGATTTCTGGATTACTGATGCTAATCCCTTTTTGGAAGGCATCTAAACGAACATTTTTAATCGTAACGACTATCCTGTTCGGGTTCCTGATTTACATGTTAGGTTCGAGTCATCTCGGAACCAATGCTGGGGCTACATTATCAGCTGCGATCGCTTGGGGATTTATTGCGGTTAAGCATAGTTCTTTAATGAAAAAATGGAAGATATGGCTACCTATTTTATTAGTTGCAATACCAGTTTTTTCACTCATTCTTTTGTTTTTATTACAGATAAATGGTAAACCGACTCATATTGGATATGCTTTTGAGCGAATTTTGAGCGGTGATTTTTCGTATATGCTTGATGTTATTAAAAGAAAGCTGCAAATGAATTGGAAGATCTTTAAGTTCTCGAACTGGACCCAATTGTTTGTTACTTCCTATATTTTAATGGGGATTATACTATGGCGACAAAAAAATTGGATTAAGAATGAGCGGGAAAAAGATATTTTGCAAGCGATGCTCGTCACATCTGTAGCCTTACTTTTATTAAATGACTCGGGAGTCGTTGCAGCCGCTACTTCGATGTTTCTAATTGTAGCTACTAGTTATTATTGGTTGTTGGAAGAGAAAGCAACTAGTGTTTAAAGTACTCGATGGTGTTGCATATCTACTAAAAAGGGTCCATCCAAACGTGTCTAAATGAACTAGTTTGATGGACCTTATAGTGCTTGTTATCAGGCAAGAAGACTTAACTGGTGCCTATCTATTCTTGCAGTTCTTCCCATTCGGTTAGTAATTGTTCGATGGTTGCGTTATGAGAGTCAATTTGTTGCTGAAGCTGTGCAGATTTTTCGTGGTCTTCATATACAGATGGCTCGCATAAGGTTTGTTCCCATTCGGCTACTTCTGTTTCCATCTGTTCAACCGTTTCTTCAATTTCTTCTATTCGACGTTGTCTTTGACGTTCTTTTCGTTTAGCTTCTTTATCTATATGAAAGTTTTGTTTATCTTTTTTGGGTTCATCCAGTTGATTTTTTTCCTCATTAGCTAGTTCATGTAACTGACGGGCTTCATCTTTTTTATGCAAATAATAGTCATAATCACCAAGGTAATTCGTAATATTTTGTTGGGAGAGTTCAATAATTCGTGTCGCCATACGGTTTAAGAAGTACCTGTCATGAGAAACAAACAGGATTGTTCCTGGATAATCAATTAAAGCAGATTCTAAAACTTCTTTGCTGTCTAAATCAAGGTGATTGGTTGGCTCATCAAGAATTAAGAAATTTGCTTTTTTTAACATTAACTTTGCTAAGGCGAGTCGTGCTTTTTCACCACCGCTTAAATCAGAGACGATTTTTAATACATCATCACCACTAAAGAGGAAGTTTCCTAGAACCGTGCGTATCTCTTTTTCTTGCATCAGTGGATATTCATCCCACAGTTCATGAATGACTTGCTTGTTTGATGTTAATTTCGCTTGTTCTTGATCATAATAACCAATAGCAACGTTGCTCCCATAGGTAATCGTTCCAGAAAGAGGTTGCAATTCTTTTGTAATCATTTTGAGCAAGGTAGATTTTCCAATTCCGTTCGGGCCAATTAAAGCTACACTCTCACCGCGATTCAGCTGGAACGAAATATCATTAAATAATACAACGTTATCATATCCGCCAGAAAGAGCTTGTACTTTTAATACTTCGTTTCCTGTTTGTTTTTCAATACCAAAAGAAAAGTTAGCGGATTTTTCATTACCTTGTGGTCGGTCTAACCGTTCCATTCTTTCAAGTGATTTCCTGCGACTTTGGGCTCTTTTTGTCGTAGAAGCTCTAGCGATATTCCGGCGTACAAAGTCTTCCAATTTTGCAATTTCTTCTTGTTGTTTTTCAAATTGTTTTAATTCCTGCTCGTAACGCAGGGCGCTTTCTTCCAGGTAGTCTGAATAATTCCCTTTAAATTTAGTGGCCTTTGTTCTCGAGAGCTCATACACGTGATCAACGACTTTATCTAGAAAGTATCGGTCATGTGAGACAATGAGTACAGCGCCTGGGTAATTAGATAAATACTGCTCCAGCCAAGCCAGTGTTGCAATGTCAAGGTGGTTCGTCGGCTCATCGAGTATGAGTAGGTCTGGTTTCGTTAATAACAACTTTCCAAGTGCTAGGCGTGTCTTTTGCCCGCCGCTTAGAGTAGAGATCTTCGTATTGTAATCGAAGTTGGCAAAATTTAATCCAGCGAGCACGGAGCGAATATCGGCTTCATATTGGTAGCCGCCTTCGTCTTTAAAGTTAACTTGGAGTAGGTCGTATTCTTTCAGGATTTTCTCGTAATTCTCGTGATCAGGGTCAGCCATTTGTTCTTCGAGTTTTCTTAACGTGCGTTCTTTTCTTTGAAGCTCAGCAAATACCGATAACATTTCATCCCAAATGGAAAGGCTAGACTCGAGACCTGTGTCCTGAGCGAGGTACCCGAGCTTTACATCTTTTGGTATCATGATTTCGCCTGAATCAAAAGACATTTGTCCAGCGATAATTCTCAATAGCGTCGATTTTCCAGCGCCATTTCGTCCAACAAGGGCAATACGTTGTTTAGACTGTATTTCAAATTTTATATTGGTTAAGATTGGCTCTATACCGAATGATTTGGTTAAATTTACACATTGTAATAAAATCATAAAAATAATCCTTCCTACTTATAGGGTAACAAAGAGATAAAGCTATGAAACAAGTATGATATATTAAGTGTACCTTATCGGAAGTTATTCAACAACTTCATGAACAGTCGTCTAAAACGATTACACGAAAGATAAAAATAGTGTACAATATGACATGTACATCCTGATTGGTGGAAACCTTGGAGGCGATCTATGAAATTTGAACAACCTAAAATTCCGCAAGCTACAGCGAAACGATTGCCCTTGTATTATCGTTACTTAGAAAATCTGAATGCATCGGGAAAACAGCGTGTTTCTTCCTCAGAGTTGAGTGAAGCCGTCAAGGTTGACTCCGCGACGATTCGCCGTGATTTTTCTTATTTTGGTGCATTAGGGAAAAAAGGGTACGGATATAATGTAAATTATTTACTTTCTTTTTTTCGAAAAACATTAGATCAGGATGAGTTGACAAAAGTAATTCTAATTGGAGTCGGAAATCTTGGTACAGCGTTCTTAAATTATAATTTTGCAAAAAATAATAATACAAAGATTGTTATGGCATTTGATGTGGATGAAGATAAGGTTGGACAAGAAATGGGTGGGGTTAAAATTTATAACCTGGCTGAACTAGAAAAACATTTAGACCCAGAAGTTACAGTAGCCATTTTAACAGTGCCTTCTCAATCTGCTCAAAAAATTGCGGACCGACTCGTTTCAGTAGGAATTAATGGTATTTTGAACTTTACGCCAGCACGATTAACAGTACCAGATAATGTTAGGGTTCACCATATCGATTTATCCGTTGAATTACAAGCGCTTATTTATTTTTTAAAGCATTATCCGTTATAATAGAGGATAAGCCTAGAAAGTAATTTTTAGTATGACTATATAGAAAGTAACCACTTAACTTAGGAGGTGTAAGTTATGCCATTAGGACCGGGAAGTTTAATTATTATTGGATTAGTCGCGTTATTAATCTTTGGACCT
Source organism: Alkalihalobacterium sp. APHAB7 (assembly GCF_048323755.1). Lineage (NCBI taxonomy): Bacteria > Bacillati > Bacillota > Bacilli > Caryophanales > Bacillaceae > Alkalihalobacterium > Alkalihalobacterium sp. APHAB7. The sequence goes on from NZ_JBLWFS010000034.1 coordinate 15,808, forward strand.
AAAAAGTTGCCTGCATTAGGGAAAGCCGCTGGTAATACTCTTCGTGAGTTCAAAAATGCAACAAAAGGTTTGGCTGATGACGACGATGATAACAACAAGAAAAATGAGAAACAAAACTAGTTAGGATGGGTATTTAAATGGAACAGAAAGACATGTCTGTGTATGACCATATAGGTGAATTACGTAGACGATTAATCATCGTCTTCGTCTTTTTTGCTATCGCTTTAATTGGTGGTTTATTTATTGCGAAACCGATTATTACCTTTCTTCAGACTGCACCGACTGCTCAAGACATTCCAATGAATGCCTTTAAGCCGACTGATCCGCTTCGAATATATATGACGTTTGCATTTTTTAGTGCATTTTTAATTATTTTTCCAGTCATTTTATATCAGCTATGGGCGTTTATTAGTCCTGGATTGCATGAAACGGAAAGGAAAGTAACTTTAGCCTATATTCCTATAGCATTTTTATTATTTCTTACAGGAATTTCATTTTCCTATTTCATCTTGTTTCCGTTTATTATTCAATTTGTCGGTACGTTAGCAGGGCAATTAGGGATTAACGAGATGTATGGAATTAATGAATATTTTACATTTCTCTTTCAGTTAACAATACCGTTTGGTCTACTGTTCCAAATGCCAGTCGTTATTATGTTCTTAACACGATTAGGGATTGTAACACCCGCTTTTCTAGGAAAGGTTAGAAAGTTCGCGTACTTTGGCCTTCTCGTAATTGCAGGTTTAATTACACCACCTGAATTAATTTCACATTTAATGGTAACTGTTCCGTTACTCATGCTTTACGAAATTAGTATTGTCATATCGAGAGTTGCGTATCGAAAAGCACAACGCCTTGAAGCAGAACGCCTTAAAGAAGAACAGACTGAAAATGAAAACCACGCTTAGGCTGCATTCCACGAATGCAGCCTTTTCTTATCTCGATATGAGGGTGTATGTGTAGGGTGCCAGGCACCTTTAATGCACTGCACTGATAAAGGTGCCAGGTACCTTTACTACACTGCACTGGTAAAGGTGGGGGACAACACGGTCATTGACAAAAACGGTTATGCTTCATACGATGGGTTTAGTTTAATAAAGCAATGAAATGTAGGTGAAGAGATGAAACAGTTTCAAATGAATCAGACGATGACAGAATTACCGAAGCAATATTTTGCGAGTTTAGTCGCTAAAGTAGGGGCCTTAGTCAAAGAAGGTGCGGATATTATTAATCTGGGCCAAGGAAACCCTGACCAACCGACACCTGAACATGTTGTTTCAAGTTTAAAAGAGGCAGCTGATCTTCCCCAGTATCATAAATATCCACCTTTTCGCGGATATCCATTTCTAAAAGAAGCGATTGTTGAATTTTATAAACGAGAATATAATGTAGAACTCGATCCTAACAAAGAAGTGTGTATCCTCTTTGGCGGAAAGGGTGGACTTGTTGAAATTAGTCAATGCTTATTAAACCCAGGAGAGGTAGCCCTTGTTCCAGACCCAGGTTATCCGGATTACTGGTCAGGTGTTGCTCTTGCTGGAGGCAGAATGGAAATGATGCCCCTAAAGAAAGAGAACGGTTTTCTTCCTAACTATAGTGAAATTCAAGAAGAGGCATTAAAGCAAGCGAAGCTGATGTTCTTAAACTATCCGAACAATCCAACCGGTGCAACTGCTTCAAAGGAATTCTACGATGAAACGGTAACCTTCGCAAAACAGAATGATTTTTGTGTCGTTCATGATTTTGCTTATGGTGGTATCGGTTTTGATGGGCAAAAGCCAGTAAGCTTTCTTCAATCCGAAGGAGCAAAAGAAATAGGAATTGAAATTTATACATTATCGAAGACATATAATATGGCAGGGTGGCGTGTCGCTTTTGCGGTTGGGAATGCTTCAGTGATTGAAATGCTTAACCTTTACCAGGATCATATGTATGTCAGCTTGTTTGGAGCGATCCAGCAGGCAGCAGCTACCGCCCTTCTTAGTCCGCAAACATGCGTCGATGAGTTAGTGAAAAAATATGAAGGACGTCGCAACGTCCTAATTGAAGGGTTACAGTCGATCGGTTGGAAGGTAACAGCCCCAAGCGGTTCATTCTTTGCTTGGTTACCGTGTCCAGAAGGAATGAGTTCTGAAGAATTTGCCGACATCCTGTTGTACGAAGCGCATATAGCTGTTGCACCAGGTCGAGGATTTGGAGAAAGTGGGGAAGGCTACGTTCGAGTCGGCCTTTTAGAAGAAGAATATCGGTTATTAGAAGCAGTGGAACGGATTAAAAAACTTGAACTCTTTAAGTAGAATGGGAGGCCTTTACTAATGAAAATTGCGATTTACCAAATGGATATTATTCCAGGTGCCCCTGAAGAAAACCACAAAAAAGTAAAACAGTGGTTCGAACAAGCAGCAAGCCAAGAAGAAAAGCCGGATGTCGTTGTCCTGCCGGAAATGTGGACAACAGCTTATACATTAACTTCTTTAGATCAAGTCGCAGAAAATGATCAGAAACAAACAGCCACCCTATTAAGTGAGCTCGCTAAGCAATACGCAGTAAATGTCGTTGGGGGCTCTATCGCAACAAAAGAGGGAGATAACATTTACAATCGAGCACTCGTATTTAATCGAAGCGGTGAACAAGTTCATCAGTATGATAAGATCCATCTCGTTCCGATGTTAAATGAACATCTATATTTAGCAGGCGGTCAGGAAAGAGTTCAATCATTTGAACTCGATGGCGTTAAAGTAGGTGTCATCATTTGTTATGACCTACGTTTTCCGGAACTGGCTCGCTCGCTAGCTTTAGCAGGAACTGAAGTGCTATTTATCGTTGCTGAATGGCCAGAAGCGCGTCAAAGTCATTGGACGACATTACAACAAGCCAGAGCGATTGAAAATCAAATGTACGTTGTGTCATCCAACCGAGTGGGCACGTATGACGGAGTTGAATTTTGCGGGCGCTCACTCGTTATTAATCCTTGGGGAGATACAGTCGCTCAAGGAACGCAGGACAAAGAAGAAACGATCACAGCGAATTTGCAATTAAAAGATGTAAAAGAGGTTCGTCATAATGTTCCTGTGTTTAAAAGTAGAGTGCCGAACTTATACTAAAACTTTATTTCACTACTTCAGTATAGCCAGTTGATATTGAACTAGAGCCGGTGAAGCAATCACCATCCAGAAATGTCCCTTTCTTTTTCAAGGTAATGGAGGAAAATGAAAAAGAAAGGGGCGACCTAAAAGGCGAGGGTAGGGAAGTACTGGGGCTTTAGAACTCTAGTAGAGGGATTTTTTTTGAACAGTTTGTGAAAAAGTGAGCAAACTTGTAGACACAGGTCAAATAGTGCTTTATTATATAAAATGTGAAACACTTCACAAACAGAGCATTCAAACTTGTCGCGACCAGGTGAAATGTAAACAACAGCCTAGAGGAGGAATAAACATGTTTGGTCAGTTTCTTAGAAATCATTCAATTTCAGCGGGGATCCTTTTATTCTTACGCGTTTATCTAGGATGGGCATGGTTAACAGCTGGCTGGTCAAAGATTACTGGAGATTTTCATGCTGGTGGTTATTTGCAAGGTTCCGTATCTAATCCTGTATTACAGGGAGAGGCGATGATCTATCCGAATTACGTTGCATTTCTAGAAAGATTTGCAATACCGAACGCTGAGATATTTAGTTTTATGGTGGCATGGGGAGAATTCCTCGTTGGTTTAGGACTTATCCTTGGAGTTTTAACAACTGCAGCTGCATTCTTTGGGGTTATGATGAACTTTGCCTTTATGTTTGCCGGAACGATTTCAACTAATCCTTGGATGTTACTAATCTCAATGTTTATCTTAGCGGCAGGAGCCAATGCAGGTCGTTACGGTGGAGACCGTTGGGTATTACCGTATTTACGCCAACTGTTTATGAGAAAATCAGGAAATTCAATGTTAGAGGAAAAGAAAGTCATTAAAGTTGCTTAACAAGTTACAATCACGATCAATCTATCTTCAATCTTGACTATCGCTTTACCCCTCAAAAATAAACAATTTAGGAAGCTGCTTATGAAATGGGTGTCAGTCATTGGACTCATAACAAAAAGGTAGCTTCTTTTTTTCATTAATTCATTGTTCTTACTATTCTGTGTAATGCATTGTTTTAAGGGAATTAAAAGCTGAGGCATGGCTAGCTAATGAATATTAATCTGATGAGTTTAAATAATTTAACTTATAACTTATAATGGCATCTAAAGCCCGTTCCCTCTCCAAACCCCCTAACAACTGGAAAACAAATTAGTACCGAAACAACTTGATCCGTGGTATAGTTATATTAATTATTTCGAAAGGCGAAATGGTGGGTTGTATGGGGAAAATATCTGATAAATGGATGGTCGTCATAGCAGTTTTGATCGGGACCTTCACGTTAATTTTAAATAATAGTATGCTCAATCCAGCAGTACCGCAGCTTATGAACGTATTTGATACAGATGCGGTTTCGACAGGTTGGGTCATTACAATCTTTATGGTAACTATGGGTATGATCATGCCGGTTACTGGGTTTTTAGGTGACAAATGGGGGAAAAAACGGTTATACATCATCGGGTTAAGTATCTTTGTAATAGGCTCCATCTTAGGATCTTTTTCATGGAATCTATCGTCACTGATTTTTTTTAGAGGACTTCAAGGAATTGGTGGAGGTATCATGATGCCTTTATCGATGGCACTAATATTTGCTAATTTTCCGCGTAAAGAAAGAGGTCTTGCAACGGGCGTTTACGGTGTAGCTGCGATGATGGCACCGACGGTTGGACCAACGATCGGCGGAATTATTATCGAGACAGGCAGCTGGCATTATCTATTTTTATGTAATGTCCCAGTAGGATTATTAGGAATTTGGTTTGCATCAAAATATTTAAAAGAAACGGAACTCAATAAGTCGATTACGTTTGATCGTTGGGGATTTATTACAGTAACTCTAGGGGTCGGATTAATCCTCCTTGCCTTAGGGCGAACATCTAGTCTGGAGCATTTAACTTACGCATCGAATATCGTTTTAATTATCGTCGGATTGATTAGTTTAGTTTTATTTGTAATGATCGAGAAAAAACAAAAGTTTCCACTCTTAGATTTATCTATATTTAAAATTACAACGTATTCGTTAAGCGTTTGGATTTCAGGAATTACGTCTATTGGCCTATTTGGAGGTATTTTCCTTTTGCCTCTCCTCTTACAAAATGTATATGGCTACAACGCCATTACGACTGGTCTTGTATTCTTGCCAGCTGCGTTATTAACTGGGATTTTCATGACGGTCGGAGGGAGGCTTCTCGATAAAAAAGGGGCAACAGGTATTGTAACGGTAGGGTTAATTATATCTGCTATAAGTACATTTTTATTAGGTATTATGACGATGGAAACATCACTAGCTTTCATTATTATCATTATGGCGATCAGAGGAATTGGTTTTGGACTATGCAGTATGCCTGCAACGACAGCAGGTATGAATGCTATTCCTGAACAAATCGTTTCTAGAGGTTCGGCAATGAATAATGTATTAAGGCAAATGAGTTCCGCCTTAGGAATTGTTTTCATTTCTATTTATTATGAAGTAAGAAAAGCACAACTTTTTGCAGTAGAAGGTTCTGTTGAATTGGCGAACTTACAAGCCATTAATGAAGGCTTTATCATTCTAGCTGTTCTTACCGCAATTACGGTACCAGTCGGTTATTTACTCGGGAAAACGTCAAAAGAGGCGCCAGTCCAAGAAAAAAGTGTCTCCTAATTCAAGTCTCCGATAAAAGCACTCCTTCTTACAGGGAGTGCTTTTATCGTATCTAGTTTTTAGTCAATGCATAGACAGTGCTTACATGCTCTTCGTAGAGTTGTTAACGACATTTGCATCCCGATCTTTACCTGCTCTTAAAAATAAAAACGCAATGACCATAGTGATTGCAGCAGTAAAAAATAAGCTGTCTTTTCCGAAGAGATCCATCATGGTGCCGAGTAGAAACGGCGCAATAATCGCTGATGACATTGAAAATAAATAATATATACCAGTGTATAAACCAATTTTAGATGTGCCACCTAAATCACTAACTAAAGCATAAGCTTGCACATTTATACACGCCCAAGCTATACCAGCTAGGAAAAGAACGATTCGAACAAACAGTAAGCCTTCTAAAAAGGGAATAACAGCAAACAAGATCGGTAGGAAGATAAGACCTACTAACATTAAGGGCTTTTTACCAAAACGTGTTCCAAGTAAACCAGCGGGAATGGCAAATAAAACAAAAGATAAGCTGAAAAATCCAAGCGTTACACCAGCTTCACCGCCTGTCAGCCCTAATTGCTCAGTGGCCCAGATTGAAAAAAGCGCTTCAACACCTGTATAGCCGATGAAATATAAGAAAATTGCCAAAAAGATAAAAAGCTTGCCACGGTTTTCTTTAAGAAATAAATTCTTTATTCCGTCCTTTAATGTTTTCAATGCCTGCGTTTCCTCTTGATCTCCTGCTGTATTCTCAGTGAACGGAGGATTACGGTCAATCACTAAATACAATAAGATAAACGCAACGAATAAAATGCATCCACCAATGACAAAAGGAAAGAGTCGGTCTACGTCAAATAGAGGAGAAAGGATAAATAAGGCGATTATCGCACCCACACCGCCCATAAAATTAACAACCCCATTTGCAGTCGAACGGTTTGTTGGTGGAGTGTGGTCAGGCATGAGAGAAATGACTGGTGCACGGTATATGGTCATTGCTAATAGAAAAACAATATCAATGGTTAAAAGAATGAAAAGACCAATACCTGAAACAAAGGGCAAGAGTGCAAATGTAATCGCAGCCAATGGCATTCCGACAGCTATAAATGGAAGTCGTTGTCCAAGTGGAGATTTAACCCGGTCCGACCAAGCGCCGATAACTGGAATTAATAAAACGGCGAGTAAATTATCAATCCCCATAATGGCTCCACGTATCGCACTACTTTCAATATAATCTCCAAGAATGAGTGGCATAAATGTATTATAGATCGTCCAAACGAGCATTAAAGCGAGAAAACCACTACCAATTACTGCAATTTTCCCGTAAGAAAATGTATGTTCTCTGTTCATAGATATCTCCTAAATTAAAATAATTAATGCTCTATTATATTCCCATCGATATCCTATCTTTCCTGTGGATTTACAATTTTCTTACAGTACTTTTACAATCTCTACAATTAGATAAAATGAAAGTGTCAGGGATTATGCTGATTTAAGACATCACAAAAAGAGGCTGGTTCATACGCATTTATTCCTCTTGAGAGAGTATGCATGCTTATGAACCAGCCTCTTGATTATTGATCGAACATAGTACTTAATTAAACGTTTGATTAAGTACTATGTTCTGTTTTATTTTGATTTTCGTATGTATTTTCGCATTTGAAAGAAACGATAAGCCATCATAAAATCAACGGCCGCTAAACCGATAAATAAGTAAGTCCAAATGTTCCAGCCTGCCACTGGAACATTTTGAATAGCTAGATAGGTGAACATGACACCGATTAAGGCGTAAACGACCGCCATAAACGTAGGAGACGTCCTCATACTAAAAATCCTCCAATAAATGATTGTATTTGATCTAGTTGTTGTCGTAATTCATCAAGGCGTTCTCCGTATACAACGTGAACTAAGACTGCCAATGTATTCATCGCTACGTGGGCAATGATCGGTACGAGAATCCGCTTTGTCTTTACATATAGATAAGAAAAAACAAAAGCAAGAGCTGTGTAAACTAATAAGTAATCTAAATCTGCGTGCACGACTGCAAAAATTAACGAGCTAATTAACGCAGCAATAATAAAGTTGTATTTCTTATAGAGTGAACCAAAAATAACTTTTCTAAAAATAATTTCTTCAAGAATAGGACCAATCACAGCCATAACGATGATGAATAGCGGAAAAATTCGAGCGTATTCTGAGATTCGTTCCGTGTTCTCAGAACCAGGTTCTACACCTAAAAGAAAGACCGAAATGTATATGGAAATGTACTGTGCGACAAATGCAAGGATCACACCAAGGATCGACCACATTGCAGCATCTGTTTTAGATGAACGTCCACGTACTTCATGACGGTTTCGAATATCAGGCAAAAGCAAGAGAATAATGATCAATAATGCTGCAGAAAAGCTAATCGTACTCCAAATGCCAGGTATTCTTTCTAAAGGTACATCGTAAAGCTTGAGTAAAGGAACACCGATAAAAGCGGAAAGGTGCATGGCGATATATGTTATTAATACCCACCAATAGCGTTTAGACACAATAGAAATCCCCTTTGTATATAATGTTATGTTTTAAACTGAACAGTGTATTTTTCATTCTATCATATTTATTAAAAAAACTAGAAGGAATGGCCCTCCTCCATCCCGAAGAAAGTCTAGCTCACTAATACAAATAATAATTTCTTTACAAATAGTTTATAAAATAACGCAAATGGTTATTCTATTGAAGGCTTTTGGTCATTAATACAAGTTGTATTATTATTTTTAGAAAAAAATTCGTACAAAATACTTGCAAAAAAAAATGCGAGTGATTATTATAATAATTGAAATTAGCACTCAACCACATCGAGTGCTAACAAATCTCCTCACCATAAACTTTTACATATTCTTGAGGAGAAAATACAATATTTTAAGGAGGTTGTTTTCCTTGTTAAAGCCATTAGGTGATCGTGTTGTAATTGAGTTAGTTGAGACAGAAGAAAAGACTGCAAGTGGTATCGTTCTTCCAGATTCTGCGAAGGAAAAACCACAAGAAGGAAAAATCGTAGCAGTTGGTACTGGTCGCGTACTTGAAAATGGTGAGCGTGTTGCTCTTGAAGTGAAGGAAGGCGACACAGTCATTTTCTCTAAATATGCAGGTACTGAAGTGAAGTACGAAGGTAACGAATACTTAGTTTTACGTGAAAGCGACATTTTAGCTGTAATCGGTTAATAAATGACGAAACGATAACATATTGAACAAAATTTTAGGAGGTTGAAACGATGGCAAAAGATATTAAATTCAGTGAAGACGCTCGTCGCTCAATGTTACGCGGTGTAGATGCATTAGCCAATGCTGTAAAAGTAACTCTTGGACCAAAAGGACGTAACGTGGTTCTTGAAAAGAAATTCGGTTCTCCATTAATTACAAATGACGGTGTAACAATCGCTAAGGAAATCGAACTAGAAGATCCATTTGAAAATATGGGTGCGAAATTAGTTGCTGAGGTAGCTAGCAAAACAAACGATATTGCTGGTGACGGTACGACAACTGCAACGGTTCTAGCTCAAGCTATGATCCGCGAAGGTTTAAAGAACGTAACATCTGGTGCTAACCCGATGGTTATCCGTAAAGGTATCGAAAAAGCAACTCGAGTGGCTATTGAAGAATTACAAAACATCTCTAAGCCGATCGAAGGTAAAGAGTCTATCGCTCAAGTAGCTGCAATCTCTTCTGCTGACGATGAAGTAGGTAAGATTATTGCTGAAGCAATGGAGCGAGTTGGTAACGATGGTGTTATCACAATTGAAGAGTCTAAAGGATTTACAACTGAGCTAGAAGTGGTTGAAGGTATGCAATTCGACCGTGGATATGCTTCTCCTTATATGGTAACAGACTCTGATAAAATGGAAGCTGTATTAGATAACCCTTATGTTCTTATCACAGATAAGAAAATTGCAAGCATCCAAGAAGTACTACCTGTACTTGAGCAAGTTGTTCAACAAGGTCGTCCGATCTTAATCATTGCTGAAGATGTTGAAGGTGAAGCTTTAGCAACATTAGTTGTTAACAAACTTCGTGGTACATTTAACGCGGTAGCAGTTAAAGCTCCTGGCTTTGGTGACCGTCGTAAAGCAATGTTAGAAGATATCGCAATCTTAACAGGTGGAGAAGTAATTACAGAAGACTTAGGATTAGATCTTAAATCTGCTGACATTACTCAACTTGGTCGCGCTGCGAAAGTAGTTGTAACGAAAGAAACAACTACAATCGTTGAAGGTGCTGGCGAGTCAGATAAAATTGCTGCTCGTGTAAACCAAATTAAAGCACAAGTAGAAGAAACAACTTCTGATTTTGATAAAGAAAAATTACAAGAGCGCCTAGCTAAATTAGCTGGTGGTGTAGCGGTTCTTAAAGTTGGTGCGGCTACTGAAACAGAAATGAAAGAGCGTAAACTTCGCATTGAAGATGCTCTTAACTCAACTCGTGCGGCAGTTGAAGAAGGTATCGTAGCTGGTGGTGGTACTGCATTAATGAACGTTTACAAAGCAGTAGCTACTATTCAAGCTGATGGCGATGAGCAAACAGGTGTAAACATTGTTCTACGTGCTCTTGAAGAGCCAGTTCGCCAAATCGCACACAATGCAGGACTTGAAGGATCTGTTGTTGTTGAGCGTCTAAAAGGTGAAGGCGTTGGCGTTGGATTTAACGCTGCAACTGGCGAGTGGGTAAACATGGTTGAAGCTGGTATCGTTGACCCTGCTAAAGTTACACGTTCTGCGCTTCAAAACGCTGCATCAGTTTCTGCAATGTTCCTAACAACTGAAGCTGTAATCGCTGACCAACCAGACGAAAATGGCGGCGGCGGAATGCCAGACATGGCTGGCATGGGTGGTATGGGCGGCATGATGTAATAATAGCTCTACAAACCTTTTAAAGGTTTGTCAGCTATACCGCGATCCGTTCTACAAATGAATTAATAAGGAAGACCTCTACTAAGTAATTCTTAGTAGAGGTCCTTTTTTTGTTTAATACTAAGATAACCTTAAATTGTACGGTACCATAAATGAATCATCGTGTAATAAGAATAAAAATTTTTCTACAATTTAGCCTTTACATGTATAGATTTCCGTCGATTTTTGTTAAATGGAGAATGATCTTTACTATATTTCAGCGTTTGTGGTGTTAAGTGTAGATAAATATTAGGCATGGTTAGCAGGAAAAATTCTGTTGTATCCATAAATAATTAACAGGGCAAAATCACAGGTCCCACAAAAGAACAGGAAGGTGGTCATTGTCGTGAGCCGGGATTTATCTTTACAACAAATTGCAGAAGGTATTCCAAAGTCTGTGTTAAATGCATCTGATAAAGATTTGGAAGGTTTTCAAAGAATAATCGACGAAACGGTTAAATTAAGAGAGTCACATAAAAATTTACAAAAGATGATTCAAAGTTATGCTTCATCAGGGATCCGTTCTTCTTAACTTTCGTAAGCTGTTGTATATCAACGGCTTTTTTTCTTTCCAAAAGAAGAGTAAGTACTCCTAGTACATTAAAGCTCGCACTCTAAAAAAACTCTTCTATTTAAAGTTGTTTTTAAATTTTAAATTTATAATAAATTCCCTGATATTATTCGCCTATATGATTAAGACTATAGTAAAATTGGAAATGAAAGATAGTAGCGTGAGAATTTCAACATGCTAATATAAGATTGATAGGTTGTTATTGAAAAATGGAGGTTTTCGGTTATGGCTAACGTAAGAGATCGGCTTGTAGAAGCATTAGATAATATTGAAAAAGTGGTAGTTGGTAAACGAAAAGAAGTGGAATTAAGTATGGTTGCCTTGCTTTCTGGCGGGCACGTTCTATTAGAAGATGTTCCTGGAGTTGGAAAAACGATGATGGTTAAAGCCATTGCCAAAACTTTAGGTGCTGAATTTAAACGAATACAATTCACACCAGATTTGCTTCCTTCTGATGTGACAGGTGTTTCAATATACAACCAAAAAACAATGAGTTTTGAGTTTCGTCCAGGCCCAATCATGGCCAATATCGTCTTAGCGGATGAAATTAATCGTACTTCACCGAAAACGCAAGCAGCCTTACTGGAATCACTTGAAGAAGGTCATGTGACGATTGATGGGGATACGATTCGATTAAAACAGCCGTTCTTTGTAATGGCGACTCAAAACCCAATCGAATATGCAGGTACGTACCCTTTACCAGAAGCACAACTGGATCGATTTTTATTTAAATTAAAACTCGGATACCCTTCGTTTGCAGAAGAGCTTGATGTTCTTGAACGAATTGAAAAAGGACATCCGATTGAAAAGCTAGAAACGGTTTTATCCCTTGAAGAAGTCATTGAGATCCAACAAAAAGTAAAAGACATCTTTGTTGACCAATTAGTAAAAAATTATATTTTAAGTATAGTAAATGAAACACGTGAAAACCGTGGGATTCGCCTAGGAGTGAGTCCGCGTGGCTCCATAGCGATCATGAAAGCAGCTCAAGCGTATGCTTTTTTACAAGGCAGAGAGTATGTGATTCCCGATGATATTAAACTATTAGCGCCATATACATTCTCACATCGAATTCTCTTAAAAACAGACATGAGTATGGCAAAAATGACGTCAGAACAGCTCATTAAAAATATGTTAGATAAAATTCCGGTACCTACAGCTAAGAAAGAAGCAGCTCGTCGATGAAGCTGATTTTTTCTTATCTAAAAAAGGGTGTAAAACCGTTATTTCTACTACTGTTAAACCTAACTCTTTTTGCCTATGCGATGTTCCAGGGTGGTTTTGTTAGTTGGTTTTTATTTTATAGTATCGTCGTTATTAGTTTGTTATCAATTAGTGTTTTCTTGTTTACGTTTCAGCGCATTGAAGCCTATCGGACATTAAGTGCAGACACCTTAAGAGCGTATGATGATGTTGAGGTAGAAGTGTTTGTAAAAAATAAACTTCTTCATCCATTTTGCTTTGTTAGAGTGAAAGACCAACTCCCTCATGGTATAGAGGCGATTCATGACGTAAATAATAGTGCGCTTTTCTTTCTGTCTTTTAAAAGAACCCTTCATTTCGAATATACGATTGAAAAGCTGCCGAGGGGTGAGCACTCCTTCCGTGAGATAGAAGTCGTCATTGGCGATATGTTTGGTTTCTTTGAACGAAAAAAGACGGTGAGTGTTGAAACGACCGTTCTCATATTTCCTCACTATCAATCTTTAAAAAGTTGGAGTGTGAACTCAGGTGGCGGATTTGGAGAAAGTGTATCTTTTGCCCATTCGTTAGAAGAAGAATTGTCCATTGCGGGTGTTCGTCACTATATTCCAGGAGATCGGTTAACAAGTATTGATTGGAAGCACTCTGCTCGAAGTGAGAAACTAATGACGAAGGAATTCGAAACGTCACAAGGAGAAGCGTTTCACTTATTTTTTAATCGATATGTTGGAAAAAGCACGAAGGAAACGTTTGAAAGAGCAGTTGAACTAACGGCTTCAATAGCTGAACATTGTTATGAAAATCATAATGCTCTAAGTTTTGTAAGTGTTGGTACCGATACTGAAGTATTATTTCCAGATACGACTCTAGAACATTATCAAATGCTATATTATCATCTAGCAAAGGTCCAAGGAGAAAAAGAGCAGTTCTTGCCGACTGAAACTAGTTTGTTAGAACCTTATCGTAATGGAACGATTATTATCGTGACCGTTTCACTAAATCAACAAGATTATGAATGGCTCCAATATTTAAGAGCTATGAATATTCAAGTGATCGTTTGCTGGGTTTCTGGACAAGTTGAAGATCAACAGTATGTACAGTCGCTTCGTATGCAAAGAGTCAAGGTGTATCAATTTACCGATGAAAAGTTTAATTCGGAACTGATGAAAAGCAGGTGATGACTATGGTTGCAGCTAATATGAAAGCTCATAAAGGAAGGCACTTCTTTCTTTATATGTTAAGCTATATCCTATTATTAGAATGGTTATTACCTCTACCATATATAACAGATACTGGATATATCTCATTTTTTATAGGAGTAACGTTATTTTTCTTCTTACTGACATTTATGCAAGTTAAAGTTTGGATCTCATTACCTTTAAAATTAGGAATTATCTTATATGGACTTCATTTAATGTTTTTAGAGGGGTCTTTTCTTTCCTTGCATTGGTTTGAACTGTTTTTGAATGACTTGTCCCAAAATGTCAGGATGATGGTTGCTGGAAATTGGGTTGGTCTTACGGATATGTTTAGAAGTTTACTGTTCTTTATTCTACTAGCTGTCATGAGCTATTTGCTATTTTTTTGGACAGTGTATGCAAAGAGAATTTTATTCTTCCTACTTTTTACCATTATATATATTACAGTGATTGATACGTTTACACCGTATGATGCGACCTATTCAATTGTTAGAATTTTTATGGTTGGTTTTTTACTTCTCGGATTAATGACCTTGTACCGAACGATTGAACGTGAAAATGTAAAGACGTTTTCCAATATATTACCGATCCGTTTGATAGCCTCATTATGTGTGGTGCTTCTAGTTGCAAGTAGTTTCGGCTATGCTGCTCCTAAGTATGAACCTCAGTGGGCGGACCCTGTACCGTTTATGAAAGCGGCCATTGGGATGGACACAGGACAAGGAAGTGGTGCACTGCGGCAACGAATTGGTTACGGGGATAATGATGGAAGACTTGGTGGTGGCTTTGAGGATGATGATACTCCTGTTTTTCAAGCTGTAACTCCTCAAGCTCAATACTGGCGCGGTGAATCTAAAGATTTTTACACAGGAAAAGGCTGGGAAGTAACGACACCGGAAGAACAAATCGAGATGCGCTATCCATTATTCGAACAAGAAGTAGAAGTGAAAGCAGTAGAAGCTTCTATTTCGTTTGAACCATACCAAAACTTCCAACATGTTTTTTATGCTGGTGAACCGACGGATATTTCGATTGGGTCGATTATCGATATTTCTGTTTACTTTGATGCTCATACAGGAAGAGCAAATACGTATTATGGCAATGATCCGATTCATCTTGAGTCTTATAATCTAACGTTTTTAGAACCTCATTTTTCGGTTTCGAAGTTAAGGCAAGTGATAGATGGTGACCCTGAATCGATTCAAAATATCTATTTGCAGCTTCCAGATACATTGCCAGATCGAGTAGGAGAACTAGCGGCAGATATCACGGTGAACTTTAGTAATCGTTACGACCAAGTAAAAGCAATTGAGCGTTACTATCGTATGGCAGGATTCCGATATGAAACGAAGAATGTCGCGGTACCAGGACCGGATGAAGACTATGTAGATCAGTTTTTATTTGAAACCAAGCAAGGGTATTGTGATAATTATTCGACCTCAATGGTTGTGATGTTACGGACACTTGGAATTCCAGCTAGATGGGTCAAAGGCTTTACTCAAGGTGAAAGACTGAACGACCTATCGGATGGTAACCGTTTATACCAAATTACAAATGCAAATGCCCATTCGTGGGTCGAAGTTTATTTTCCTGGACACGGTTGGATCCCGTTTGAGCCAACTCAAGGCTTTAATAATGCCTCCAACTTTGTGTTTGAAACACCTGAACTAGAAGCTCAGTGGGAACGTGAGATGGAAAACCCAACCGTTCAACCAGAAGTAGAAGAGACACTAGCTGAGGTTCAAGAAGACGAGGTTGCAGCTGGTCCTATAAATAGGGATGGTTTGTTTTTTGAGTATGCATTTTGGATTCTGGTGATCACAACATTAGTAATAGTAGCAATGATAGCCTTTATTTTCCGAAAAAGAATACTCGTTCAATATTTATTGTATCGCTACGGAAAACTTAACAATGAAAAATCTTTTGAATTAGCCTTTCATTCGCTCATATGGCTATTAGGGTACAATGGAATAGTAAAAAAACGTAGTGAAACGTTACGTGAATTTGCAGCTCGAATTGATTCTTTTTATTCGATGAATGATATGACGGAAATTACGTTAAACTATGAAAAAGTATCCTATGGTAACAATCAGCCAAAAGAGGTTTGGGAAGAAAATCAAAAGTTGTGGGAATATTTAATTAAAAAGATCGGTTCTTGACCATGCTGCAGGTCATTGATAAAATATATCCGTGATTTTATTAATTTAATCCTTCATATATTCTTAGGAATAAGGCCTAAGTGTTTCTACTAGATCACCGTAAATGATCTGACTATGAAGGCGGGATATTAGAGAGTAAGCTAGGATTCTGTCTTCGCAGTATAGGTACGAAGGAATTCTAGCTTTTTCTATACTTTTACTACATAAGGGAACTGAACTTCTTGTAGTCGGCGAGTAGGCGTAGTTTTGTCTATGAGCGAAATCAAAATAGAAGGTGGATGAATGATGGAGAACATCAATGAAATGATTGTTGTACTAGACTTTGGTGGTCAATATAACCAACTTATCGCAAGACGTATTCGTGATTTAGGTGTATACAGTGAGTTGCACCCGAATACAATTACAGCGGAAGAAATTAAGAAAATGAATCCTAAAGGGATCATTTTCTCAGGAGGACCTAACAGTGCTTACGTAGAAGGTGCTCCTAAATGCGATGAGGCCATCTATGATTTAGGTATTCCGGTCTTAGGGATTTGTTACGGTATGCAATTAATGACACAACATTTTGGTGGAAAAGTAGAAGCAGCTGAACACCGTGAATATGGAAAAGCTGCGATTAAAATTGAAAATCCTTCAAAGTTATATGAGGGGCTTCCTTTAGAGCAGACAGTATGGATGAGTCACGGAGACAAAATTATTGCTCCTCCTCAAGGATTTGTTGTTGATGCTCAAAACCCTTCATGTCCTGTAGCTGCGATGAGTGATGTAGCAAGAAAGTTTTATGGAGTACAATTCCATCCAGAAGTTCGCCATTCGCAATATGGAAATCAACTGTTGGAGAATTTTGTATACAAAGTATGTGAATGTGAAGGAAACTGGTCAATGGAAAACTTCATTGAACTCGAAATGCAAAAAATTCGTGATCTAGTAGGCGATAAAAAAGTTTTATGTGCACTTAGTGGCGGAGTAGATTCTTCAGTAGTTGCGGTTCTTATTCATAAAGCAATCGGGGATCAATTAACGTGTATGTTCATTGACCACGGTCTTCTTCGTAAAGGTGAAGCGGAGAGTGTGATGGAAACGTTCAGCGAAGGTTTCAATATGAACGTAATCAAAATCGATGCCCAAGAACGCTTCCTATCTAAATTAGCAGGTGTTAAAGATCCTGAGCAAAAACGTAAGATTATCGGAAATGAATTTATTTATGTCTTTGAAGAAGAAGCTTCTCAATTAACAGATATGGACTTCTTAGCTCAAGGTACACTTTACACAGACATTATTGAAAGTGGAACAGCTACTGCTCAAACGATTAAATCTCACCATAACGTAGGTGGATTACCAGAAGATATGAGTTTCGAGTTAATAGAGCCATTAAATACTTTATTTAAAGACGAAGTACGTAAACTAGGAGCAGAGTTAGGGATTAGGGACGAAATCGTGTGGAGACAACCATTTCCAGGACCTGGTTTAGGAATTCGTGTCTTAGGTGAAATTACAGAAGAAAAATTGGAAATTGTTCGTGAATCAGATGCAATCTTAAGAGAAGAAATAAAGAAAGCTGGATTAGATCGTGAAATTTGGCAATACTTCACAGCACTTCCTGATATGAGAAGTGTGGGTGTTATGGGTGATGCTAGAACGTATGACTATACAGTGGGTATCCGTGCAGTTACTTCAATAGATGGGATGACTTCAGACTGGGCGAGAATTCCTTATGATGTGTTAGAAGTTATTTCTACGCGTATCGTTAACGAGGTTAAACATGTAAATCGTGTAGTTTATGATATTACTTCTAAACCGCCAGCTACCATTGAATGGGAATAACACGAACAATTAAAAAATAATATACAAAAACGTTCGGAAATTATATTGACACTTGATTACTATGTTGATAAACTAATGCTATTGAAACAGCAATAGAACCGTCGATCGTATAATCATGGGAATATGGCCCGTGAGTCTCTACCAAGCTACCGTAAATAGCTTAACTACGAAAGGTCGGATGTCAACATAGCGTTCGGTAACGTGTCGTGTATGTGACTTCCAGATTTTTTGTCGTTAAAGCTCTAGGTAGAAATCCTAGAGCTTTTTTTGTCTAGCTCCAGTGCCTAGTGGCTATTGGACTTCGCTCTCATCCTAACGATAAGTCAACATCGGTTTACTAAAAATCACGATATTTTCTTTATCTATACGGTGGGCTCCAGTCCATACGCAGCTATACGGGCGCTTGTGCTTTTCTGACTTTTGAGATGGTCTCAAATGATTTGTTGAAAATCTGGGAAGTATAATTTTTAGACAATAATGAGGAGGGTAATTTTCAATGGATCGTTTTTTTCGTTTTAAGGAAAATGGAACGAGTTACAAGCGAGAGACAATTGCGGGGGTAACAACGTTCTTATCAATGGCTTATATCTTATTTGTTAATCCAGACCTTTTAAGTGCTACAGGTATGGATATCGGGGCTGTCTTTGTTGCTACAGCTTTGGCTGCGGCTATCGGTACTCTAATTATGGGTCTAGTTGCGAACTACCCAATTGCTTTAGCTCCAGGTATGGGTCTAAATGCATTCTTCGCATTTTCCGTTGTTATTGGTATGGGGATTGATTGGCAAATTGCATTGTTCGGTGTATTTGTTTCCGGTATTATCTTTATTATTATTACGTTGTCTGGAATTCGTGAAATTATTATTAATGCCATTCCGGCTGAATTGAAATACGCAGCTGGTGCCGGTATTGGTTTGTTCATTGCATTTATTGGATTGAAAAGCGCGGGTATTGTTGTACCGTATGAAGCTACAGCAGTAACGCTTGGGGATATGACAGCGAGTACTACATTACTTGCGATCTTTGGATTAGTTGTTACAGTTATTTTTATGGTTCGCGGTGTTAAAGGTGGTATCTTCTACGGAATGATCTTAACAGCTGTTGCTGGGATCATTGTTGGATTAATTGATATGCCTCAACAAATTGTATCTTCTGTTCCAAGTTTGGCTCCTACATTTGGGCAGGCGTTTACTTATATCGGTGAAGTAGGTTGGGGCCAAGTCTTAACTATTCAATTATTGGTTGTTATTTTGACTTTCTTATTCGTTGACTTTTTCGATACAGCTGGAACATTATATGCTGTTGCAAACCAAGCTGGGTTTGTAAAAGATAATAAACTTCCGCGTGCAAATAGAGCATTACTTGCTGACTCGAGTGCGACTTCAATTGGTGCGATTTTAGGAACGTCAACAACGACAGCTTACATTGAGTCTTCATCAGGTGTTGCGGCAGGCGGACGAACAGGATTTACATCGGTAGTAACAGCGGGCTTGTTTTTAATAGCGTTATTCTTCTCACCGCTACTAATGGTTGTTACACCGCAAGTTACAGCACCGGCTTTAATCATCGTTGGTATCTTAATGGCATCATCGCTGGGACTAATCGATTGGAAGAGATTTGAGATTGCAGTTCCTGCATTCTTAACAGTAGTAGCAATGCCGTTAACATATAGTATCGCCCACGGGATTGCTCTAGGATTTATTTTCTATCCAATAACAATGATTGTAAAAGGAAAAGGAAAAGAAGTTCATCCGATCATGTATGTATTGTTTGTCATCTTCGTTCTATTCTTTGCTTTCTTACATTAATAATAAATAATTCAAGGGGCCGCTTAGCGGCCCCTTATCATTTGTCTGTAGTAATATAGAAAGAAGAATTAGTCTTCTATTTGTACAACTTAATCATTCGTTTATACGAACAAAGTAGAGTGTACAGTTATAAAGGAAACTATTTCCTCAAAAAAAGATGTTGCTCTTTTCTCAGTAACTTGGTATATTTATATTCGTTGTCCACGAAGAAAACTTTCGAGAAAAAACATTTCAAAAAAGTTGTTGACACAAAGAGGGACACTTGATACAATATAAAAGTCGCCAACAACAAGCGACGTTATAGTTCTTTGAAAACTGAACAAAAAGCCAAGCGAAATAAATGAGATACATGATATCTCGTCAATGTTTTAAAAAAACGTCACGTTTGTGACAGTGAGCTATATCAAACACTTTTATGGAGAGTTTGATCCTGGCTCAGGACGAACGCTGGCGGCGTGCCTAATACATGCAAGTCGAGCGGACTTCATAAGAGCTTGC
>NZ_JBLWFS010000035.1:0-35137 GCF_048323755.1 Alkalihalobacterium sp. APHAB7
GTTACTCACCCGTCCGCCGCTAACTTCATAAGAGCAAGCTCTTATGAAGTCCGCTCGACTTGCATGTATTAGGCACGCCGCCAGCGTTCGTCCTGAGCCAGGATCAAACTCTCCATAAAAGTGTTTGCGACGCACACGGATGTGCTAGCATCGGCGTTGTCACAGGACGTGACGATCTTAGCCGATGTTCCTCGCAGTTGAGTTTGACTTGCTCTTTGTCACAAACGTGACGTTTTTAAAACATTGACGAGATATCATGTATCTCATTTATTTCGCTTGGCTTTTTGTTCAGTTTTCAAAGAACTTTTGTATGTCGTTTGTAAGCGACAAAATTGATTATATCATAGTAATAAATTCTACGCAACAACCTTTTTGAAGGTTGTAAATGTAACAATTACTACTTCAAATCCCTTCTCACCTTCGTCATTAGGGACAAATGCTATCTTACCATAATATAATTCTCATCGCAAGTACTTTTTAAAAAATTATCCGCTCATTTTGCTTAAACTAAACTTATAAGCACATTGTTTAATGACGATTAGCAATGTAATACAATAAAAAGTTCTGCGCAATCAGTTGAATAATAATTACTTTTTTTGCGAGAGGTTTATAAATTTACCATATAACAAAGAAAAAAACAAGCCATTATTGTGAGTGTAGAAGTGAAGTTATTATCTTCCAAACATAAGCTGTGCTTATGAAACTCAAAAAGCTTGGAATAATAACCTCTGTAAACGATGGGAGGTGTACATATGACAAAGCGTAACAATAAAGGCGGTAGTAAAAATCAAAGCGCCCCGGAAAGACACGGAAAATTAGACACAGAATTTGGCCACGAAATCGGGGATAACAATAAGGGAAAAGAATACAACTCTAGACGTGGAAGCAAATCTCAATTAAAACACCCTAACAATCATTAAAAAGATCTGTCCTTCGTCGCACATGTCTTTCATTCGACGAAGGACAGTTTCTATATTAAGCTGGTGTGTAATTTATAATTTATCAAACGTATTAAATACTTTTTCTATAGTATTATCTGCGGTAATGTCCGTAAGTGGAATACGTTTACTTGTAATTTTTTTCACACCCCAGTAATAGCGGTTACTTTCTTCCTGATCTCTCGGGATGATGTGTAGATCATCTCCGTTTTCCTGTATATTCATAATATCATTTCGTCGTAGAGGGTAATAAAACCGCCAATGATTGGACGGGGAACAGCCTGACTCCCAGTTCAATAAGCTATCATATTCAAATTTGGACAGACGGACACAAGGAAGACCTTCCATACGCTCCAACTCCAAATTCACATTGAACAACTCTATCTCCATCACATATATTGGCCCTTCCCGCCATCCATTTTCTAGCTCAATGTGATCTTTATTCTGAAATAAAATGATGAAATCTTGAATAAACCATCCCGAAACTTTATTATCCGACTTGTACCGTAGAATTTTGTCTACAGCAGCTGTGTAATTACTTTTTTCGGGTCCAATTGCTTTGCAATATTCTATTAGTTTTTGAACATTTTCATAGGTTTGATATACAACGTGGAAAGCATTCCGGATATTATCAGCTGAACTCATAATAGGACCCTCCGTTAATTATTTGTTTTGTTTTAAAAGTTATGTATATTTCCTTTTTCCTATTAAACTGGAAGTATACGTTATGATCTATTGGTTGCGGAACATCAATTTGCATATTCGTAAAATCCTCAAACCCTTTTCGCTTAAGAAGTGTCATAACATCATTTATAATGACTTGATAATATGGTTCACTTATAGGTAATTTTTTTAACTGTATTAAGATTTCCTGCCATGAAATATATGCAAAAGCCACATCAGCCTCTAAAATATTTCGCTCAATAACATCTTCATAAATATTCTTACAAGCACTGCGGTCAGCAATAAGTAAAAGCAACTTCTTTTTTTGTCTTCCTTTTTGCGAAATAATACGAGACTCTCGAGCTAACTGGTTAATACTTTTTCTCAATTCTATTTTTTTATCGCTTTCACTATTTTCGCTATTGGAAATATCATCATCTGAAGAGAGTCCACTCGTATATTTCAGTTCAATTCCAATGATCGCCTCTTCGAACTCAATCAGTACGTCTATTTCACCTTCACGATCATACGGCCAAAATTGGATCTGATCCGCCCAAAATTCACATTGGATCTTTCCGATCGTTTCACCAACTGACTTGGGGTAGACTCCATTTGCTAATATTTCCCCGATTCCACTAGAAAAAGGCATATACCTAAAAGCGCCCAACACATTCCCTGTTAAATTATCTTCTAACCGTTCTGATAAATTAGAGCCAAGACGACTAATTTTCCCCTTAACTTCAGCAATCATATGGACCTCCACCTCCAATCGTTAATCTTATTATTTGATTTGATGACCTAAACTTTGTCCTTTTTCCACCACTTTCTTTTTCGTTTGTGACAGATAATAGATCAATTCACTGAATAAAGCTGCTAAGATTCCCATTAATAAGCCGTTTGAAACGAGTGGTTGAACGAGTACGGGTATTTGCGTAAATGCCTCTGTTGGCAGGTTCATAATCGACATGCCTAACAACGCTGGAAAGGCAATGCGATAAATCGTTTTTGAAGTGAACTGCAAACCTTCAATATTTCTTAACGCAGATCGAAATAACTGCAAATAGGCAACAAACAAAATCGTATTTCCTACACTATGAGGAATTGTCGAAAAGAACGCGCTTAATGCCGGAATAGCACCAATGATGATAAATAGGCCTGACCCAATGAAAAACGGTAACCGCTCTTTAATTCCTGTTGACTGTAAAAAACCGAGTGAAGAGGCGTAAGGGGCATAAGGCACAAGTCCTAACATCCCTGAAACTGACGTATAGCCGCCAGACAGCATGAGAGACGCCCGATATTGCTTCGGTTGAGTCTCCCTCTCATAAATATCTTCCGCCCCTTTTAAAGTCGCGATCGTATTCGTTGTATTCAGTAACCCAGTGATGACAACAGTCAGGATAATCCCCCATTCAAAACTAGGCTCACCCCAAGGAAACCACGTTAGAAAAGGTGTTGCTTTTACAGAACTGACGGTTTCATGCTGCAAGAGGAAAATCGCTCCAATCCAACCGATTGCCATTCCGATTAGTAAGGAAAGATTACTGATGGCACCCTTCCCTTTCACATTCAGAAAAATGGTAATCGCTGCGATCACAAAAGAAAAGCTAGCGACACGGACATCAATGTATTCACTTTCATTTAAACCTAACATTCCTTTTAAAAAGATATAGATTAATTGATTGGCAAGCAGTAATAAAAAAACGAACATCACAACAGGCGTGAACCATTTCTTCAACAACTCACCAAGTCCTAACGCTCCTAATATTGAGACGATCAGACCCGAAATAATAGCTCCAACTGCGATACTGCCCCCTATTGTCGTCAACTCGACATTTAACGTACTAGCCGTTGCAGCAAGACTTAAAATCACACCCCACCATAATCCAGATTGCCCCTCCATCAAAGCATAACGATGTCCGATCAGCCCTTGCAATATACAAGCGACACCGGTAAAAATAAAAGAACGCTGAATAGCAGACACAATTTCAATTTGCTCTAAGTCAAATGCAGTCCCAATGGAAATCGGTATAACAACGGTATTAGCAAACATAAAAAATAACCATTGGAACCCACCTAAGAAGGCAATACTAATCGGTAACTTATTCACTACCTGACATCCTTTCACCTTGAAGTAAAACATAAATTCCTAGCATAATACCAAATATTTGTAATTCCGTCTATAGGTAGTTAGAAGATTGATAGTTTAAACGGCTGTCCCAGTAAGCAAACACTTCTTCCAAAAGAGGCGGAACCATTCAAATAATTCCTAGTGAAGAGCGACGGAATCACTAAAAAAGAAGCAACTACTAGGAGATAGTTACTTCAGAATAGGAATATGAGATCTTTTCCGTGTGTCGAATACTGGTTATGCTTTGCATAATCACAATGTGAAAGTTAAAAAGGATAGGGAAGGATAACTACAATCATAAAACTGACCGTTCCACTCCGCGTCTTTGTTCTATTTTATTATGGCAAGAGTATTCGTTCCCATTACTAGTATATTCTGTTTGCACGAACGCTCCCGAAAACACAATCACGCTAAAGGAAAGAACCTATTTCAACTCCATTGAAAACAAATTCTTTTCATGTTCATTCAATACCTCAGACTCGAAGGTTTTAACGATTTCAATTAGTATTTCAGTCGTAAGTTCTTCGGATTTATATTGTTGTATGTATTGGCCTACTATTTCTGTAAACGTTTCTTCTACCACATCTATGTAATAGCCGGTACTGGAAAAGTATTTGATTGGAGAGATATCCTCTAGATCGACCAGCTCGTTATATGCTTGAAATGATTGAATAATGGATATTACATCCGTTTCAGAATAAGATAGGATGATTTCGAAATCTGTTTTTTGCCCATCCTTTGTTTCAAATGAATAGGATATGGTATCTTCAAATGGGATACTAGCACGAATATATACAAATAAATCTTTGTCCGTAGTAATCAGTCCCTTATTCGCAGCGTTTTCTACTATACTTCCGTCCCCTTTAATCACTAGATCATGTTCAACAGGGTAAAATACCCTATACTCATCCTCAAGAAGATAATCCGTCCCTATTAACGCTAGAAGAGTGATACCGCCGATCACCCAATGATTTGCTTTGATCTTAAGCCATTGAAAGACTTTCCAAACAATATATAAATACAATAGAATAAAAATGGAATTCCAGATGATCCAGAGAATAGGATGTAACCACGTTGGAATTAAAATAGTCAATATCTCACCTCTAGAAAAAATGAATATGGTTTACACTAAATGACTTGCCATCGTTGCCTGTGTCTTTCAAAAGTTAAACCCCTATCGGCACCTGTAGATTGTTATCGGTTTCTTCTATTAATATCTTCAAGAAGCTCAATTATTTTCTTATTTTGTTTGGTCTGTTCTTGTAGGTACCCAATTACGGTTCCTATCCCAATAATAATTATGACCAAAAATATCCACATAACGATCCCCTTTCTATGGCGCCGCTCTATTGCCGCCAAGTTCGTAAAACTCTAATTCTCCTAACAAGCTATTTTAGTGTTCGACTTGTATTTTTATTCATTACAGGAGGGTGCTCCATAGATTAATAGCAACATATACTTATTTTAACATAAATACCATTTTATATAGTGAGGTTTCTTGGGAATGCTTTCCTTAGAATAGCGTTGAAGATTGCTAGTTTCAACGATCCTTTGACTTATTTGGCACGAGAGGATCTTATTAGTGAAAAAAATAATGTTGGACAATTGATATGGCACTGGGAGGCCCTTATCTGTGAAATAATCAATCGTTTAACAATGATACGGCACTGAGAGGCCCTTATCTAGCAATATATCTATGAAATCTCAGTGATTAATAGGAAATAAGGGCTTCTGAGTGCCCTAATGACCAAAATTGTTCGATTTCAGGTGAAATAAGGGCCTATCAGTGCCCTAAAATAACACGTCGCGTTCAGCCTCTGCTTTTAGAAGATTAATCGACTCACTCAACATCCTCCCCGCCATCATTTCGGTAACATTCACAATCTTTTCACACGTATATTTACTTGGAGCAGAGCATTTCGATTATGGTTAATATAGGAAACATGTATGGAGAAATACAAGTGATTAGCTAGAAAAATTGGTTAACCTGTAGGAAAAGGTTATGTGTAGACGAGAGGAGTCGTTATCCATGCTAAAAGTTTATAACAAAGAACGGATGGAAGAGATTTCAAAGATTTCTAGTCCATATCCGGATGTTTACTTTACTGAAGAAAAAATAGCTAATTTGCCTATACCGATCCAAACGTATTTATATGCGACGGGATATATCAATCAGCCGATGATGTACAATGCGGATGTCATCTGGAAAGAAAGTTTTATCAAATTAAAATCAAATAAACCATGGCAACAACTAGAAACCAAGCAATTTAATTCGATTGATCCGCTCGTTCGTATCGCCTATATGAAGTTTTTATCGATGCCAGTGTCTGGGAGGGATATTTACCGAAATGGACAAGGAGAAATGAAAGGAAAACTTTTTAATCTTTTTACAGTCATCCACGGAAAAGGAAAAGAGGTGTCTCAATCTTCTTTAATTACCGTGTTTTGTGAGTTTCTTTTTATACCTGCTTACCTATTTGGACCTTACGTTTCCTGGGAACAGGTGGATGAGAGGACGGTTAAGGCGCAACTCATAGATGGAGATTGTGAGGTTTCTGGCTTATTTCATTTCGATCAGGAAGGGTTATTTTCTCGATTTGAAACGGATGACAGGTATTACGATAACGGAAAAGGGAAATTTGAGAAAACCAAATTTTCGGCAATTGTCGATAGCTATCAGCTTGAGATGACCTAAAAATACCAAAGGATGTGCGAATCGTCTGGCATTTACCAGGCGGTGACTACGAATACTACAAAGGGACGATTGATAGGATTGTGTTTAATGTAAAAGTGTAATGTTGTTCCAAAATATTTTTAGTGTAGGCAAATTATTAGGCTTTGGTTAAGCAAGAAAGTTGGAGCATATAGCAGCTGACACAAAAAGGACTGTCCCTCACTTTTCTATGGAGACAGTCCCGCTGATCGAATATCAAAAAAGAAACCGATGGCTATTCATCCTACTTTTATGACCACGATACTTTTTTCATATTAAAAACTTACCTCTTCGACTTCCTATACCCTGCCGCAACGGCTTCTTCTTCTGTACAAAACATCTCTTCTGGATTGGTTCTGTCATAAAATTGGCCGCCTGGGACGTGATAGATGAATTCACCGCTTGAACTGTGGTTTCCTTTAATCGTTGGATTGTCACAGCCCGCTTTTGGAGCTGGTGTTGCAGCGGTTTCTTTCTTTTCTTCTACTACACTTTCATCAAATCCGCGATCGGTTGCATAGTTTTCAATACTCCAAATGCCAATGGCTTGTTGTTGGGCTTTTTTCTGGATTTCATAAAAACGATCGACATGCCTTGTGTTAGGTGCAAACACATAAGCCACTCGGGCTAGTCCTTTTTCGAGGAGTAGCTCATTAAACATTTTGTCTCCTACCCATACATAGGCCAGCAAGCGGCCATAGCGATCTCGTTCACCAACATCCATCTCTAGGTAGACTTTTTCTCCTACCGGCATCATGTCTTTCGCTAACTGACTTGATTCCGGACCAAATGGCTGCACTGGTTTATTCGGATGAACCGACTCTGGCGTATCCACCAATAACAATCTCACCCGTTCTTCCTGACCATTATCGAGCTTCACAATGATCGTATCCCCGTCGACCACTCGAACGACATGAGCTGGAATAAAGCCTGTCTTTTCTTCATCTGTGTCCTCGGTCGTTTCTTCAGAACGATCTATGGCATGATCCAGTGTTTCTTCAGTCTCTTTTTCTTCAGCCTCTAATTCTTCTTGAATTTGTTCTTCGATCTCTTCCGTAACTTTTTCTACGGGTTCGGCTTCTGGTACCTCGCTGCAACCCATTAAGAATAAAATAGTTAAAAATAGTAAAACGGTTTTTTTCATCTTTTACCCAATCCCCTATTAATAAATCTACAAATGATACTATATTTATATAGTTCTCTGCATCATCTGAATATCTATTATAATACGGAATTCGATTGAAGAGTAGATTGAATAAGGGTTTCTACCAGCTTTCTAAAATTGCTATTATTTGATTATAGTATCTTGAATTCGAGATACTTAAGCTGATTTTGTTATTGAATGTAAGTCTTCTTTCCCTTTTAAGATTAGTTGTTCAAGCGAATACAATTTACTACCATTTAGTACTAAGAAGACAGCTACGGTAAGCAATACAAGATCATATTCATATCCATCTAAAAACCCGGCTGGTAATTTCACTGTAAAAATCGCTCCAACCATGATAAACCCTATTAAAGTAGAAACAATTCGTGTTCCAATCCCTAAAATTAAAGCAATACCACCAACTAATTCAATGATCGCGACAACATAAGCAAGTGCCCCTGGTAATCCAATGCTATCAAACCAACCAGCCACATTTTCGATACCACCTTGAAATTTTGCCGCACCATGAGCTAAAAATACAACCCCTAATACGACTCGTAATAAAAAAGCTCCCATTTCATTTTTGTTTGACATAACGTTCTCTCCTCCATTTTTTGTAATCCACTCGTAATTAATTTTACTTTTTATTAGTACATTATTATTTAATTTAGTTAGAAGATAGTATACAAGGCTCTATTTTGTTTATTATTTTTTTATAAATTGTGATACCATATGGCCGCAGCTTCTACCTCTTCGAATGTCAACTGATGACCTCTATTTTCCCAATGTAACTCGACTTCTGCATTCGCTTTTTCTAATATCGTTTGTAATTCAGTAGATTCCTGTGGTGAACAAATAGGGTCATTCGTTCCAGCTCCAATAAATACAAATTTTCCTGTTAAATTCGGAAGTTGAATTCCTCTTCTAGGTACCATCGGATGATGAAGAATTGCACCCTTTAAGGCATTTTCATAGTGAAATAATAAACTCGCGGCAATATTGGCTCCATTCGAGTACCCAACGGCAATCATATTGTTTCGATCAAATTGATATCTTTCAGCTGCTTCATCAAGAAATTGATTTAATTCATGTGTACGGAAGATGAGGTCTTCTTCGTCAAATACTCCCTCCGCTAGTCTTCTGAAAAATCGTGGCATCCCATTTTCTAAAACATTACCTCTTACACTTAAAACGGAAGCTTCATTATCTATTCTTGCCGCAAGAGGCACTAAATCCAATTCATTTCCTCCCGTTCCATGAAGTAACAATAACGTTGGTTTCGCTGAGTTTGTTCCTTTATTAAATATATGTTTCATGATTGATCTCCTTTCATATAGAAATGATGTTGAATTCTCCTTTTAGATTTTATCTTGAATTCGAGATATTAACTTAAAAAAATTTACATGCCTCTCCATCCATTTCTATTACCTTAAAATTATCTTGAATTCGAGATAATTTTATAACAATTTATTTTCCTATGTCAACTGTCTTTTTAAATTACACATTTTAGATATTAAATTTAACAGTCAAGAAGCCCACCATTTGATGACCACGCAAAGTCTGATCGTCATGATAGATACATATTATCTCAGGCGAGACAAACACTCTTTATATTCACGCCAAGGAAGAAACAAATTGATATCGAAAGCCACTTTCTGGAAATGTTAGGAAGGATCAACTGAAGTGTAAGGCTGTGGGTAATTGATGCTTGTAGCGTAAAATCTTTTAACGAGATCTTATCTGGACCACATCTCTGATTTTTATGTTCATGCGGCTTTTAGCCATTATTTTTGCTAGCCGGACTGAGAAGCCCTTATTTGTGGAAAAATCATAGATTTTACGATGATAACGGACTGAGTGGACCTTATATAGCATAGTAGCCACGAATTTCCCTTGATAAATACGAAATAAAGGCTTCTGAGTCCGCAAACACCTTCAATGTGGTGAAATATTTGGAAATAAGGGCCTCTCAGTCCGCTAAAAGTTTACGAGAGCTTCATATGCTTCTTTTCATTAATATAGATTATATCAATCACTTGTTGTTCCTTCTGTTTTCGCTACCCTTTACTTGAAGGACAATTACTCAAAGTCTATTTACCATCTTTTCTTTTTAGCTCTTCAATTTCTTTTTGAAGTTCCCTGATTTTTAAATCTTTTTTTCTATAACTACTTTTAAACCATAGAAAAAATAAGATTACTAGGCCAATAATAAACAGTAACATTATCGATAGAACAGCTATCTCGTACCTATATGTCATCTTGTTAAATATGATTTAAATTTTCTACTAATAAAATTAGCAGGTACGGGGTTAAGCTCTAATTCTCTGGACCAAACAGAGAGTTGACCCATGTGGTGAATTTCATGAACGATTATATGATGTAATATTTCTTCAGCAGTATATTTCTCCTCGTCCCAAGGAACACTCACGACTTCCTCTTTTAGTTCATTTAAATTTTGTTTCAGAAATTCAGCTACTTCGCTTCGATATCGATTAGAAAGAGATTTAACCTTCTCAATCGTATCGTAATCAGCAAATTCAACTACCACGTCTTTTTTGCCTTGAATTCCACGTATCCAACTGTATTCAACATCAATAATATGAAAAAGAGTATGTAAAATACTTCCTACTCCACCCGTTCGGTCTTTTATCAAATCTTCATTTGATAGTTGATTACACCAGTCAAACCATTCGTCTCTTATTTGCCAATTGTATTCAAAGAACTTTATCAATGTAAACTCTCCCCCTATATTATTCTTTATAACATTAGCTATTTACGGGTTGCCTCCCGGTTAGTTCAATATTTTCAAACTACTAAATTCTACTTTATACGTGTTATTTTGATAAATCAATTATTTTGAGTCGTTTCATTAGCTAGAAATAGATATATAGTTATAATATAATAGTATAAAAGTCCGAGAAGGGGATTGGTTATTTTATGGCAATAGTAACAACAGTCAATAACAACTCTACAGAAGAACACTCAACGAAATTAGAAACATTCCTTGAAGTAATTCCAATCATTCATTCCATGCTACCTGATGTAGGAATTGGGTTAACGAATACAAAGGAATGGATTGCCTATTTTCCTGGGAAAAAAATAAATATTGGTGCAAAAAAGGGGTTAAAAATTAATCCTGACGAACCTTTAGCCGACTGCATTCAAAAGAATAAAATTATTGAACAAGAGGTACCTGCTGAATTTTTTGGATTTCCATTTAAAGGATTAGCCGCACCCATCGTTGTAAAAAATGAAGTTATTGGTGCATTAGCTATTCAAATCCAAGAACAAAGTGAAATAGAACTACGAAGAATTGCAGATCAAATCGTGACCTCAATTACTCAAGCGAACGAAAGGATAGCTAAGATATCTGAAAGTGCGGAAGGCCTTGCTGAGATAAGTAATTCACTGCTTGACCAGTCGAATCAAGCATCCAAGCAAATGGAGAGTACAGATGAAGTGATCAAATTTATAAAAAAGATTGCTGACCAGACAAATTTATTAGGGTTGAATGCTTCCATAGAGGCAGCACGCGCAGGCGATAGAGGGCGAGGCTTTGATGTAGTAGCTAAAGAAATTAGAAAACTATCAAACGAAACGGTTTCATCTACAGAAAAAATTAGTAATACATTAACAAACATGAAGCAATCGATTAATGGAATTACAACAGCAATAGAGAAGGTCGTTACTGTAGGACGTGAACAGGCGTTATCAACAGAAGAAATCTCATCTTTCATTGATGATATTGAAAAAATGAGTAAAGAACTTAACAAATATGCATCCGAATTATAGCCAATTGCAATCCGAATAGATTCGGACGCGACCATTAGCAAGGGCTCAAGGCTGTCTCATAAGGTCATAAAATGACCATGAGCAGCTTTTTTTGTTCATTTGTGACTGTCTATTTTCTTTTTAAAGTTAATCGCTCCTTCATAATCTTCCCATTCGCCAATAATGAATGTTAATTCTCTTTCATTTGGTCGGCCGGATCCATTTGTCTCCGTCGCACTTACAGTAGCAACAGCTACACTGAAAACCAACATCATGATAACTAGACATTTGACACTCGTTTTCATACATTTACTCCCCACTTTAAGAAGTATGATTAGTACCCGCGCTAATCCATTAATGAAGTTAGCGTGCCCATTTCGGTAAATTTATATTACCAAAAAATAATTAATAATCGTTCGTTGTTCACCATAAAAAAAGACCGCTCTCCATGGAGCGATCGCAACTTTTCGTTAGGCCTGCCTTTTCAATCAAGTATCTCTATGTATTTAGTAACTTATCAACTATCGCAACTCTATCCACCATTTGCTTAGAAGTAATTGCGGTCACCTAAAATCCACTTGTCAAAGAAATAATCACAATTAAAACGAACACTACCACCGGTGCCAAAATGTATACGTACGTCATATTTCTCGCAGACTTTTCACTACTGTAATTAGACCCATCTTCTTTTGTCACCTGTATCGTCATATAAAAACCAACCAAACAAATAATAATAATGATGGTAATTAAAATACCCAAATCGCCTCACCCACCTGTCTAAAAAGAATACGAATGTCTATCACACTACTAATCTTGGTATCGAGAGCTATCTTAAAACCTCTAATTCTAGTTTCTGCTGTTACCTATTGTTAGGAAAACCAACAAACTTTAACCATCTTCACTAGCCATTTTCAATAATTTCTACTAATTGTTTCAATAATTTCAACTGAGCCATTCCTATGCGGACTCACAGGCCCTTATTCTCTATGAATCCGCTATTTTTCAGACTTAAGGGAACTGAGAAGCTCTTATTTTAGTTAATCTATGTGATTTCATGCTAGATTTTACGAAATAAGGGTTTCTGAGTGCCCTAAATTGTAAAAAGTGTTCCCTTTTGATCAAATAAGGGCCTTAGAGTGCCCTAAACAATTTTGACGCGTTCTTACTCTGCTTTTGCTTTTCAAGTCGTGCTCGTATTTGTTTTTTATAGCGTAACTACTTTCTTTAATTAAAACATGTTCGACCGTAAATATGCAATTCCCCTCATTAATCCCTACTAAAATGAGAGAACTCCTCCACCCTTATTAGCCCAATTATTATAAAATCCAATCGATTCCTACAAACTTTATATGAATTGAATGATTTAAACGATAAAGATATAATAGAATAATAAATAACTAGACTAGGGGGCAAAAACGATGGAAACAAACAAAACTCCATTACCACCATTATCGATGTATCGAATTACAGCAAAGCTATTTACGCATATAGAAAAATCCGTTACTTCTTCTTTTGGCATCCAAGGGAAAAAGTTGCTGCAAAAAGGCTTAGAACGCTTCGGATATCAAGAGGCACACGATATCGCGGAACAAGCAACTCGCGAAGGTGAAGATCATGTATTAAGTGATTACATTCCACAAGAGTTTTCTCGCGTCAATAAATATGGTGATCTAACGATTTATAGTCAAATGGCTAAGTTATTTGCGCAAGTTACGAAAGCGGTTGTAGATGTGTACGGTGAAGACGGTCAAGATGCAATCAGAGAAGGTGTTCGAACGTTTGGGGAAGAACGCGGCAAAGGAATTGCCCACAGAGCCGCGCACCTCGGGAAACCGAATACCATTGAAAACTACCTATCCAACTATGATATGGGGCGAAGTGAACTTTTTGAATTTGAAAACATCTTCAAACCGCAATCGATTGAACAAACCTTTACGAAATGCCCATTTGGTCAACAATGGGCCGATGACAACATGCACGAATATGGGATTTTATATTGTCAGATGATTGACCCTGCTGTCGCGAAAGGATATAATCCAAATTTTGAAGTTGAACATGATCAATACGTTTTAAAAGAAGGCGTGTGTCATTTTAACTTCAAGTTAGAGGAAAAGTCGAAGCAGGAATAATATCGACGTCATGTACAAAAGACAGGAGTTTGCCACCCGATTCTTTGGGACAGACTCCTTCTTTTTGTAGAGAGTTGCAAGTTCTTATCCCAGGACAGCTTTTAATCCATCGGTACTACCTTTTTTATTAATTTCTACATCCTTGGCACGAAGTTGACAGTTTACTAATTAATGGTTTTTTCTTCTTACTTCATAAATCGTTGCACATAGGCTAACATCGGTTTTTCAAATAGTTCCGCATCATCTACAACATCTATGGACGATTCAGTGACTTGAATAACGGCCGACTGGATCGTCACTTTTTCAGCATTATAGTTTAACAAATATCCTAAAGAGCTATCTTCATATATCCTTAAGTTTTCATAGGGCTGAAAGTCAGCTGGCACATCTTCTTCAAAATGTTCTTCCACCTCATCTTCACTGATATAAACATATGTATGACCATCAATACAATCCAGTTCTTTATAAATCGCATTTGATGAAAAATTAACATATACATACTTTCCGTTCTCAATTAATTGTTTGTACAGTTCCTCAGCTGATTCTGAGTTTTCTTCATCAAATTCAAATTTCTTTGGAGAACTTATACTAAAAACATTTGTAGTCATCAGTTCCTCCCCATCTTTACTAGCAGTTTCTAGAAAGGCTTTGAGATCGATTTCTTTTAACTCTAATTGTAAATTCATTCCGTTACCTCACCTCTAATGTTTAAATTAGTCGACTATACACAAGTATGCTTCCTTATTCTTAACATAGTTTCAATTCCTAATACTGAATATAAGTCCAACCGATAGAGTAAAAGTCCTTAAAAGGCAGAGGTAACAGTAGCTTAACGAAATGGTGTCAGTATAGTACAATATCATAGAAGAATTTGAAATACATACAAAAAGAATAAAGGAGTTATAACCGATGCAATTTATAATTACTGCTTATGACGGTACGGATGAAAAAGCGCTTGATAGAAGATTAGGTGCTAGGGAAGATCATTTACAAGGTGTAGAAGAAAGATTTAAAACAGGCGAGCATTTATACGGGGCAGCTCTTCTGGACGAAGAAGGAAAAATGATTGGTTCTGTTATGGTCGTCGACTATCCATCAAGAGAGGCGCTGGACGGGTGGCTGAAGGTGGAACCGTATGTAGTTCAAAACGTATGGCAAAAAATTGATATCCAGCCATGTAAAGTTGCACCAACTTTTATGAAGCTTTATGAGGGGTAAAGGTTTCCCTTTCTTTCATACTGCCAGTTTTGCTAATTCCTATTGAATATTTGAATATTTAAGAAGTACCAAACACTGCACTCGTTTGGTACTTTATTATTAACTATTAAGTTTATTCAGGGTAATAAAGATATTTTCTTAGTGTTACATCACGGTGTTGCAATGTTTCTCCATTAAACCGTAACCAAATTTCGTCATCCGCCATAACACCGTGTGTTTTGCGAACAATTGCCCAGCGATTATAACTATTCAAACCGAGTTCATGAAGTAATTCATCCGCATTGACTCTAGTCTCAGGAAAGACTCGCCACTTCAGCCACTTTTCTATCTCTTCTTTTGTTATATACCCCTCTGGATTTGGTGAGAATTGTTTATTAAATCCTTCAATATAATTTTTTACGTAAGGCCTGTCACTTCCATCGGGCTTTAAATCTACAGTTGCAATGACATCATCATACAACATAACATCAAATTTCATATAATCTATCATTTGTCACCTTCTTTAACCGATAATTATTTTTTTTAGACGGACATCTCTTAATTGGGAAAGTACAACGTCCTTCGCTCTACCCACATCGTAAGGAATTTCATCTAGCTTTTCAAGCAGCATGCTACGATCAATAAATGGTTCTCCCTTGTACAAATCCAACTGTTTAGTAAAAGAAGAGTTAAATGGCTTACCTTTCACTTGTCTTTTTAAAATACTAAGGGGTTTATCCAGTGGGTAGTCTTTAGTATCTGATAATAAACTTAATCCATGGTCAAAAATGGGCGCCAGTTGCCAAACTTCTGTCTCAGGATTAAAGAGAAATAAGATGTTATTTGTATGTCGATCTTCATTAAGTATAAAAGCATCAAATGCTAGCATTTGAGCAATTTCCTGTGATACATCTAACCCGGTAAACTTATGGATCTTTTCCATTACAGCGTTAAATTTTTCTGATGTGGAGTATCCATTATGGTTTAAAATGTCATCGGTTGATTCAAAGTTTGCCTCAAATAAGCGCTCGAGTGTTACTTCTTGCAACATCCCACGAAAATCACTAGAATAACACCCTTCTGAAACCGTTCCATCAACCTTTTCAATCAAACAAGGTGTATATGAAATGAAAGAAGTTTTCGGTAACGTTGAACAACTTAGAATTAGAGAGGCTACATACTCTGCCATATTTTCATAACCTAGAGTATTTTCTTTAATCCATTTATTTCCGACAAACCATTTTGATTGATCACCTTTACTAGATGTACTTACAATCATTCTAGCTTCACTAGGGATTCGAATTTTCTCCATTTGATACACCTCCGTTCTATCTTTTATGCTATCATCCGTTTACTTACTGGTTTATAGATACTAATTAAAACTATATTCTTTACTGTATTTGGGATAATCGCTATAATTTTACTTGGCTTTATTATAGCAAACACTTGTTTTGTAAGCCATAAAAAGACAGGCTATCTTACAAGTTAAGGTTGCACCAGCTTGAACAATAATCTCTATATTAAATACTACATTTTCTTAGTTTTTCCTTTAAAATAGATCAGCGGACTTATTTTATAATTCACAAAAGGCTGACTCAAACCGGTCACTAAATGTGCCTTTTGAGTCAGCCTCCCTTACATTTGGCTATTCCAGATATTTATCCTTATTCTCTTGGTTCTCATTACTTCTATTAAAATGGCAACAAACCTTCTAACCTATCTCACCCGTCACCTGTATCACTTTTTCCCATTCAAAAAAATCAACGCAGCTGTTCGATAGATTTCGGTCGTTTCGGCTAACTCTTCAATATCCACATATTCGTTGATTTGGTGGGGTACTTCGCGATCCCCAGCCCCAGTTGTAACGATAGGAATACCTTCTAGATGAAGAAACGTTCCATCTGTCGCTCCAGGTACCCCGTTATAAAAAGGTTCTTTTCCAGTAACCTTTTGGTACGCTTGGGCTAATGCTTGAACTACGGGCTCCTCTTTACTTGTTTCGGTCCAAGGGCGGTCTTCGATTACTTCAAATTCAGCTTTGAAGTCAGGATCTTCTTTAGCCAGGTTGTCTAAAATGCTTTGAATTTCTCTTGCGATTTCATCGTGAAATTGTCCCGGGATGGTTCGAATGTCTAGGGTTGTCATACATTGATCCGGAACCACATTGATTTGCGCGTCCCCTTTTACAGGCGCTTGAAGGATCGTTGGGGTAATACTTGGCCAGCCAAGGAGCTCGTGGCGCCCTAATCGCGTTTTTTCTCGACTTTCGTATTCATCGAGTGCACAAATAATTTTCGCCATTCGAGTGTTTGGATTGATTCCACTTAAAGGCATCGCGCCATGAGCCATTTTACCCTGTACGCGAATGACTACACGCATGGCTCCTTTTTGAGTAATACACAGTTGGTTTTCTTCAGGCTCGCAAATAATAGCCCCGTCCACACCTTCTGCCCAACCTTGCTTAATAAAATGCTTAATCCCGATCATCATTCCTTCTTCATCACATGGAATACAAAGAATGATCTTACCTGACCAGTCCTCTTGATCTCGAAGAAGCGAATGAACAGCAGTGATCATACAAGCTAAATTACCTTTCGTATCGTTGGTTCCACGGCCGTACATCCGTCCATCTTCAATAACAGCACTGAATGGCTTGTAGTCCCACGCTTCAATGTCACCTTCTGTTACGACATCGGTATGACCTTCAAACAGAAGGGTAGGTCCTGGTTTGCCAGAATCAATAATTCCTATGACATTTGGTCGTCCGGGCTCAACTTCTTCCACATGTACGTCAATACCTAACTTTTTTAAATAATCAGCAACAAATAGGGCGACTTTCTCCTCATTACCCCCTTCAACCCCCGGACGGTACACACTTGGAATTTGAACGAGTTTTTGAGTTAATTCTATGACCTCTTGACGATCTCTTACTCTTCTTTTCTCTATGTTTTCTAACGATTGCGGCATGAAACTCCTCCTCTTTTGTATTACGCACGCAACTCACTTACATTAGAGATGGATGCTTTTTTCGTTAACAAACTAAACACAATGAAAGCCATAAAGGATAGGACGATAGGAAATACAACCGTATGCAATCCAAAGACATTCGGGAAGTACGTATGAATAACGATATAGGCGCTCATCCCAACGACCATCGAAGCAATGGCACCATTTTTATTCCCTCTTTGCCAATACAGTCCCATAACTACTGGCCAAATGAAGGTTGCTTGAAGGCCACCGAATGCAAATAAATTTAACCAGATGAGTAGATCAGGAGGACTTAATGCCATCGTGAAAACAAGAATTCCTAAAACGGCGGTCACACCAAAACTGACTCGCTTGACTTGTTGCATCGTTGCACTCGGTTTGACATAGTTCAAGTACACATCTTTTACAACTGCTGAACTAACGAGTAACAACAACGAGTCCACCGTAGACATAATGGCAGCCATTGGCGCAGCTAGTACAATTCCCGCTAGCCAAGG
Organism: Alkalihalobacterium sp. APHAB7; assembly: GCF_048323755.1. NCBI lineage: Bacteria > Bacillati > Bacillota > Bacilli > Caryophanales > Bacillaceae > Alkalihalobacterium > Alkalihalobacterium sp. APHAB7. Next base: position 18,172 of record NZ_JBLWFS010000035.1, read on the forward strand.
AGGTAATACTTCCATTGCAATCATCGGCATCACGGTATCTCCAACTTCGATTCCTGGCATGACAGCTCTAGCAAATACCCCTGTTAAATGCATACCTAACATGATGAAACCAACGACAATCGTTCCGGTAATTAACGCACGATGCATTGCCTTTGAATTTTTATAGGACATCGCACGTATAGCAACTTGTGGCAAGGCTAAAACCCCGACCCCTACTAAGATCCAGAAGGAAGAAACATAGGCGGGTGTTAAACCACCATCATGACCAAATGGTGTGACAAGATTAGGGTTTTCAGCCACCAGATCAGCCATAATATTAGAAATTCCACCACCAGCAATAATTGTTCCGACGAGGATAACTAACGTACCAAAAAACATGACGACCCCTTGGAGTAAATCGGTAACGGCTACCGCTCTAAAGCCGCCGATAATAACATACATGAGAACGGCTACAGCAAAAATGAATAAAGCGGACGTGTAATTCAATCCGGTTAACGAAGAAATTAGTCGCGCACCACCAACCCACTGGGCAGCCATTGCCGCAAAGAGGAAGACAATGATACTAAAAGCCGATAATAAAACGACCCATTTACTATTGTCATAACGGTTACGTAAAAAATCAATCAGTGTAATCGCTTTATATTTTCGGGCATAGATGGCAAACTTTTTACCGAGGACCATTAATACAAAATACCCCGTTGCAACTTGAGCCATTGCTAGAAGAACCCATCCTAACCCTTGGGTATAAGCAACACCAGGACCCCCGATAAAACTACTAGCACTTCCGTACGTAGCAATCATGGTCATGGCAAGGATAAAACCACCAAGCTCACGACTTCCTAAAAAATACTCTTGTAAAAAGTCATTCGACTTCTTGAGATGTCCAGAAGACCAAAAACCAACAATAAAGATTGCAATTAAAAAGATGAGTAATGGAATAATAACAGGCCAATTCATTCAGACCCCTCCTGCTCATCCTCAAAGTCTACTTCTACAAAAAACTTTTTAACCATGATAATAACAATAATAGCCATTACGAAAAAACCAACAACACAGCTATAGAAAAACCATGCTGGCATCCCAAATACATAAGTATACTCTTCAACAGGAGACGATCCTAAACCGTATGCAAAACCAAACCACCATATAAAATTAAAAATGACGAGACCAACACCAATTAGGGCTTCACGGTTTGCAATCTTAAATCGAGGATCATTTTGATCAATTTTACTCATATCCCTACTCCTTCTCCTAAAATATCGACTGTTAAAATAGTAGAAAAGCTTGATTAAACAAAAATTTGGATAACAATCATTTTCGGTAACAAATTTGTGAAAATATTTCGATAATGATATATTACTATTTTGCTTAATCGAACACCTCCTTTTAATACAAAAAAATTAAAAGTTCTTCTCTCAATTTGGTAGAATTGGATATTACTGTTTAAATATTACGAATATTTTAACTCCTATTTTAAACTAGTCGTCCATCTAGTGCATTAGACAAACCGTGAAATTCAATATGGGCTTCATTTTACATATAGTTAGAAGTAATTATTTTGAGCGGTGATTCTCCTCTTTCCCTTTACAATAATTTAACATTAATCCTCATTGACGAACAAACGATCGGATGTTCATCTATTTTAGTCGGCTATACGAGAAATATCGTCGCCCTATTGTTCCTATCGCAATTTTTAGTTATGATAAAATTAAACTTGAATTTTTACGAATGCTTGTTCAACTTAAACTCGATCCTGCTCGTCAAAAGCTAGTTCACGGGATCTTTGAGAAATATCACAACCTTTCTGCAAAAGAAGAATTAGAGTTAAATGATTATTTTCAACATATTTCATAAGTGTTGTTCCCAGCTAAATTAACTATTGAAATTGATGTTTTGGTTCAAGTTTGTATTTCATAGATAGCAAACGAATTATAGGCAAATGCAGAGCAAATAAGGGGACGGTCTGCAACTACAGGCCGTCCCCTTGACTTAGTATTAGTCAGATTAAAATCCCCTATCTTTATGGATTTGTCACAAACTTAAGAGAGTAATTACGTCCAGTCAATTCTTTTACAATTTCCTTAATGAAACTGCTGTATCTAACCTCTACCCAATCTCGTTGAAACTCGTTTTTTGCAACAACGACCCATGTATCGGTATCTTTTTCTTTGTAGGCTGTTAAATGAGCCAACCAAGTCTCAAAACTTGGTTTTGAAATTTTCTTTTCTGCAACGGCTAACACTTCATTGAAGAAATCAGAAGCATCTTCGAAATTAGCGACATCTTCTACAGCAACCTCAACCTTCTCATCAGGTTGTGAAGTTGAACGTGAATTCGACAAGTATTGTTCGATCAGGTGTCGTGGAATGGTATCTAGCGACTTTTCGACCCCTAATTGATAGACGAGCAATTTCAATACTTGTTGTACCTCAGCGTCATCATAAAGCAACTTCCCGTTTCTTGGCATTTCCCATTTCTCGGGTAGTATACTTTGCGCTGTATCATAATCTACAAGCTGCGGCTCCAGCTTCAATTCTAAAGGGTGGATATTTTTTTGCTTATTACATTCGTCTTGAGCGATTTCCTCTCGTCCATTCATTAAATAAGACTGGTCTTTATTCATGAATATCCCTTCCTTCACATGAAATCATCCGCGTACATTCATACTTTTATGATACCTCAACCTTGTTACCAAACCATCGCTTATCCTCTTAAAACTACTTTCGTTAAAATAACGCCAACTGTTCCTGTTCTCCCAGCCTAGCCATCCCCTCCGGATCATGGTCCTTAAAGAAGGCCGTTCGTATCTCTTTTTGTTTGGTCATAATCAATGTTTCCCCGCTTGCCGATTCGCGTAGTCGACAGCTATAAATGACAGGGAAGTATTTGCGTATGAACTTTCCTTCCGCATGAGCGGTTAGTGCAATGATTTGAAAGCCTAATTGTTCGGCAATGAAAAATACTGGATCTAAGACGTGATCACTTGAAGCCTTTCCGAACGGATTATCCACGATAACGGTGCGATGCCGTTTTTGATTTCCTTGTAATGGAACTCTTTTTTCAGCTAAATAATTCAGAATACCAAGGAATAGTGTCATGTTTTTACTCCACTTTTCTCCTCCCGACCAGGCATTCGATTTTTCCCAACTTGTCAGTGCCCCACTCACTTTACCATCATTACTTACCTTGCGACACTTCACACTAATGTCCTTTTCCTTCATCACATTTTTAAGGAGTTGCTTCGTATGCAGCCATTTTTCAATCTGTTTACGAACCAACGACTCGTCTTCCTTGCCTTCATCGTCCTTAAAGTCGTCTTTTTCTAGTTGTAAGACCATCCAATCGATGTGACGACGGAGTTCTTCTTTTCCTTCTTGCTCATCCCATTCCGGCACAGAAAACACATAAATATCTTTTGACTTTTCCTCGACCTTTACGCGGGTTTGCTTTGGAATTAACCGTAATTCATCTGTAATCGTTCGTAAATACAAGTGCAGATGCGCGATAAATTGCTGTAACTGCTTGTCGTGCTCCCGCATATCCTCTTCAGCAATGAGTACCGTACGATTAATCCGGTCCTTCATTTTCTCCTGCCATTCAATTACATGCTCGTACGTATCTTTATATTCAATACCAGAAATACAAGTTTGGCGCAGTTTAATATCTGAAATTGTATCTCTACAAAAGCGAATAAACGATGATCTTTCGATGGTGAGTTGCTTCTTCCTTGATGTCATTTCTTCCTCGGCATTCGTCAATTCGACGACAAGGCGAGCGATCCAGTTCATTCTCTCATAGGAATAGCTCTGTTTCGTTTCGTCATCTATCAGTTGATTTCTTACGTTTTCATGCAAGAATGCAAACCGAACATCATATTTCTCCAGCTCGACGATCGCTTTATTGATCTCTTCGTCATATGATTGATATCTATTTTGTTCCTTAACTAAAAACTCATGTCGCTCTTGCAACTTTTTCTTTTCCACATTCAACTGCTCTCTAATTTCTACAAGCGACGTTTGGAAAATCTCTCGTTCTTCATAGATTTGAAGAAAGTCAGCTTCACGAATGTTGAATTTTTCTTTTACCGATGTCCATTGACTTTGCAACTCTTCTAACCTGGGCCTCATTGATTTCATTCTTTCTTTTACACGTTGAATATCTAAACTAAGGCGCTCAATCTCATCTTCTCCGTGTGGTGGAAAGTCGATGGCCTCTACATTTCCATATTGAAGTTCTAGCAGCTTTAATTCCTTACGAAGATCAATGATTTTGTTTTCAGCAGCTTTCAACTGTGTTTCAATCACTTCTCGCCCTTCCTGTTTATTCTCGAGCTGTTTTTTCAACGAATCACGTTCACTGACTAACACCGCATAGCTCTTCGAAGTATATTTCGGCTCCACAGTTGCTACTTCTTTATAATACAAGTCTGCATGTAAAAAGTATAACGGTTGACTCGCCTCTTTTAGTTGTTCGTCGAGCGCACTCCATTCCTCTTTCAAGTCAGAGATAAGTTTCTTCGTTCTCTGAATTTGCCGGTCGGCTTTTTGCAATTTTTCACGATGGTCCCTGAGCTGCTTTACTACAAATTCAAGCTCTTTCTTTTTCGATGAATACTTTCTTCCTTCTTTGATCTTGTTTAATAAGCCATTGTGTATGTCCATTGATTCTGTTAAGCGGTTACGGTAATGATGAAGTTCTTCGTCCATTTTAAGAAGCTTGTCATTGATTTCATGCAATGTCCGTTTTTGTTTCGCTTCCTCATCTAAGGCTGTGCTAAGCAGGTCTTTGAGTTCGGTATAGTGATCGTATGAGTATCTTGTTAAAAACTCGCGAAGCTTAGTGAGTGCTGTGGTCCATTGGTGCAGTTCCGATTCTTTGTTCGTCCGATTGTACTTTGCTTCCTTTGCCTCTTGCTGTACCTGTGTTTTCCATTCGTTAAACTTTACTGCAGACAAATTATCCTTCCACACGTTTGGGAAAACTTTGTTATCTTTTTCTTCCACCTCCGTTTGGATCAATGTCCGTGCTTCTTCTTCTGTACAAATGTAGACGGGGTGAGTAAGCCCCATTTTAACGGAATAAAGCTTGTCCCGCAGTTTCATCACTTCGGTTTCTGATACAATAAAAGTAATAGCCCAATACGGGTAGTTATCGTAGTAAGCTTCTTCCGATGTTTCAAGTGTCCGAGCGGCCTGTTGAACAAAATTCGTTCCTAATTCAAGAAAATGAAATTGGTTTCGCCAACTATCTTTTAACCGTTCTAACTTCGGATCGGCTGTGAACGATGTATTATTCTCATAGTCATCTGAAAACCTAGTCGCTTGTCTTTCTTTATAAAATAGTTCTTCTTTTTCATGAAGCAGACGTTCGACTTTTTCTTCTAGTTGGTGGAGGATCGTTTCTTCTTTTTCATAAATCGACTCATAATGCGCCCATTGAGGCTTTAATATCTTTAAATCATCTAAAACCTCTGCTTGCGTGTCTTCTAATAATTGAAGTTGATGCTTATAGGTCGTTACTTCATCATGTGCTTTTTGGAACGCCGTTTCAACATTCGGTATCACTTCTTGAAGCTCTTGTTTTTCTTGGGTTAGTTCTTTCATATGCGATTGAAATGAGATGATTTCTTGATCCAACTGCTCCACATTTTTCTCCCATTTAGGAAGTTCATCTTCCACTCGTTCCTTTAGTGGATTGGATAAGATCGTGTTTGCTATTTCTTGCATATCGTTTTCATAATAATTTTTTCGACTTTCTAATTCCCTCTCATGTAATTGAAGTTCTTTCAATAAGGTTTGTTTTTCTTCGAGCTCTTTTTCAGCTTTTTCAGTATCTTCTCGTTTACGTTCTTGTTGATGTTTTACTTGATCTATATTTTGTTGAATTTTTTTCTCTTCTTCGACAAAGTAGCCTTTTAGAAACGCTGTATTCTCATTGAGACTTGCCTCTAATTCAAGTGCCTCATCATCTTTTTCCAGAAAGTCTAATTGGTTTTTATAATAAAGTTGCAATTGTTCATTCGCATGTAGTTCTTTGTTTCCTTTAGCAACCTTAAGTTGGGATAGACGTGTTTCTTTTTCCGTTTGTGTAGCGACTAGACGATCAAAACCTGCTTTTTCTTCCGTGTATTTTTCATTAGCTTCATTTCTCTTTTTCTCGAGTACCGACAGTTCGTACGATTTATCTTTTCTCTGCCATTCGTCCTGTTCGCTTTGCCAATGATCGAGGTTGGCTTCTAAGTCCATTAAACGACTTTTCGTTTCTGCGTGCTCTTGTTGGGTATACTGATATAACGCTTTTGCTTTTAATTTTTGTGTTTCTAATCTTTTTTCTGCTTGATCGACGTGTTCAAATGATGACACATAGCTCGCAATTTGTTTTTCAACTTGGCGATTTTCTTCAATCACCCGTCGTAATCGTTTGTGGGCTTTGAAATGTTCTCGCTGCTTCTCAAACGTTTGGACAAAATCGCTCGAGCCTTTACCGGCAAGCGCTTCTTCAACAGTTGGAATTAGTAATTGGTCGACCAGCTGTGAAGTTGTTTTACAACCATCAAAAAAGCTTTCAACCCCACCTTCTGAACTATTAATAACCGTTATTTTTTTCCACTCAGAAGCAATGATTTTAAAGCGTTCTTCTAAATGACGATGATAACTTTTTACGGTATCAAACGTATGTGCGTTTAAAGGGTGATTTGCTTTCATCGTGGAATAATAGTCATTCATTTCATCTCGATTGGCAGGGCGAACCTTTCCATCGGCCATTGGAACGATAAATGGTAACTTCTCAATCCGATGTTTGTCACCGTCGCTATACTCATACGTATAACGATACGACTTCACCCCTTCTTTCGCCATATATAATGTCACCGCGGTCAGTCCGTAACGTCTAGGCCGTTCATTAATGACCCACTCAATGGCGATGTGAGCACTTGAAGACTCAAGCGAAAGCGTATCTTTCATTTTTCGCTCCGCAAGCTCCACATTCGGAAGAATCGCTTGAATTGCGGTTTGGATAAAGACAGTTTTTCCGCCGCCATTCTCAAGGAGGATCGCTCCATTGTGGCTGTCAAATAAGAAAATATCGTCATTGTAGCGCTTTCCGCCCCCTTCATACACGACATTTGTGAACCTGATTTTGGAGATCGATGGCATTTATGCTTCCTCCTTTCTTCGTTCTAACGAATAAATAAACTCTAATATCCCACGATTATATTCGAGCTCCATGTAATATCGTTGCACAATGACCTTTGCTTTTTCCGTTAGCTGCAACTCATCATTCCCGATATCTTCAATTAATTCTTGCGCTTCTAAAAATCGTTTTACGGTATGAAGAAAGCTCAATCTACTAATCGTTCTTCCTGTTTGTGCTTTCGCGGTTTCTTTTAAGTCATCCAAGTCTGACCATTTTTCAATAATGGCACTCCAGTTGTACTCATATTCTTTTTCAAGCTCCTTTAACTCCTCGTTCCCAATGGCCTGTAACGTCTCTAGTCGTTCATTAACCTGTTCAAGCCAGTCACTCATGGAAATAAAATCTCGAGTAGCTTCTGTCGTTTGATAACTGTCATAAAATTCGCCAAATAAAATAATAATCGTCACATACATAAAGTAGATGTCAGCATTGATTGTTTTTCCTGTGAAATAGGTCTTCTTTAACGTATCATTTGAAATGTGAAAGGGTGAATTGACTGCCAGTGGAATAAAATAAAGACGTTCCCCTACTGAAAAAATCGTACAATCTACTTCTCTCGCAAATTGATCCACTAGTCCTCTTACCTTATCTTCCGCTAAATAAAGCCTCAATTCATCACCTTCGCTATAGCCCTTTTGACTAATTTTTGCATAGATTTGAAAAGCCATCATAACCTCTTCTTGACTATAATCCATCTTCATCACCTCCTATTAATCGCAGTCTCATATTTTGAATCGAATATCGCTTCGTCACTTGAATAATTTCTTGGATTTCTTTCACTTCCATACGGTTGTATCGATCACTTATTAACTCTAATACTTTTTCAAACAAGGATTCATTCGAGTCTTCCGTTTTTTCATACATGATCGGTGAGCGTTGATGCATTACATACCAAAATTGATAAAAAATTCGCCGATCCAGCCATTCCTTCTCGTCGTCTATCAGAGCATGAACGACTTCCTTTAATGTGATCTCTTCCTTATCTCCCATGATTTTCAGAATAAGTCTCATCAAGTCCCCAAAAATTTGTCGCACCTTGTCATTTTCAATTTGTTGCAACTCATCCTCTGACAGATCATCAAAAGCTGTCGTTCGCTCTATACCTTCTCTCGTTTCAATGCGTTGTTCTTGAAAAATCGTTAATGGCGACCATGTTTCACATTGCTCTATCGATAGAAAAGGCTCTACCAATCTTTTAGAAGCCTCTAATGGTAACGGCTTACTCACTAATGCGGTTGTTATTTCTTGTTTAAAGTTGAACGAATCAATTCCTACATAATAGAGAGATTCTTGTGCAGCATGTAAGGCCGTTGTTTTTAAATCAATACTTTCTTTTAACAACATCGTATGATCATGATGGACTTCGCCAAGCTCCCGATCAATTTGCAAAATGAGTTCATATGCTTTTCGGTCTTTTTCAGAGTTCATATCATAAGCGAGCCGATTTTTCGTTTCTTTTACGAATGTTTGCAGCTCGCTAAATTCTTCATTTTCGCGAGTTAACCGTGAGTTGATGTCCTCTACCATTTGTTTATAACGCGTATAGGTTTCATCCGAAATAATATTCCGTTGAATTTCATGCTTGACGACACTCATTCGTTTTCGTAGCGATTCCACATCAATGTGCATTTCATCGATTTGCCTGAGCGCCCCGACAAATTCACCTTTTTCTAACTGCTTACGAAGGACAAGCTGGTTAATCGAAAGTTGAAATTCTGTAAAATACTCTTTTGTAGCAAATACGAGTTCTAATCCTTGTTCGTCTAGTTTGTAGTATTGTGTATTCGTTTTTACATCCGCTCGATCCGCTTTTAATAGCGAATAATGGACCTTTTCATATTCTCTTGTTTCCCAGTTATAAAATGCTTTTTCATTCCGTTTTCCACTTGGCGGTCGAAAGGTTTCCACGATCGTCCGTGCCACCTTTTCAAAGCCTTCGAGCGATAATGACGTTTTTTCTTGATTAAGTTCATATAAATAACGGGCCAAATCTTGTACACTCGTTTTATGATTTCTCATTAGCATATTTTCAAAAAAGAATAAAAGCGAAAGCAAGCCGTAACCGAAATAATCAATAGGTTCGTTGTTGTTGTCTTTCTCTCGCTTATTTTCTAATCGAAATAATGGATCAAATAATGATAGTCTTTGGATTCGTTCCCGGTAATTCTCCGTAATTCCTTTTAATTCTGAGCCCATTTTGCTCTCCTCCATACGTTTTGCAGCTCATCTTTCGATAGAGCTTCTTGAGGGTAGTAGCCTTTTTCTTGAAAAAGGTTAAGTAGTTTTTCTTGTTCTTCGCCCTTGAAATGTTGTAAGAAATGGTCCAAAGCTGTTGGATTGGCTGTTTGATTTTCTTTTCCTTTAAAATAAGGTTTATCCATTAATGTTTGATAAAATTCCGTAGCAAGTTGTACTTGATATTTTTCAAAAAGATAATAGTAGATCGAAATTCCTTCATAATCCAAATCACCAAAATAGTAGACTAGATGTTGAATCTCATCACTTTTCAGCCCAAGTTGTTGGGGTAATTGACTTAAACTAGAGGCTATTTTCCAGCCTGCCCCATAGATTAAACTTGTACACCCCGTTAACGGCAATCGATCAACCAATCCGTAATAGGTCGCTTTATTCTCCACAATGAGGTGTTTGTGAACGGTTTTGTTGGAGGTAAAACCATTAGGGTTGAGTGCAAACATAAGTGGATCAGGGGATTTAACAATGTTAAGTCTATCTGCTAGATTGATTTTCTCTAATAACGATCTGCCGCCTTTTTCATCTATCCATTTCTCATCTTGTACAAGTTCATAGGAACGCTGCGAACTATTGGCTTCGATAACAGGCAAACCATACTTATTTAAATAGTCATTAATTTTTAAGATCCATGGTTGGTCCTTGGCCCAAACTTTCTCTGAAGACGTGAAGTAAGCACGTAATTGAATGGCGGGATGGACCTGAAATTGCAGCTTTTGAATTGAGTCTATTAGCGGTTGCTTTACTTTTCCTTTTTGAATTCGAAACGTATGTGGCAACCCTCTCCAATTGGTATCATGGCTCTTTACGGCATGAAGGTATCCTCGATCTAACAATGAAAATAAAGCTGTAGCAAAATCCTCATATGTATCATTGGCATCTGCCAATTTTTCCAATTCATGAAGTGAAACTGTCGACTTTTTAACCGTTTCCAGGTACGAAATCAATTGATTCTCCATTCCAATCACTCATCTTTCATAAAAGATTTCACAAGTAATAGATTGCATAGTCGTATTATATAAAAAAAACTCGCTGATTTGCGAGCTTTTAAGCGAAGAGGAATAGAAGCGTAGTTGCACTTATTCTTATTCTAAAATGTTTACTATGTCGAATCTACTACTTTTCTTACAATTTATAATTTCTTAACGTGTAAAAAAAGCCTGTTCTTCTCATAGAGACAAAATTTAAGGCCTTAGATTTTGAATATTCCAAGCAGTAAGCCCGCCCATTATTAGTTTTCTACGATCAGATCCCCCTCTAATAGCAACTAACAAGTAACAATAAGACTAATCCAATAAAAAAGGGAATGTCCTCCAATTAAGGTGGCTAACATTCCTCTTTTACTACTCATTTGTCCTTTTCTTTTTTAACATAATGGGTCGCATAGGTCTCTTCTACATACTTACTACCAGATTAACTAAATTGAAGTCGCTTCTTATTGCCTTTCCCCCGAGCATAGTAACCAGTCCATGAAGGCTTTAACCCTTGCTTGAGACAATACGAACGAAATTCCTTTAGCATATAGTTCAATTGGTTTAAGTTTCCGCGAAGGACTCTTTCTAAATAGGAAACTCCACCGTTTCTCCATTTTCGGTAGTCTTCTTGAGTCAGTTTATTTAACAACATTAAAACGTCTATAAAACTAACAAATCCTTGACGGTTCACAATTCCATCAATTGATTTTTTCATTTTTTGGGAGATTTCCATTCTATTCATCACACACACCTGTTTCCTTAATAACCTAATAATATAATGATACTAGTTCAATCATTGCTTCGTACCCAACAATAAACTAGACTACTTCTATATTAAAATAAAAAACCAAAGGAAGCAAAAACTTTTAAAGGACTCTGAGGCCCTTATTTGGTAATATTCAACTAATGTTAGACTAAATTCTTTAATATAAGGGCCTGCGAGTCCGGTAAATGGCAAAAGAGTGGCAATATACAGAAATAAGAGCCTGTGAGTCCGCAAAAGATTACTCTTTATTCAACATCCCTGCTGAATTATTAATTGCACCAAATCCCTCGTCAAAGGTCAACCGAACGCCCGATACCAATCGGTTAATTCTTCTTACTCCTTCTTCGCCCCACTCCTAAGCAGCATCGTGCGGTAGAGCAGTTCCGTACCTAGTGAAATGTCATCGTAGCGGGCACTCTCTTTTGGGTTATGACTAATTCCGTCTTTACAGCGAACGAAGATCATTCCATAATCACAAATCGAGGACATTGCCAGAGCGTCATGGAATGGACCACTCATCATTTCTGGAAGGGGCTCGGTAAATAATGCCTTACCTGCTGCGCGGATGTCATCCATTATTTCCGTTGCACAATAGCGTGCATCACTTTCGGTATCGACTCGAATCGTTTTGGTCACTTGATGTCGTTCGCAGATTTCATCGATCGCCTCAAACAGCTTTTTTTCAATCCTTCGGCGACGGTCCATATCGATATCACGAAGATCTATCGTAAAACGAACATTCTCTGGAATGATGTTACGTGAATTAGGAAACGCCTCGATTTTACCTACGGTTGCCACGGTTGGTGCGTTAGGATCTTCGGTCGCAAGTTCACGCAGCTTTGTAATAATCTCTGCCGTCGCCACTAATGCATCTTGTCTGTAGGACATCGGTACAGATCCAGCATGGCCAGCAAAACCTTTCAACTCGACGGTTAACCAAAGCGGACCGGAAATACCAGTCACGAGCCCTACCGGTTGATTTAAGCGGTCAAGGATTGGACCTTGTTCGATATGCATTTCTAAAAACGAACCAATTCTTCCTTCTGGATAAACATCCTGTTCCATTTCTTCTAAGTTACAGCCAAAGTCAAGGAGAGCTTGGCGGCGCGTAATACCGTCTACATCTTCTCGATCTAATTCTCCTTCCTCTAATTGACCAATAATTCCTCGTGAACCGAATAACCCTTTGTCAAAACGGCACCCTTCTTCATCTGAAAAAGCAATGACCTCAATCGTTTTCTCCGGCTGAAAGCCTTGTTCTCTCATCGTTTGGATCGCTTCAATTGCCCCGATAACACCTATCGTCCCATCAAATTGACCCCCATACGGCTGGCTATCAATATGAGACCCAACTAAAAGAATCGGTTCTGTATCATCTCCCCCTTTCCATTGGCCGATTAAATTACCAAACGAATCAATTCTCGTCGTTAACCCCGCTTCCTTCATCCATTGTTCTACTTGTAACACCGCTTCTTTATCTTCTTTAGATAATGTTAAGCGGCATACGCCAGTTTCTTCAATCTGTCCAATTTTCGCCAAATCCCTTAGTCTTTTTTCCAAGCGATCATGATTAATTTGTAAGTTTTTTGTAGGCTTCAAATTTTTCATAGGTCCTCCTGTTAATCTAATAATTTTAAAAATATTCTGAAAAACAGAAACAAAAAAATACTGTTTACTTTAGGAATAGACTGAATGATGCTCTGATCTCCATACCGCAATTTATAGGCTTATTATAGCAAATCTAGATCCAATTCACATTTCACACAATGTAAAATGAACGAACTACTAGTTTAAACGAATTGTAAAACACCTTGGTCACTTTGTCATATTGGATCATATTGAAAATCAATCCTCTTATGATAAAGACTTCCATCAACGCATGTTCTTCTATTTCTCCAGGCTATATGAAAAATATAAGCGCCCCATTGTCCCCATTGCTATTTTTAGTTATGATAAAAATAACATGATCTGCCTACATTTAACTCGCTAAAAAAGAACCAATCCTAGAATTAGAATTGGTCCTTCGTATGTTACTGATTTCATATAATTAAGGGTAACTGTTTAGTTATATTGCTTTTACATCCCCGTGAAAAATTAAATCACGCGAATAGTAACCATTCCCTCTATCTGTCTTAGTTGCTCTTCGATTGCAGGGATTGTATTTCCATTGACTTCACTGTCGATGTCGACCATTGTATACGCGTATTCGCCACGACTTCGATTTACCATGTCTGCGATGTTCAAATGATAACTTGAAATTGCTGTTGTGATTTGACCGACCATGTTTGGTACGTTTTTGTGGAACGCCGCTACACGTGTCTTCCCTGTATAAGGTAGGGAAGCGTTTGGTAAGTTTACAGAGTTTTTGATGTTTCCTGTTTCTAAAAATTCTTTCAATTGGCGAGCGGCCATAACTGCACAGTTTTCTTCTGATTCTTGAGTTGATGCACCAAGATGCGGGATTGGAACTGTGTTTTTCATTTTTAACACATTTTCATTTGGGAAGTCTGTAATGTATTTCCCTACTACTCCGCTTTCAAGCGCTTCTGCCATGTCAGCTTCGTTAACAAGCTCTCCACGTGAGAAGTTTAATATATGAACACCTGGTTTCATTGTCGCAAATGTATCTTTATTAAACATTCCTCTTGTATCATCTGTTAATGGTACGTGAACTGTAATGTAATCTGCTTCAGCATACAACTGTTCAAGTGACATTGCCCGTTGTACATTACGAGACAAGCTCCAAGCTGTGTCAACTGAAATGAAAGGATCAAAACCGATAACATCCATATCAAGATCAAGCGCATCGTTAGCTACAAGAGCACCAATCGCACCTAATCCGATAACTCCTAACGTTTTTCCTTTGATTTCTTTACCAACAAATTGCTTTTTACCTGCTTCAACAAGCTTCGGAATTTGATCGCCTTCCCCAGCAAGTGACTTCGTCCATACTACACCTGCAAAAAGATTACGAGAAGAAGCCATTAAAGAAGTAAGAACCATTTCTTTTACCGCATTCGCATTTGCTCCTGGAGTATTAAAAACAGCAATTCCTCTTTCCGTACATTGGTCAACTGGAATATTGTTGACACCTGCTCCAGCACGTGCGATCGCTTTTAAGTTATCGCCAAGTTCCATCGTATGCATGTTAAAACTACGAACAACAATCGCATCTGGATTTTCGCTATCGTTATCGATTGTAAAATTTTCCTTATTAAATACTTTTAAACCGCGTTCCGCAATATTATTTAACGTCTTAATCGTTTTTAGTTTGTCCTTTAATAAAGTTGTGCTCATGTTCGTTTCTCCCCTTTGTTTTTTATGTTTTTTGAAAATATTAATCCATTAACGTAGATGAAATCAAGTGTTTTTTCTTTTTTTTCATAAAAATCTGAAATTCAGAAATAATAACTCTTGAATATCCCCTGCTAATAAACAGAAAGAGGTAAAGGAATTTGTTCTGAAATTCCCTTACCTCTGCCCAGGCGAACGGCTGCGACACTATGTGCTCCCTCACGGTTATCCGCGTTTCGCCAGTTACACATAGTCTTTAAATTTGACTTTATTTTATCAGACTCTTCAGTAACCTTCAACCACATTTTTAGATGTAAGCGTTTTTATTTTGAAAAATTTTTTATTCATTATAATTGATGATTATATATCGATTCATCCACAGCTCTCCTATTGTTATAAACGATGAGTTTCTCTGCACATTTTTAGTTTATTGTGGGCTTAAAAGGCATCGACTAGTTTATTGTCCAGATTTTCAATATATTGTCCGAAATCGTGATTTTATTGTCGTTATTCATTTTTATTGCTCAAAAGAAGATCACTCATTTATTTGCCAAACGCAAAATGTACCAACCTCCTCAGAAGTTGGTACGCTTTTGCTTCGTTTATTTGTTTTTCGACTTAAACGTTTTACAACAGGTTTCCGCTGAATGAGATGCTTGATCTTTATGATTTTTTTCTGTTAGGTCTTCTGCCATTTCTGTGTTGTAATTAGCATGATTGTCGAGTTCAACCATGATTTTCTCTGCCGTACAGATATTTCCTTCCCCGTAATACGTACAGTTGGAGATCGCACAAGAAACTTCTACTTTTGGCATGTAAAAACCCCCTATTATTAAATTCAAAACTGTTTCAATACGTAGTTTTTGCAAAGGCGTTTTTTTTACTCCTGGTAGCATAATCAATTTGTGAGGACTTATCTAGAGTACCTTTTTTTTCGATATAAATTCCAAACCTAAACCTTTATTATCTCAGGAAAACTTATGCTATTCTATAGTTACCAAGTTTATAAAAACATAAATCCACTACTACCAGTGTTTGTCTTAAACCAAGAGGAGGAAAAAAGTGAAAGGTCATCAAAAAATTAGAGTTGGAATTATTGGTACGGGTTTTGGAGCAAAAGTTCATGCACCGATTATGCAACACCACCCTGACTTTGAAGTGGTCGCGATTTCGAGTGTCCACCGAGGAAATTTAGAACAAGTCAAACAAGAAACAGGTGTCTCAGCAGCCTATGATCATTGGAAAGAGATGCTTGAATGTGAGTCGTTAGATCTTCTTTCGATCGCATCCGCTCCCTACTTACACTACGAAATGGCTATGGAAGGTATGAAACGTAACCTACATATTTTATGTGAAAAACCGTTAGCTTTTGATGCAAAAGAGTCGATGGAAATGTTGGAATTAAAAAATTCAACAGGGGTATTTGCTTTTACAAACTTTGAATGGCGTTTCTTACCGGCAAGACAAAAAGTGAAGGAAATTCTAGCAAGCGGCCAACTTGGGGATCTTTTACATATCAATTATAAGTGTACCTTCACCGGCTATCAGTCCCTAACCACAAATAAACGAGGGTGGCTCGGTCAACAACAATTTGGCGGTGGAATGCTCGGGGCAATTGGTTCCCATATGTTTGATTCACTTCTATGGTGGACCGGCAACAAAGTGACGGACATCTATGGACAGCTGCCTATACATGTTCCTTCCATTACAATAGATGGTGAAACCGAAGTGCGAACGGCAGAAGACGCGTTCCAAACGACAGGTACACTCGATACCGGGACCACCTTTTCTGTAGAATTAACGTCAGCGACTCGGCATAAAGCGAACCAGTGGCGCTTAGAAATATTTGGAACAAACGGTACACTCTTCATGACAAATGATGCACGTGTTGAAGTTGGCATCGGAAACGAAGAATTCCAAGTAGATCTTCCTTCTAAACTCGAAGAACCTACTACCCTTTCAACGAGAGCATCATCGTATTACCAGGCATTCTATCCGATGTTAAATGTGGTTTCTCAGACGATCCGTGACAACCAGGTCCACCCGCAGGTTCCGACGTTTGAAAACGGCCATGACGTTCAATTGATTTTAGATGCCATCCGCTTATCGGCTAAAGAAGAAAGAAAAATAACGCTATAATAAAAAAATTTAAAATAAAATCACGATTTCATTAGGTATTTCTAATTTTGTGTGGTATCCTTTGTTAAACCATTTAATACTTGTACCATCTTGTTTTTAAGGCTGACTAAAACCATTCTGAACCTTTTCGAGAAGGAGACTGCATTAATGTAGTCCAACTTACCGATAGGACTCGGAACAAATTAGTCAGCCTTTTTAATTTTTTTCTTTTTCTTTTTGGCAAATATCGAGTAGGAGGAGGTGATTAACCTCCGACCTCTCACACCACCGTACGTACGGTTCCGTATACGGCGGTTCAATTTTATACTAAGCATGTACTTTGTTGTAATGTTGGACACAAGAGATTAGC
>NZ_JBLWFS010000036.1:0-30483 GCF_048323755.1 Alkalihalobacterium sp. APHAB7
TCGACTTGCATGTATTAGGCACGCCGCCAGCGTTCGTCCTGAGCCAGGATCAAACTCTCCATAAAAGTGTTTGATATAGCTCACTTCCACAGGATGTGGTGGCTTCGATGTTGCAACAGGACGTTGCATTCTTAATCGAAGATCATTCATCACTGTGACATTTCAAAACATTGACGAGATATCATGTATCTCATTTATCGCTTGGCTTTTTGTTCAGTTTTCAAAGAACTTTTTCGACTGCCACTTTAGCAGCGACAAGAATTATATCTTATCACGCGAGCAACATTTAATCAATAACTAATTTTTGGTAAGTTATTTTTTTGTCGCACTTCCAAAAGCAACGTTCACTAATTTAACACAAAATTCGACTTCAAGCAACATTTTTCGTTTTCTTTCTATACGACTTTTTCATTTAAATGAGCACATCAATCAGAAGCGACAAGAAATAATATAACAGAATTAGTTACAGTACACAATACTTTTTATTATTTTTTCTATAATGTTTTAATTTATTTTTAAATACTTCTATATAATACATTTTTATATAAACTAACCACCTAAATTTTTTCAGTAGTACCCTTAGTCTCTCAAGTAAAAATTGTTCTCACCATTTAATTAAGAAATGTATTAAGCACAAAAAAATTACACAAATAAAAGCTACCGCAAACAAAGCGCAGGGTAGCTTTTCACCTCTTTAATATCTTACGTTATAAACAAAGACATCTAGTTTCGTTTATTTTCACTTTGATAAAAACAAAACTGATTTTTCCCTTCAGCTTTAGAACGATACAACGCGGTATCGGCACTTTTATAAAGTTCTGCAGGGGTTGTACCATGTTCTGGTGCATGTGCGATCCCTATACTCACGGTAACCTGTTCTCCATTAAGCTCTACTTCTTCACAGATGTCTCGAACAGCTGTAATCATCTGATCTGCGGTCGATTTTATCTCTTTTAGATTAGTAGATCGAATAATCATTGCGAACTCATCTCCACCTAGCCTGGCCGTTATATCCTTTGTACCAGCAAAAGTTTTTATCGTCCTGGCTACCTCTTGTAACAGCGCATCTCCTTTATCATGACCGTAGTAATCATTCACTAACTTAAAATTATCTAAATCTAGCATGACTAAAGCCAATTCAGCCTTCTTTTCTAGTAAGGCAGAACGTAATGACTCATCAAATGCCGCCCTGTTTTTTAAACCTGTTAAGCTATCATGAAAAGCTAAGTACATCGGCTTTGCTAACCATCTTGCAATGAGTAGTGCAATAACGACAGCAACCATCAAGACCACAGACAACTGTATGTAGAATGTTCTCTTATTGCTGGATAAAACATTCTGTAAGTTTTTCTCGTTATATACAATTTCTATAACCTTGTCCTTGGTTGTCCCTTCATCATATTCTGATGTGTATGGGATGTATCGGTAAATCGCTGTTTCTCCATTCAATTCTTCTCTTAATTCAGTCATCTCCTTCGTTGAAAGCGTCCTTTCAAATGCAGTTCTTCTTTTTTCTGTCCAGCGCATTTCTTCAATTGGAACGCCTAATAAGTTCCCGCCAATATTAAGGACATTAATATTATCTACAGAAGGATACCGTTTCTCTAAATCAACGATTGCGTCAAGGAAGTTAAATTGCTGAAAAATAACGCCATCTTGGAGCGAATACCCAAGTTGTATAATGTACTTTTTATCACGTGTCGCCATGTAACTGTATTTCTTAACTAATCCGGTTTGTTGTTCAATATCCATACCATCATCATAAAAATTCCCAGTCCGCCTTCTATCTTCCAATACATTAGCGAGCTTCCGACAGCAAACATTAAAATCAAGTCCAATATCCTTTTGAAAACTACTATGTGTAATGACAAAATCTTCATTAATGATGTATATATCAAACTCTAACATTTTTTTTAGGTCTTGAAAGTCCCATTGTTCAAAATTTGGCTGTTCTTCATACTTACTTATCAGTAATTCAGATCCTGTTTTCATTTTTGCTGCAGTTTCTGCTTCAAACAGAAAATACGCTTTTTCTATTGTATTAAGAGAATACTTAGCTAAATTTTCAATTTGCTCTATCTGGAATTGTTCATTCTTTTTCACTTCGTTCTTCAAACGTTGATGATCAATTAAAGTAATCGTAAACGAAATAATTATTGCAAATACTATCATAATAATAGATATTTGTAGTCTAAAAAATCGAGACTTCACTTTCCCACTCCTCTAGAAAACCCAGTTCATTTGTAAGGTCGCTTTTTTATTCTGACAGGGTTTCTCCACTTCCTTTTACAAACTGTTGTTCAATTTCTTGAATTTTCCCTATCACATCTTCTGGTTTTAAAGGCTGACTAAACAAATAACCCTGTATGTGATAACACTCTTTTTCATTTAATAACTTAACTTGCCCTAACGTTTCAACCCCTTCAGCTATTACTCTCATATGTAAAAAACGTGCCATCGAAAGAACCATAGAAATAATGGTTAAATCACTGTTATTACCGGAATCGAGATTTTGGATAAATGAACGATCGATTTTAATTAGATCAAAAGGTAAATCTTTTAAATAACTTAGCGAACAATACCCCGTTCCAAAGTCATCAATAGCAATTTGAATTCCTTGTTTTTTCAGATTGTGAAGAACCCTGATGGAATGTTCGAGATTAACCATTGCCATACTTTCTGTAATTTCCAATTTCAAGAAATGTGCAGGAACATCAGATTCACTTAGGGTGCTTTCAACCAAATCAACTAAATTTTCCTGGTAAAATTGCCGTGTTGAAAGGTTAACAGAGACCGCTAAATCCAAACATCCTTGATCATGCCATTTTTTTAATTGCTTACACGCAGTCTTTAACACCCATTCTCCAATTGGAATAATTAGACCACTTTTTTCTGCAATCGGAATGAACTCAGCTGGTGATATAAGACCACGTGTTGGGTGTGCCCACCGAATTAGGGCCTCCACTGCAAATACCTTGCCGGTTTTACTATCTACTTGTGGCTGGTAGACCAAGTAGAACTCTTCATTTGAAAGGGCCTTATGCATGTCACTTTCTAACACTATTTGATCTAGTATTTTTTCTGAAAGTTCAACATTGTAAATTACACAACTTTTGGATAGATCCTCTGCTTGATGCATCGCAATATATGCATTCTTCATCATATCATCGACATGTTCAGCATGTTGCGGATAGAATGACACCCCAACATTAGCCGACACATTTAATAGGAGATCTTCCACTTGTATTGTTTCTTCCAATGCATTATGTATTTGTTTGCACACCGCTGAACACTCTATTTCATCGATAATAGGAGATAATAAAATAGCAAATACATCTCGATCTACCCTCGAAAAAAGGGTCCTCTGCGCAATGCTCTTCTGAAGTTTTTGGGTAAAAGTTAACACAAGTTTGTCTGCAACGACTTGTCCAAATGCTTCATTTATGTTTTTTACTCCATCGATTTCAAACAACAAGACGGCTATTTTCTCCTCAGGGTTATTAACTATCTGCTGACTCACCTTTTGCTTGAAATAGCGATTGTTTGGCAAACCTGTAAGTTCATCATTATAAGCCATATATTCTATTTTCTTTTTATCTTTTCTTTGCTGACTAATATCACGAAATACGATAATAGTTCCAACTACTATTCCATCTTCTTCATAAGGTGTAATGATAAATGAAACTGGAACAGAACTTCGATCTTTCCTTAAAAACCAATCTTCTTCTGTTCTGCGACTTTGTTTTTCTAATAAGTTGGTCACTAGAAAATCTTGAGTTGATTGTTCATTACTTACTCCTTTTAACCTAACAAACTCTATAAATTCCTTACCCAGAATCTCATCGCTCTTCCACTGTAAAATGGTTTCTGCTTCTTGATTGATCAACGTCACTTGACCATAGCGGTCTAAAACAACAACACCTTCCCCCATATGAGACATAACTGTATTAAGGAACCTCTCTTTTCTCTTTACATCTTCTTCAGCTCTTTTTTTAAAAATAAAAGGTTCCTCTACTGCTGAATAATAGAGGGCTCGCAAAAGATAATAAAACCCAAATATTTGAAAGATATGACCTAAGAAGTTTTCGAAGCCAAACACACTAATATAAGAAGTAAACATCACATCACTAAATATCATATAAATCGATGCAAACACGAGGGTGAGGTAAAATATATCTTTTATCAGTTTCCTATTTACAATTACAAAAATACCTAAAGCTTGTATAAACAACGCTACATATTGCAAACCATTCTTTATTGATGTTGTACCTACCCCTTCAATAACAAGAGCAGGTAACAACTGAATAGGAGCATAAATAATAATTAGAACAACAAAAGAAAAGAGCAATCCGACTCCGTACGCTATATTTCTCCAAAATACAGGCAATTTCTTTTCCTTCATTAAGACAAGTACAAGTACTCCTAATGCCAATAACAATCTACTAATCATATAGAACCACGTAGCTTGATAAGGAGAACTCTCCACAAAGAAAAATGGCATCCCTTTGTATGTAATGGCATGTGCGATTTCCAATGTCGTAATCGTAACAAAGATAGCCCCGAGCCATAATTGTTTACTTGAACGTGTATGCGGAAAAATGATCCATGCTTGTAAAGATATAGTGGCACAAGCAATAACAATAAAAAAACTAACAATTAGATGAGTAATTACATAATTTTCTCCTTTAATCAATTCATAAAAAGGTTCTCTAATGATCATAAAAAACAAAACGATCACAATGGGTATAAAAACATTTATTTTATTATTATTTAATGATTGAAAAAACTCTCCTCTAGTCCCCACACTACTGTCCCCTCTAGTCTCTTTTTAGTTCATTGTAACTAAAACTTTAGGATCATTCTATAGTTATTTTACAATTTTCACCAATCCTTCACGAATTCCTTAAAGCATTCAACCCCGTCTGAGATAAAACCATCAATCGACAACTCTTGACAATCTCGCCATAAATCACTAATATTCCCTATAGTATATAAATTCCTACTAGAGTCCAAATGTGTTATGATTTTTATTGGAATCTCTTTCATATATCATCCAATGATGTAGGTCGCATGAGATCATCTAGTAAAAGGGAAGAGGGAAGTAATGCAAGGGGAACAAAACTTAACAACTCCGAAACAGAGTCTGTCAACTAACTTGGCTCTAACTGTCAAAACTGGAATTATTAAATCCAATCTTGTTACCATGTTTGCTGGGTTAACATTAGCTTTATACACATACCAATATAGTTTTTTTGATAAAATACCAGAAATTATTTTTGCTTTAGTAGGCTCCATTCTTGTTATGGGTGCTGCTGGATCTTTTAATAACTTATATGATCGGGATATTGACTCCATAATGGAGAGAACGAAAAACAGGCCAACTGTAACAGGTGAAATTAAGCCTTCCACCGTCTTATGGCTTGGGATTATAATGTCAATCTCAGGGGTCATCGTGCTTGCTCTAGCTACACCTTTAGCTGCACTCCTAGGATTTCTAGGTTTGTTTTTTTATGTCGTACCATATACGATGTGGAGTAAAAGAAGAACCATCTATAATACAGAGATTGGCAGTATTTCTGGGGCTATGCCACCCCTAATTGGTTGGGCTGCCATATATCCGGACATTACACACCCTGCTATTCTCGGGCTTTTTGTTATCGCAGTCATATGGCAAATGCCTCATTTCTATGCGATCGCTATCCGAAAACATGAAGAATATAAAGCAGCTAAGGTCCCAATGCTTCCTGTTGTAAAAGGTATAAGAAGAACGTATCTACAGACGAATGTTTACTTAGTCATTTTAATTGCTACAAGTTTCCTCCTTGGATCACTTAGCCTGGGTCTTATGTTAGTCGCACTTCTTTTAGGAGTTATATGGCTTATCTTAAGTGTTTATGGCTATAAAAAGATGGATCCAGAAAAGTGGGCAAAATCGCTGTTTATTTTCTCTCTTATTCATATGACAGTCTTATTTTCAACCGTAATCATATACTCGGTTATTGGGATTTTGTTTAAACTGTAACTAAATTTAACTGCCTTAAAGGATAAAAAAGCCAAACAACTTCCGTTGTTTGGCTTTCTCTTATTCACAAGATCCTGCTGTACTTTTTACAAATCCACTTTAACTATTTCTAGAATAAAAATAACCCCTTTGCTAAAAACTTATAAACAAAGGGGTGGTGTACCAAGATGAAGCACGTCTCTCTTCAAGTTGAAAAAATGAGTTGCGGAAACTGTCTCTCAACTGTGGAAAATGCGTTAAATGGAATAGAAGGAGTTAATCGAGCTAAAGCTAGTCTTGAAGATAAAAAGGTTGCTGTTGAGTATGACGAAACTAAAACTGAAGTTTATGACTTGGCAGAAGCTGTGAGAAAAGCAGGCTACATTGTCTTATAAAAAATCATAAAACATATATTCACCAAAAGAGAAGAGACAGGGACATAAATCCCTGCCTCTTCTCTTTTTTTCTTCACTTAATCGTGAAAATTTGTACCGTCTGTTGTTTCTTTTATGATACCTGCACGTATGACAAAATCACCGAAGTGTTCGCCTTCTTCTCGCTCTTTAGCATAACGTGGAAGTAGAACACGAAGCTCATTTAAGATTTGCTCTTCCCCGATGTTTTCTTGGTACATTTTGCTTAGACGACTTCCATCAAATGCTGCACCTAGGTACATATTGTATTTACCAGGGGCTTTACCTATAAAGCCAATTTCAGCAAGTGCATGACGCGCACAACCATTAGGACAGCCTGTCATTCGAATTGTAATTTCTTTATCGTGTAAACCACTCTCATCAACAATATCATCGATCTTATCGATAAGTACTGGTAAATAACGCTCAGCTTCCGCCATCGCTAGCCCACATGTTGGTAAAGCAACACATGCTAATGAACTACGTCGAATAGCCGAATACTGCTTTCCATCCGTTAAGCCAAATTGCTCAATTAATTCAGTGATTTTTTTCTTTTTCTGGCTCGTTACATTCGCAATCACTAGATTTTGATTAGCTGTTAAACGAAAATCTCCTGTGTGGATTTTCGCTATTTCCCGTAAACCTGTCATTAATTTATAGTCTTCGAGATCAGTAATACGTCCACCTTCAACGAATAATGTAAAATGCCATTTCCCTTTTGCGCCTTTCACCCATCCGTAACGATCACCATTATGGTCAAAGTGGTATGGCTTTGCTTCTCCGAGTTTCCAACCTAGACGAGTTTCAAGTTCAGCTACAACCGTATCTAATCCTAGTCGGTCAACTGTATATTTAAACCGAGCATATTTTCGTTCTGAACGATTTCCGTAATCACGTTGGATCATGATGATTTTTTCAGCTACGTCATACATTTGCTCCGGTTTACAGAACCCAATGACCTTTGCCACTTGAGGATACGTTTCTTTATCTCCATGGCTCATCCCCATACCGCCACCAATTACAACGTTAAATCCAAGCAGTTTACCGTCTTCTACAATGGCAATATAGCCAAGGTCTTGCGAGAAGATATCAACATCATTTGATGGAGGAACCGCAATTCCGATCTTGAATTTTCTTGGTAAATAAAGCGGTCCGTACATTGGTTCAACTTCTTCAACATCAGGTGTACCTGCTACCATTTCTTCATCTAACCACAACTCATGGTACGCTCTTGTACGCGGGAGTAGGTCGTCACTTAATAGTTTTGACCACTTAAATACTTCCTCATGTACTTCTGATTGATCAGGATTAGGGTTACACATCACGTTACGGTTAACGTCCCCGCACGCAGCAATCGTATCTAGTAAAGAAGCATGAATTTCTTGAATTGTTTTTTTCATATTCCATTTTAAAATACCGTGCATCTGGAACGCTTGGCGCGTCGTCAATTTTAATGTACCGTTCCCATATTTTTGAGCTAGGTCATCCATCACTAGCCATTGTTCAGGAGTAGCTACCCCACCTGGAGTACGCACTCGTAACATAAATTGATACGCAGGCTCTAATTTTTGTTTTTGACGCTCATTACGTAGATCACGATCATCCTGTAAATAGCTTCCATGGAATTTCATTAGACGATTATCATCATCTGAGATCCCTGCACTAATTCGGTCCAACATTGTTTCTTTTAATGTACCGCGTAAGTAATTACTATCTTCTTTAATGCGTTCAACGTCACTCGGCGGTCCTTCTGGTGCTTTTAATAAAGTCTTATTCACCATGTTTATATACTCCTTTCAATCCAATCAATCAATATACATCGCGTTGATATCGTTTTTGTTGTTGCATGTTTGCTAAGTAAGCTTCTGCTTCTTTACGGCTCAAGTTGCCTTCTTTTTCAATAATAGCAAGAAGTGTGTTATGAACGTCATGTGCCATATGTTTTTCATCACCACATATATAAACAACTGCTCCCTCTTGAACCCATTCGAACAACTCTTTACTATTTTCAAGCATTCGGTGCTGTACATAAACCTTTTCTTCTGTGTCACGAGAAAACGCAACATCCATCTTCGTTAGGACACCATCGTTCAACCACTTTTGCCATTCCGTTTGATAGAGGAAGTCTGTTACAAAATGCTGATCTCCAAAGAACATCCACGATTTACCTTCTGCAGCGATTTCTTCACGTTCTTGCATAAATGCACGAAACGGAGCAACTCCTGTACCAGGACCGACCATTATAATCGGTGTATCAGGATTTTCAGGCAACTTGAAGTTTTGGTTATTTTGAATAAAGATTGGTAAATTATCTCCTGGTTGTAAACGTTCTGCACATAAAATAGAACATACACCCTTTCTTTCTCGTCCATGAGCTTCATATCGTACAGCACCAATTGTTAAATGGACCTCATCAGGATTTGCCGATAAGCTACTTGCGATCGAATAAAGGCGTGGTGGCATTTTTCTAAGAACTGCAACAAACTCCTGTGCTGATGTTCCCCAAGGACCATAATCACGGACTACATCTAATAAGTCACGACCTTTAATATACTCCTTTAGTTTTACTTCACTGCCCGGTAAAATTAGTTCATGTAGCTCGTTGTTTGTTGACAACTTCGCAATCTGCTCAAGAAGAGGCTTTGTCACAACGGTAATTTCAAATTGTGTGCTTAGCGCTTCCTTAAGAGAGCGTGTTGTGCCTTGTTTATTTACAGTCACACTCTCATTCGGATCGAACTTAATTTCTTTTAACAATAGTTCAACTAGCTCTTGATCATTTTCTGGGTAAATACCTAAACTATCACCTGGCTCATATGTAAGGCCTGATCCTTCTAGTGATATCTCAAGATGACGTGTTTCTTTATTAGAACCACGACCATTTAAATTTAAATTCTCTAGCACTTCCGCTTCAAACGGATTTGTACGGTTATAAGCTGTTGTATCAGTTTGTGGTGCAGAAACTCCCGAAGGTTCCGAGACTGCGCCCTCTTGTGCCTGACTTAAGCCACCAATTACTCCTTTAACCCATTCCGCTGCTGGCTCGTCGAAGTCTAGGTCGCAATCCACACGCTCATATAGTCTTGTACCACCTAGATCCTCTAACTTTTGATCAAATTCTTTTCCTGTTTGACAGAAAAATTCATACGAGCTATCCCCGAGCGACAATACGGAAAATCTTAAACCATCAAGCTTAGGTGCACGTCTACCATGAAGAAACTCGTGGAACGATAATGCATTATCTGGTGGTTCACCTTCGCCGTGTGTACTTATAACAATTAGTAAATTCTCTACCTTTTTCAATTGATTAGGCTTAAAATCACTCATTGAAGAAACGGTTACTTTAAATCCTTGTTTTTCAAGCGTCTTACCCGTACTGTCGGCAAGTCTTTGAGCGTTACCTGTTTGCGAACCGTAAAGAACGGTTACCTCTTTAGAAATTACCTTAGCTGTAGGACTTGGAGCTGTTACTGCTGTTGGCTGTGTTTCTACTACGCCTGGAGCTGCAGCAACAGATTGAGTCGCTGCTAAATAACCGCATAACCACACTTTTTGCGTTTCTGTCAATGTTGGCAGAAGGCGGTTAAGGAGTTCTGCCTGCTCCTCATTAAACGGACTGTTCATGACTTGTAATTGCAACAAAATCCACCTCACAAAATATAAAACTAATAAATGAATAATTTTATCGTACTACATTATTCCTATAAGTCAAATTGGTTTTAATTATTTTTACAATTTAAATTACTAATTATTGAAATAGGATTCGTTTATTTTAAATAATTTATGTTGCCATATTAGGTCGAATGAAAAGAAAACTGTAATTAGTATTTCGTTGTTTTCAGAGCAATTTAATAAGATTTATTTAAACAATAAAACGCCTCCTTAAAAAGAAAGCGTCTATTGCAAAACTACATTTGTTGCATCGTACCCACATATTCAGATTGTGGCCTAAAAATAGTATTATCATCTGCTTGCTCAAGTACATGAGCACCCCAACCGACCACACGGCTAGCGGTAAAAGTTGGGGTAAAGAGCTCTGGAGCCAAGTCAATCGATTTCATAATGGCTGCTGCATAAAATTCAACATTCGTGTATAAATCTCTACCCGGCTTTAATTCATTTAACAACTTAACCGCTACATCTTCAACATGAACCGCGAGATCTAGCCAACGATCTTCACCGCTTAACTCTAATAATTTCTTTCGTAATGCGATCGCTCTAGGATCATGGGTTTTGTATACACGATGCCCAAATCCCATTAACTTTTCACCAAGCGCAAGTTTCTTTCGTATGACGTCTTCTGCTTTTTCAAAAGTTCCAATTTCATTTAATAAATCGATAACGCCAGACGGTGCTCCCCCATGAAGAGGACCTTTCATCGTACCAATCGCAGAAGTAATTGCTGATACGATATCAGACTCAGTAGAAGCCGTAACTCGCGCCGAGAAGGTTGAGGCATTCATTCCATGTTCTAAAGTTAAGATCATATACGTTTCAAGTGCTTCGACTTGTGCTTTTAATGGTCTACTCCCCTTTAACATGTATAAATAATTTTCAACATGGCTTAATGTTCCTAAAGGTTCATTACATGCTTTACCATTGATCTTGTTATACCAATGCGCAATAATGGTCGGCATTACAGCAGTTAGCGTAATCGCTTGAGCAATAGTCGGCTTCCATCCATAATCAATCGTACCCTCTGCAGAAACAACGGTTCGAATAACACTCATTACATCCATATTTGTAGGAAGATGATCCATAACAGCTTTCATTGTTTCAGTTAAATACCTGTTTCTTATAAATTCCGTATTTAACTTATCTATTTCTGTCACTGTCGGTAAATGTCCAAACCATAATAAAAAAGCAATTTCTTCAAATGAATGGGAAGCTGTTAGATTACGGATTTCATAACCTCTATAAATAAGCTTGCCCTCTTTCCCATCAATGTCACTTATTGCCGTTTCAGCTGCTACTACACCCTTTAATCCTTTGTTAACCATTGCAATCACTCCTTCCTTTTATTACAAAAATTGTATAATATATAACTGATTAATAAAATTAAATATTTTTAAATAAAATGATTAATAAATATAATAAGGAGCTTTTTATGGAATTAAATTGGATTAAAACATTTATTACAGCGGCGGAGAATGGGAACTTCCGTAAGACAGCAGATCAGTTATTTATTTCACAACCAACCGTCACCGTTCACATTAAACAATTGGAGAAGGAGCTCGGGGTACTCCTTTTTGAAAGGGAAGGCAAAAAAATCAAACTGACCGAGGGAGGTAGAAGATATTTACAGCATGCAAAACAAATCATAGCTGTTTACGATAACGGATTAGAGGACCTGCAAACATTCACGCAAGGATATACAACAAAACTGACGCTTGCGATCTCCCCCTTAATCGCCGATACTATATTACCTTTTGTTTTAAAACAGTACATCAAAAAACATCCAGAGGTAGAGATTTCTATTGAAATCATTGAATCAAAAGACATTGAAAATGCTGTATTGACGGAAAAGGTTGATATTGGGCTTTCATGCTTAAAAAGCTTCCATCCAGAACTTGATACCACTTTACTTTACAAAGATAAAGTCTGTTTAGTAACGCCACATGATGGGCGAGATTTTGAGTCAGCTTTTCCACTTGAAGAAGAGGAGATTTTATCATCGAATCGCCTATTAACACATAATCACCCTGGCTATTGGGATAACTTATGTAAGACAGTAAAACTCTTTTACCCTTCTGTCCGAATGATGAAGGTCTCACAAATTCATATTACAAAACGTTTTATTATGGAAGGACTTGGAGTATCCTATCTTCCTTCATCAACCATTCGTAGAGAACTACTCGAAGGAAGGTTACTTGAAGTGGACTCTCGATCATTTCCACTTCCTGAAGCCAATACATATGCAATCCTAAAATACTCTCACCAAGCGCAACACGAATTTTTAAGCTTTTTATCAAACTACCGATTATAAATGTTTGGATTTCTAAGCGTACTTTAACGCTTCTCTACTGAAGCAACTTTAGTTTTACTATGGCTCCATTTTGTAATTAGCTCCGTTTTATAGTACCTTTCAATTGTCCTGTCTAGAATAGAATGGTACAGTCATATAGGAGAAAAGATAAAAAAAGCAGATTGTGAAGGTGACTAACATGATTGAGGTAAGAAACTCTACAATAAGTGAAGGTGAATTCAACCGAGGAGTTTTTGCAACACAAGACATAGCAAAAGGGCAGCTTTTCCACGAAGCCCCCGTTGTTCCTGTTCCTAATGAACAACACGAATTTTTAGAGCAAACGATTTTGGGTGACTATGTGTATGAGTACGGTATTAACCATACTGCACTTGTCTTAGGATTTGGAATGCTGTTCAACCATTCGTATGAACCGAATGCAACCTATGAAATTAATTTTGACAACCACACTTTTGATTACTATGCATACAAGGATATAAAAAAGGGTGAAGAAGTATTTATCAACTATAATGGTGAAGTTGATAATAATGATCCACTTTGGTTTAATAAGGAAAATGATTAGACAAGGGCTAAGAGGCTCTAGATTTTATATGTCATTTAAGATGATGGGGACTCATTCCTGAAAAAATAACCTGAAATTCTGTGAGAAAATGCATTTTCTCGTTCATTTCAGGTTATTTTTTTAACCTTTCAGTTCCTAAAAGGCGTGTGAAATTAAAATTTCACACGCTGAGCCCAAAACCAACGGATATCACAGTATTATTTAACATAGCTAGATTGTAAAGATGGTGACTTAACATATCTACCTCAAGTAATGCTTCAACATCTTCTGAATTTCCACCTCAATCTCTTCTACTAAAGAAGGTGGTGAAAGGACTTTTACTTTACTGCCCCAGGTCAAGATCCAACCTTTCAATCCGTCACTTATTTTTGCTTTCGCTTTTATTATGAAGGTATTCTCATCTGTCTGTCTAATATCTGCCTCATTGTTCGTAAATGGCAGTATCGTATCTACATGTAATTTTATTAATTGGTAATCACTATTAATCGACTGATGATACACAATCGGATCTGGCAATGATTTGGCTGTATGCTTACTTGTCAGCTTTTTTAAGTTGGTTACTAAGTGTTTCTTTTCCTCTTCCGTTATAAACCTTGCAGACAGAATAGGATCAATTAATAGTCTAAGTTGATAGTTTTCAAACAGCCGGTCTTGATGACTGTAAAAAATTTCTCCATACTTCTCAATGTTTTTTAATGATATCGAACCCGGTCGCCTGTAAGGTTTTAATATATCTTTTCACCGACAATAATGTTTGTACATACGAAAGGGTGGTTGTTCATGCTTGGTCAAAAAAGAATTAGAGATTACGGTGTAAAAATAGGAGAATTAGAAACTGGAAGGTATAACGCAATTACTGATATTGCAGGTGTTACAGTAGGTCATCTAACGTTAAGTAAGGCTAACATTCAAACGGGGGTGACTGCCATACTCCCCCATCAAGGTAATCTTTTTAAGGAAAAGTTAATTGCATCGACTCATGTACTCAATGGGTTCGGAAAAACAATGGGTACGATTCAAGTCAATGAATTAGGAACGATAGAAACACCTATTATACTAACCAATACCTTAAGCGTCGGAACTGCTGCAGATGCACTAATCGAATATATGCTAGACCACAACCCAGAAATCGGACGAACGACAGGAACAGTTAATCCTCTTATCGGTGAATGTAATGATATGATTTTAAACGATATTCGAGCTAGAGCAATTACGAAAGACCACGTACTTCAAGCCATAGAAAATTCAGCCTCAGAATTTAAAGAAGGAACAGTTGGAGCTGGAACCGGAATGGTTTGTTATTCTTTAAAGGGGGGGATTGGTAGTGCTTCAAGATTAATTCACCTTGACCACGGGACATACACAATGGGAGTATTAGTATTATCTAACTTTGGAAGATTGAGTGATTTAACGATTAATGAGAAGGCAATTGGTAGAAGTCTAGAGGAAGCCATGAGCCAGCATCATGAAGGAAGAGACAAAGGTTCAATTATTTTTATCGTCGGAACCGACCTTCCTGTATCTGAAAGACAACTTAACCGAATTATCAAACGAACAGTCACAGGGTTAGCACGAACAGGATCGATCATTTCAAATGGCAGTGGTGACATCGCGATTGGATTTTCTACTGCAACGAAAATACCTCACGAAAAACCGGCTAAATGTCTATCCATTCCAACCATACACGAAGAAGACATTGATGTAGCCTTCCGAGCCATTGGTGAAGCCACTGAAGAGGCTATCCTGAATTCGCTAATTACGGCTACTCATGTGGATGGCAGAGACGGTAATGAAAGGGCTGTTTTATCGGATTTACTACAAGAATACGGAATAGCTCTAACTTAAAAAACACATACATATTTAAAACTAACGTTAGATGAAAGGCGCTCTCTTAAGTTAGAGGATGCCTTTTTTATTTTGGCGCTGTTAAAGAGTTTTGTTGATTTTGGACTCGACTACCTTTCAGTCTATATCAAGAATTTCCTTTATAAAAAGATTTTTTAGCTAATTAGCCCCATCCCCACGCTCCTTAAAACAGTGCCTCACGTTTTTTCAAACTGTTTCTGTAGTTTCATCTTATTTCTCCTTCTCACTTGATTATCGAAGTTTATAACCTCTATTCGTTCGCCTAATTTCAATAGGGATAAGCTCTTTTCTAGGTAGTCTTCAATAAAATAGGTTATATCTTGAAGGAGGTGAATGTAGATGTATACAACTTCATTTCAAGGTATGTACCCAACTTTACCCACTAATGTTAGATCCAGCTCTATAAATAGCCAATTTTGGCCATACGCTAATATGTTTCAGGGACATTATGGATATCATCCTTACTCATATCCTTATCACGGGAACGTTGGCTACTTTCAACCTAGTGTAAACCCTAGTTATAAACACCCCTATAATTATCAACATAAATTACATCACAGTATGACTCATCACAACCAACAAGTTAAAGCCGAGCAATCTACAAAAAATCAACACCACAAAATGAAATCACCAATAAAACACCATGAATACCATTGGCACCATGGATACCCTTATGGACAAGGATCTGGACTATTCCCTGATAATTACCATTCAAATTATTAGGCTGTTCTCAAACTTTGTTAATTTTGGGCTCATTCCTGAAAGGCATGTGAAATTAACATTTCACACAATGAGCCCAAAATCAACGGATATCAACAGTATTATTTAACATAGCTTTTAAGAAAATAGAACCAATTTTATATGAACGACACTTTATACACTACAGGCTTAAGTGCCAATTTTTTATACAAATCTTCTCCACTGATCCGGAAAATTTCTCCTTTACCTGTATTCATATCAAAATTAAATACTCTTACAATTTCAACTTGACCATGATATTCTTCAATAAACGCTTTTTCGTTCTCAGTTAAGTAAAACTCTGTATCTTTTGCACCAGTTGTTGTTTTAACTTCAACGAATTTTGGTTTCCCTTTGTCGTCATAAGATAAAATGTCATAGCCAGCACCATCACCTTCTTCGACAGACACATGAATGACTTTTTCACTAAGAATAGGGTTTAGTCTACCTTTTTCATAATTAAGGACAAATTCCTCACCTTTTAATCCAAGCTCTTGATTTTTAATATTCAATGCTTCAAAATTTACTCTTCTTGCTCGAAACCTTCGTTTCTTTTCTTTGCGAGCCTCGATTTCTTCTTTCTCTTCATCTTCCTTTTCAAATTTTGGTAGAGCTCTTGACCTTAAGACACCATTATTACCGACCCGCCGATACTCACAATATTTCAATAGCTCGTTATTTTCCCGATGCGAAACCATGTTTCTCACTTTTTGCTCAAATTTCGTATCGTTTCGATTTAAATTAATTTGTAAATCATTACCGTCTGGCTCCATTTCAATCAACAAGGCTTCTTTTAATTCAGTCGTTGTCATTTCTCCCGACTCTTCTAATAATTTTTTTGCCACTACAAGAATTTCACGCTCGGTAAAATTGCTCACTTTCTCATCCTCCTTCTACATACTGCAAACATATGTAAAAAAGTAGAGACAGCTGCTCTACCTTTTATAGTTCGTTATTAATATATGTTCTACTTTTCGGTCGTTACGATCCATAAAACTAACACTATATTCTTTATTAAAACCAATGATATTTATCCCCGGTTGATTATAAAGATTATAAATGAAATCGGTATTCTTAATAATTAGCATAAAACGGCAATTACAATGATTTAGTAAGTAGTTAGCTAGACGCTCCTGATCCTTACTCACAAATGAATGATTAGCATATGTTGAAAAATCACTATCATACGGTGGATCTAAAAATATAAAATCCTCTTCATCAATAGGTACCTCTTCAAGAAACTCTTGGAAGTCAGCATTATAAATATTTGTATGACTTAAGATATCTTGAAGATCTTCACTCCATAAATACTGAATTTTATGGTTAAATGCCTTACTATTATAGGATGTCCCTCCGTACGGAACATTAAAGCCCCCGCTCTTGTTATATCTAAACATGGAGGAATAACAAAATTCACGTAAATAGAAAAATAAAGCAATATGCATTTCCTGGTTGAGATTATACTTTACCCTTTCATTATACAAGTATCGATAATACGTATAGACGCTCGCTCGAATACTCGCTTCAAAGTTTTTACGATAATCTTCTTCAGGTAAATTACCTTTCTTCAATTCATTATTTTTTGTATTAGTAAACTTTGAAAGGATGGATTTTTTCAATTCTTTAATTAATCTCTCAAAATTTATTTCTAAACTATTTTGCACACCTAGAGCAATTTCGTTTCGCTTACTCTCAATAAATTCATGAAGTAAATCTTTTAATTCGTCTTTTTCTATTTCATCACTCTTATATCGCTGATAATAGCGACGAAGTGTTTCATAATAATCGTTGGAAAGCATTCCAAAGAAACTCCACACATCCCAAATATCGTGTAAGTAACGATTAAACAACTCATTTCTTTCTCTAATTAATCTATATAATGCAATAAGCTCCCCGGAAAAGTCATTAACAAAAGCCTGATGATATTTTTCTTTCGGGATTGATAGAAAACATGCCCCACCACCTAAAAAAGGTTCTATATAATTATTCATTGATGTAGGCAAAAATTGATGGATTATTTCCAGTTCGCCAGTCTTGCCTCCTGGCCACTTTACAAACGGCTTTACCAAGTTAACTTCCCCCTGCTAGTAATCTAATCTTTATTATATCATTTTTTTATTTAAATACATGCTACATAATAGAACCATCTAAATCATAGGCTCTTTTCCAATAGCTAGAAGCAACAAAGTTTACGAAAAACAGCCAAATCATAAAAAGTTATTATAAAGGATAAGTCTCAATTCTCCAAATAACAAAAATAAGTAGCACCTTTTAAAGGTGCTACTTTAATCATTCAGATTCATGGTTAATTAAGCTCCAAGGATATTTTGGATAAACTGCCTAATGACATCGGCTCCTCCAATAAACGTCCCTAAAGCACTTCCTAAGTTCGTTAAGACAACGACCAATAAGATACGTGTCACCATATTACTCCAAAATCCTTTGACGGTGAAAACATCTTCAGTCAAGTTTTCAAAATCGCCCACTTTGGGTTTCCGTAAGTAGGCTTCTACAAATCCAGCAAACCAACCAGCGGCTAGTAGAGGATTTAAAGAACTTAGCGGCGCTACAATAAATGCAGTTATAATACTTAAAGGATGCCCTAAGGCGATCGCTGCTCCAAGCGCTGCAAAGGAGCCATTCCATAAAATCCAACTTAATGTGAGGTCAAGTCCAACCGAAGGGTTCATAAAGAAGGTATAACCAATAATGCTAAGAATGATTATTGGAACCATCCATGCAATGATCGTAGGCGCTTTTGATTTTGGCGGTCGTTTGGAAATCGCCTCTAAATCATTTTCATTATGTATTTCTTTTTTAATCCCCGGAACATGTGCAGCACCTAAAACGGCAACAACCTTATGACCTGGAGCTTCTTTAATTTTTTGTGCTAAATACTGATCACGCTCATCAATTAACGGTACCTTCAACTTTGGAAACGAAACAGTAAATTCATGAAGCATGGAGTCAAGCATATCTTGCTCTTTCATCTTTTCCAAGTCTGCCTCTGAGATTTCTTCTTTATTAAAAATACTGCCGAAAATTTCCATAAGAAGCTTGGCTTTTCCCCAAAATCCAATATTATACCAAATACGGGCAAAAGTGATTTGAATGTTACGGTCCGCTAAAACCAGCTCTGCACCTACTTCCTCTGCCGATTCAATACCTTGAATCATTTCTTGTCCTGGCTTAATCCCAAACTGCTTGGCCATTCGTTTCTGGAAAGAAGAAATAACAAGATTCATTAATAGAAGTGTGGCCTTCTTCTCTTTAATGACTTTAAATATATTCATGTCCTTCCATTTATCACTATCCATAATGGATTGATATCGTTGTTCATCCAATTCCACACAAACTGAATCAGGACGCTCCGCTTCAATAACTTCTTTTACTTGTTCAGCACTTTGCTTCGAAACATGGGCAGTTCCAATTAAAATAAGTTCCTTCCCATCCAAGTTTATTCTCGTGATATTTTGCTCCGACATATACTACCTACCTTCTAGTGTTCTTTTTACACATGTAAATCGCTAAATCGAGCTACTAGCTGTATATTATCCATTATGGCAAATAAACAAAATAACTACAATAATTACTTGTCTAATCTTGGATAAAATAGGTTATTAGAGGTACGAATACGAGTAAGGTATCTTAATAAAAAATGCACAGTACCTAGAAAAGTACCATGCTTAGTGAAGCTGTTGTCCTCTTTTTCATTAGCTATGTTAAATAATACTGTGGAAATCCGTTGATTTTGGGCAGGTTGAAAAAATAAACAATATTCTTTAACAGCGCTTTTTCATTTATACAACAGTAAACATTATTCTAGCAAAACCTAAACTAATCCTGCTTTTTGTAGAATAACCTTCAACTCATGTTTCTTCTCATCACTTAACGATCTTGCTGGAGGTAACACATAGGTAGAGATGTCCTGTCCTGTCATTTGAATAGCTTCTTTTATGACATTAACAAATGGTGAATCGAGCTTATACATTAACGGAATATGGGCCAAACGTTGATGAAATTCAACTGCTGTTTTCATATCATTGTTTTGAAAGGCAGTATAAATCCCAACCGTTAATTCAGGTGCAAAATTTCCACTGGCTGAGATGACACCGTCCCCACCTAAGGCGAGTGTATTTAATAAATGATCGTCAAATCCACATAAGACACTAAAATGAGGATGCTTCCCTTTTACTTTTAAAACCATTTCGCGAATATGCCCAGCTGTATCGACAGTTTCTTTTATTCCAACTACATGTGAATACTCGTTTACTAACCTAAGTACAAAATCGGGGGATAAATCTTGACCGGTTAATCCAGGAAAGTTATATAAAAAAATCGGTAAATCCACACTCTTTGCAATCTCAGCATAATGTTGAAAAAGATGTTCATCGGATAAAGGCCAATAGTATGGGTTAATTACAATCACTCCATCTGCACCAACCTCTTTACTATGAAGGCTTAATTCAATAACTTCTCTTGTGCTAGAACTCCCTGTACCTATTAAAACCGGTACTCGTCCACCAACATAGTCCACTGCAAATTGTGCGACCTCTTTCCTCTCTTCCATTGTCATTTGACTAAATTCTCCTCCGGTACCAAGAAAAAATAATCCATCTACGTTGGACTGGATGAGATAGTCAATTAACTTACCCATCCCGATTTCATCTAACTTACCTTCGTTAGTAAAGATCGTCGATACTGGTGGAATTATACCTTTAAAACGAACCTCACTACTCATCTCAGCTTTTCTCTCCTTTACTTTTCCTGTAAATTAACTTTATCTTTAACATCTTGATTAACTAAATATGTAGGATAGAAACCGCTTAAAACATCCGCAACATTTTGAGCAGTCTTCCTCTTTAGTTCAAGTTGTGCCTCTTCTGAATACCAAGCGATATGAGGATTTAAAATAACGTTATCCATTTGAAGCAATGGATTATCACTTCGTATAGGCTCCTGCTCAAGAACGTCTAAGCCCGCTCCAGCAATTTTCCCTGCTTGTAAAGCTTCAATCAATGCTTTTTCATCAATTACTGGTCCACGTGCAGTATTTATAATAAAAGCTTCTTTCTTCATCACATTAAATTGCTCAGTACTTACCATACCTCGTGTACTTTCTATTAATGGGGCATGTACTGAAATGAAATCTGATACCTTACATAAATCATTAAGTTCTAACAGTTCTACATTTAATGAGTCAGCTACGTCTTTTGGTAAAATTGGATCATAAGCAACCACCTTTATTCCAAACGCTTGCGCTTTTACAGCTAAAGTTTGTGGAATTTTCCCTAATCCTACTAACCCTAGCACTCGGCCGCGCAAACGAAAAATTGGTACACCTACTTTAAAGTCCCAGTTACCACTCTTTACCGCAGAATTCAAAGTAACAACCTTTCTTACACAGGCCATTAATAAAGCAAATGCATGATCAGATACTTCATCCATACAATAATCCGTAACATTACCCACGATAATCCCTTTTTCCGTAGCTGCCTCTATATCAATTGTATTGACTCCAACTCCGTACCGAGAAATGACTTTACACTTTTCTAGAGCTTCAATGACTTTACGAGATATGGGTGCATATTGATTAATTAATCCATCCGCATCATGCGCGGCCTGAATAACCTCTTCCTCTGTGCGACATTGAACGGGAACAAACTCAACCCCATCCACTTTTTTCAACACTTCCAGTTCTGGTGCTAGTGTTTCAAATTCATAATCCGTAACAACAACTTTAAATTTGCTCACTCGTTCGCTCTCCTTTTCATAACAAATAAACACACCTAACAAGTAGTGTGCGTTTATTTACGGGGATTATGAACAATAATGGTGGAAAGTTCGTCTAAGAAAGATCAATTGTAAACAACTTCTTGAAAATAAGTATTTATTCTTCATTAATCTGTTTATATTGTAAATGAAGGTCTTTTAATGCAGCGACAATAGCATTCGTTGCTTTTCCACGATATTGTAATTGTATACTTTCAATTGGCTCTTCAATTCCATCTTTTAAACTAAAACCTTTTAATAGGTCTCCAATGTACTGACGACCATGTTCAGTTGCTAATGTACAGGATGCATTAAGGATTACTCCATATTTATAATCGACCTCAACAGTGACTGTTAACGTATCAAAAACGCTCTTTGCCGCCATTCCTTGAGGTAATCGTGAGTGTCCAGCAATAAATAGAGTCTTCGGATGATACATGATGATCTTGCTCCTCTCAAATACACAAATGATATACTACATATTTCCCTTTTTTCGGGAAGTTTCCTTCTAAAAAATGCGATAATATTAATAAGAGCATCAAAAAAACACCTTGAGGAAATTAACTTCCCCAAGGTCAATTCTTAAATTAGTTTATGGAAAACAGTAATTAATTTACTGCCTCTTCTCTTTGTTTTTTAAATGGCCAAGCTGGTAATGTTTTTGAGAGTGGCTTATCTTCACGATATCCCAGAACATATTCTCCTTGCATAATCGTATGAATTTCTCTCGTACCTTCATATATCACAGGTGCTTTTGCATTCCGTAAATATCTCTCTACTGGATATTCGTTTGAAAAACCATAAGCTCCATGAATTTGCACCGCATCATTTGCAGCTTCTAAAGCGAAATCACATGACTGCCATTTGGCTAATGACGTTTCTCGTGTATTTCTTATACCTTCATTTTTCAAATAGCCTGCACGATATACTAAAAGTCTAGACATTTGAAGACCCGCTTCCATCTTTGCAATCATTTGTTGAACTAATTGATGTTTTCCAATCTCTTTACCAAATGTACTACGTTCATGGCAGTATTTTACACTTTCCTCAAGGCACGCCATAATAGTACCACAAGCACCAGCTGCAACTGTAAAACGTCCATTATCCAACGCTGACATCGCGATCTTGAAGCCTTCTCCTTCCTGGCCTACTAAGTTTTGTTTAGGAACCCTTACATTATCAAAAAAGATTTCACCAGTATTTCCAGCCCTTATTCCTAACTTCCCTTTAATCGCTTTCGATGAAAAACCATCCATTTCACGTTCTACAATAAAAGCAGAAATTCCTTTATGTTTCTTCGACTTATCTGTATAAGCAAATACGAGGAAGTTGTCAGCAACATCACATAAAGAAATCCAGGTCTTCGATCCGTTTAATATATAATCGTCGCCGTCTTGCACTGCGTTCGTTTGAAGGGCTGCTACATCTGAACCTGCATTTGGTTCTGTTAATCCGAATGCTCCTACTTTCAATCCTTTAGCTTGTGGGACTAAGTATTTTTGTTTTTGTTCTTCTGAGCCCCATTGCAAAAGGGTCATACTATTTAATCCTGTGTGTACAGATACTGCGGTACGAAATGCAGTGTCACCTCTTTCTAGCTCTTCACATACAATCGCCAAGGAATTATAGTCCATTCCACTACCACCGTATTCTTCTGGAATACAAACACCCATTAAGTCTAAATCCGCTAGGCGCCCCATGATACTTCTTTCAAAGTATTGTTGTTCATCCCACTCTTGAATATATGGATTTATTTCTTTATCAACAAAACTACGAACCATCTTCCTTAACATTATTTGCTCTTCTGAAAACGAAAAATTCATCATTGATATTTCCCCCTAAATCGAATTATTTTCCTTTAAAGCTAGTATCCTGTCAGTTGAATACCCTATCTCTGCTAAAACTTCATCTGTATGTTCCCCTGCAATTGGTGGATGTGAATGAATTTCTACAGGTGTACGAGAAAGCTTTAGCGGGCTGCCCACTAAGTGAACGTTCCCTGCAGTTGGATGTTCCATCTCAACGATCATATTTCTTTCCCTTACTTGTGGATCATTGAAAACTTGCTCCATATTTTGAATAGGTCCAGCAGGGATTCCATTTTCATTAAGTAATAGTAGCCACTCCTTTGATGTCCTAGTTTTCATTTTTTTAGTAAGTATATTTACTAACTCCTCCCGATTTTCCAATCGTTTTGAGTTCGTCGTAAACTTGTCGTCTGTTGATATTGCTTCTAAATCAAGCAAGGTACACAACTTCTTAAATTGCCCATCATTCCCAACCGCAACGACCATTTCTCCGTCCAGTGTCGGGAAGGGCTGATACGGCACAATATTGGGATGTTGATTTCCTAATAGCCCTGGAATGTTACCCGAAATCAAATAATTACTTGCTACATTCGCTAATGCACTGATTTGAGAGTCAAATAAGGAAATATCAATACTTTGTCCTTCTCCTGATCGAGTTCTTTCTTGTAGTGCAGCCAAAATACCAATATTGGCATAAAGGCCGGTAACAATATCTGATATTGCAACACCTACTTTCATAGGACCTGATTGATCACTCCCGGTTATACTCATTAATCCAGACATTGCTTGGATAATAAAATCATAGCCAGGTAGGTTTTTGTAGGGTCCATTTTGTCCGAAACCTGTAATGGAACAATGAATAATCTCTTTGTTAATGGTTTTCATTACATCATAACCAAGACCCCATTTCTCCATCGTACCACTTTTAAAATTTTCAATAACGACATCAGATCGTTTAATAAGCTTCTTTAAAACTTCTATTCCCTCTTCCGATTTTAAATTTAATGTGATGGCACGTTTATTTCGGTTGGCACATAAATAGTACGCACTTTCTGTACCTTTGAAGGGTGGACCCCAATACCTAGTGTCATCACTTCCACCAGGCGCTTCTACTTTTATGATTTCTGCCCCTAAATCACCCAAAATCATCGTAGAATATGGACCGGCTAACACTCTCGTTAAATCTAAAACTTTAATCCCATTCAGTGCACTCATTTAACACTCCCTCCTTTGATAATTAACCGTAAAAAGTAATAAAAACAAAAATAGCCAACTGCATTATGAATAAACATAATACAGCTGGCTATTATTACCTCACTGCTCTACGTTAATAGAGTCATAGTAAATCCTCAGCTATTGTATAAGTATTTTAATAAGTATTTTAATAAGTATTTTTAGTTTTGCTCACTTTTTAGTACTTACGATTTTGAAAGAGGTGATCTAACAAAGGTAAGTATCTTAAAGTTAATTCAAATTATAAGAGTAGTTACCAAGAATGTCAATTAGTTTTCAGAATTTTAAAAACAATAAACTTTGTATCATAGTTTATAATAGAATTACTTCTTATTGCAATACAAATAAATCGTAAGCGGAGCAAAAATGACGACGATAACAACTGACGCAATTAACACAGCAGCTATCTGATTAATCGTTACGGTTCCTTGCATCAAACCACGCACTGCTGTTACAAGTAATGTGATTGGGTTTGCTTCAACAAATGCTTGTAGCCAAGACGGCATCGTTCGAGGATCGACGAACACATTGCTAGCAAATGTCAATGGGAAAAGGACGACCATGCTGACCCCCATAACAGCGTTAGGCGTTCGCATAACTAACCCAAGTGTCGTGAAAATCCACGACAAACTAAAAGCAAAAACGAGTAAAAGCATTACACCTAAAAGAACGCCTAGAGCTCCACCTTCCGGGCGAAATCCTAAAATTAAGCCGAGGACTATGACAATAGATGATGCAATTGAATATCGAATAGTGT
Organism: Alkalihalobacterium sp. APHAB7; assembly: GCF_048323755.1. Taxonomy (NCBI): domain Bacteria; kingdom Bacillati; phylum Bacillota; class Bacilli; order Caryophanales; family Bacillaceae; genus Alkalihalobacterium; species Alkalihalobacterium sp. APHAB7. The sequence continues at coordinate 25,137 of NZ_JBLWFS010000036.1, forward strand.
CCGCTAATAAAGCGCCGACAAGAGGAGACGGCCCCCAAATTGGTAATGAACGAAATCGGTCAAATGTCCCCTTTGAAATGTCAGTATTTAATGCCGTTCCGGTATAAATAGATGTAAAGACGACCGTTTGTACTAAAATCCCTGGTAATAAAAATTGCAAATATTCACTAGTAGAGCCAGCAATCGCACCGCCAAACAGATACGTAAACATAAGCGTAAACATAATGGGGAACATCGTTACATCCAATAACTGCTCAGGTACATATTTAATTTTTAATATCGCTCTCCAGCCGAAAACGAGTGAAGAAGTCAAGCCACTTGCTTTTTCAGGACGATTTCCTGGTGCCAATGCCGAGCGTAAAGCTTCGTCAACTTCCGGCTTAGAGGGATTACTTGTTGTGTTCATTAACGAGCCTCCTCTTTTGTAGAGTTATCTTCAGCTGGCCTTCCGGTTAATGTCAAAAACACTTCATCAAGGCTTGGTTGACCTAGCGAAAAATCAGCAATAGCAATATTTGCCCTTGAAAGTTCACCAAGAGCAAAAGCTACCCGCTCTGTATCGGAAACACGGGCTGAAAGTGCTGCTGGATCTGAAGCAAGTTGAATTGAAGTATCTAATATAGTAGTAAGAACTTTTTCTGCTTGTGGCCTCAATTCTGGATCTAGGACTCTAACGTGCAATGTTCCTGAACCAACTGATGCTTTTAGTTCACCACTCGTCCCCTCAGCGATTACTTTCCCACGATCAATGACTGCAATTCGATCAGCCAATTGATCCGCTTCATCAAGGTATTGTGTCGTCAATAATACCGTTGTTCCAGTACTCACCAAAACACGTACGATATCCCAAACTTGACTACGACTGCGTGGGTCAAGTCCTGTTGTTGGTTCATCTAAGAATAAAAGTTCTGGTGTTACAACAATGCTTGCTGCAATATCAATACGACGGCGCATTCCTCCAGAATACTTTTTAACTTGGCGCTTTGCTGCTTCCTCCAAACCAAAAGCGCGTAATAATTCAATGGCTCTTTCTTTTGCTCCTTTTCTCGAGTAACCCATAAGTCGTGCGATCATCACGAGGTTTTCCATTCCTGATAAGTCTTCGTCAATAGAAGCAAACTGTCCGGTTAAGCTGACTTTGCGCCGAACTTCATTCGCTTCATTCGATAGGTCATGCCCTAAAATGGTTGCCGATCCGCCGTCCGGCTTTAATAACGTAGCAAGCATCCGGATTGCCGTTGTCTTCCCTGCGCCATTTGGACCTAAAATCCCATATACCGTACCTTTAGGCACCTTCAAATTTACCCCATCAACCGCTCGATTTCTACCAAATACCTTGACTAATCCTGTTGCTTCAATTGCATATTCAGATCGATTTATTGTCATTCACCTCACCCTTTCCCATCTTATTCTATTTGTGAATGTTACCTAATAAAACAAATTTTACGCTATTTTAATAATGTATCATCAGACCAGGGGCTGAAATCCTCTCCATTTCCAAAAGGATTTCACATCAAAAAACCTTCATGGATTTATGTCCAAGAAGGTTAAACTTTTCAGCTTTCTTTTTTTAACTTACCTAGTTTGTATAGATGATCGTAGATGTGAACTAGGATTATAACCGTTTAACAAAACAATACTCCTAGATGGCATAATAATACCAAACTCCACTTTTCATCCTTTTTTCAATTTGGCCTTCCGCCTCTAATGCATCCAAATGGCCGATGATTTCTGACATGACTAACGGGAACTGCTTTTCATACTGTCGTTCGTATAATTGCTGTGCCAGTTCATTACCAGTTAAAATTCCGTCTTTAATTAATTTTTTTATCTTTTGTGATTTTTTCTCGATTTTTTCTAATCTCGCTTCAATTAGTTGTTTTGGATTATCAATTAATTCACCGTGACCCGAAAATACTAGATCAACATTTAGGTCTTTGAAGGCTGTTAAAGATTTTTTGTAATCGATTAGGGACTGAATTCGGTTTCCTTCTAAGTCAGGTTCAACTATCGCATTACTCGAAATATGTTTGATTAGTTGGTCACCAGCAAAACACCACTGTCTACCTTCATCTTCAAAGGCTATTTGATCTGGTGCATGTCCAGGCACTTCAATGATAGTGAAGTCAAACAGACTCATTCCTCCCTGAATAGGTGTAATGTCTGCTGTAAGCTTTTGGTGCTCATTCTTTTCGAGTGAGGCTTTTAAATAATGAACTTGTTTCTCACCTTGGTTTCCACAATTCATTTCGCGGTACAACTGTTCAAAAAAATCGACTCTTATTTTAAGGAACTGAGCATCCCTTTTCAATCTCGGAGTCGCTAATGGATGCACATATACAGGGACCGAATGCTTTTCTGTAATTTGGTTAACTAACCCAACATGATCAATATGATGATGTGTTAGCAAGATTTCTGTTATGTCATGCAGGTGAAAGTTGTTCTTTTCTAACACTTCCATCAATCCTTCCCAACTGCTTTTGTCGGGCATTCCAGCATCAATGAGCGTTAGCCTTTCACCGTGTTCAAGAAGATAAAAATTACATGTCTCTAAACCATAACCTGCTGGTACTACAATTGGATAAACCGTATGTCCATCACGTTCAACTATTTGCATAACCCACAATCCTTTCGTGGTGCCAGGCACCTTTATCCATTTACTGTACTAAAGGTGCCTGGCACCATCTCTCACTCTCTTTCTTCTCTAGAGGCTAGATAAACTCCATGCTTCCCCACTGGTCTTGGTTTTGGATAAGTTCTTTAAGTAGAACAAGGCCTTGTTCAAAGTCATTTAAATTGGCGACTTCGACTGGGGAGTGGGAATAACGGCGTGCAAACGTAATCGCTCCACCTAATATTCCTTCTCTTTCTAAATGAACAGCTGCAAGGTCTGTTGTCGCTCCAGACATGACCGCTAACTGGTAAGGGATATCAAGCTGCTCTGCGAATTTGATGATCACTTGTTTCATCTGTCTTGACATAATATTTCCTCTGACTCCACCACCAGCTAAAGCCGGTATAACTGGCCCTTTTCCAATACCTATTGGATACCCGCTTCCAAGACTATCTGGCGTATCTGCACAAGGAATGGTATCTAAAACAAACGCGTAGTCAGGATTGACTTTATATGTAGCCACTTTCGCACCCCTTAAGCCAACTTCCTCTTGCACTGCAATCACACCAACTAGTGTTCCATTAAAATCATCTTGTTCTAAAGATTTAAATAGCTCCAGCAATAACACACAGCAACTTCGATTATCGATCGCTTTTCCACAAATTAAATCTCCGTTAGAAAACCGGTCTAAGTCACTAATATATGTAATTGGATCACCAATTTGAATGCCCATCTCTCTCACTTCTTGTCTAGATGTTGCTCCAATGTCTACATACAACTCATAAATCGATGGTACTTTTTTTCGCTCTTCAGGTGTCTGTAAATGGCCAGCCTTTACCCCGATCACACCAAAATGATCGTTAACTTGAATTTTACGACCAACCATTAGAGCTTCTATCATTCCTCCCGTTCGTTCCACTCGAAGAAAACCGCGTTCATCAATATCCCGCACTACACAACCAATTTCATCAGAATGAGCGGATACCATGATGGTCGGACCTGGTTGCTTTCCATATTTATAAGCAAATATGTTGCCCATATGATCTACTTCAACTTTATCACTATAAGGCTTGAACCACTCCACTAGCTGCTTAACCACTTTTTGTTCATTCCCTGGCCCTCCTTGTATTGCGGCTAGTTCTTTCAATTCTGTAAAAAATACTTCTTTGAACATACTATAATCTCCTCCTACTGACTTTTCTTTATTTTCTCACAAATCCATTTACTTCGCAAAACGAAAGATTTATATTAAACTAGGAGAATAACAATCATGATACAATATTTGTGCACAATAGGATTTAATGGAGGATTCAAATGAAAAATAACATCAATCAAGAAATTGAACAACTACGAGAGTCTTTTTATAAAATAAGTCAATATATTGGCGAAAACCCTGAGTTAGGTCATGAAGAATTTAAAGCATCAAAACGATTATCTGAGGAACTTCAAAAGCACGACTTTCAAGTCCAACTAGATACGGCTGGACTTCCAACTGCATTCGAAGCTGTTTACGACAGTGGAATGCCTGGTCCTACGATCGGGTTTATGGCAGAGTATGACGCCCTTCCTGAACTAGGTCATGCTTGCGGTCACAATCTAATTGGGACGATGGCAATTGCCGCTGGGATTGGCTTAAGTAAAGTATTAAAAAGTTGTGGTGGAAAAATATACGTGTATGGAACACCAGCTGAGGAAACACGTGGCGGGAAAGTAACGATGGCAGAACAAGGAATTTTTAATCATCTCGATGTCGCAATGATGGTTCATCCATACCACCGACACGAAAAAAGTGGTTCGTCGTTAGCCATGGATGCTATTCAGTTTGAATTCTTTGGCAAAGCAGCTCATGCCGCAGCCTCTCCACATGAAGGAGTCAATGCTTTAGACGCAGTCATTCAAACGTTCAATTCAATTAATGCACTTAGACAGCACGTAACTTCAGATGTCCGAATTCACGGTATTATTCCCGAAGGTGGGAAAGCAGCAAATATCGTACCGGACCATGCCGTTGCACAGTTCTATGTACGGGCTGCAAATCGTAGTTACTTGAATGAAGTAGTGGAAAAAGTAAAAGCTTGTGCCCAAGCAGCTGCACTCGCTACAGGTGCCAAACTTGAGACTTCTTTCTATGAATTCTCATATGACGATATGAGAACGAATGAAGCGCTATCCACGACTTTTACAGAAAACCTTGTCCAACTAGGGATCGATGAAGCAAGCATTCATGAAAAGGGTTCAGGAGGTTCACTAGATATGGGGAATGTAAGTCATGTTGTCCCTTCAATTCACCCATATATTAAAATTTGTAATGAACCGTATGCTTGTCATACCCATGAATTTCGTGCGGCAGCCATGAGCGATCAAGGTTTTGAAGGACTAATTTTAGCAGCTAAATGTATGGCAAATACAGCTTATGACATTATGACAAAGCCTGAATTATTAAGTACTATTAAAGATGAATTCAAAAATACAAATAAATAAAGGCAGGCTGTTTTCGTATGCCTTTGCTTTTGGACCGTTTTTGGGTCCAGACACAAAGAGCAACAGTCTTTGTGAAAATAGTCTAAAAAACCATACTTCAAACAAAACCTTTAGTGTTCATATGTGTAAAATGTACCCTATAGAGTAGACACTTTAAAAAAGTCTCTCTGTAGGGTATTTTTATATTTAAAGATAAAACAGGATTGGGGAAGCGCAAAATGAGTAAAAAGATATTTACAGAAAAAGAGAGAT
>NZ_JBLWFS010000037.1:0-28901 GCF_048323755.1 Alkalihalobacterium sp. APHAB7
TTCTTCTAATCCAGGGAAATTCATGATAAAATGCATATGCACGCAACTCCTATCCTTTTTCTTGTTTCTCGACAATTCAAGTCTAAAGGATTTTGGAGCTTGCGTGTTTTTATATGCTCAATTTTTTTAAAACCCCAACATATATTTTAGAGCCTTTTTTAAAAATGTCCTTTACAAAGGGTACCTTTTAAAGTGTAATGGCAGTTTTTTTAGACGTACTATTATATAGTTTTTCACGAACCAAATGGTTACACAATAATATTACGGTGAGGTAAAAAGCCTAATTTTCTTGCTTCATATTCGAGCTCTTCACGAAACTTCGGGTGTGCAATGTTTATTAAAGCTTCTGTTCGTTCACGGACTGTCTTTCCTTTTAACTCTGCAACACCGTATTCTGTTACAATGAGATCTACATCATTTTTCGATGTAGTCGTAACCGCTCCTTGCGGCAATGCAGGTACAATTTTTGATATGGTGTCATTCTTAGCCGTAGAATACAAGCAGATAATCCCTCTTCCATTTTTCGCTAACCTTGCACCTTTAGCAAAGTCAGCTTGTCCCCCTGATGATGAATAGTACTTCCCTTTTACAGTTTCCGAGTTACATTGTCCTAAAAAGTCTACTTCAACTGTTGCATTGATTGAAACGAGGTTATCGATTTTTGCTATAGTACACAAATCATTGGATTTCTCGCAAGGAAGCATAAAAAGATTTTCATTTTCATGCATAAAGTCATAAAGTCTTTTTGTACCAAAGGCAAAAGTCATTGTCGTTTTCCCTTTATATAATGACTTTCTTTCGTTTGAAATTGCCCCTGCCTCATAAAGGTCAACAACCTTATCTGGAAGCATTTCAGTGTAAATGCCTAAATCTCGATGGTCAGTTAAAAATTCCATAACGGCATTAGGCATCGCACCAAATCCAATTTGAAGCGTATCCCCGTCATTAATAATTCCTGCAATTGTTTTCCCTATCTTTTCATGCTTCTCCGAAAGCACAGGGTTAGGTGCAGATGGAAGCTCTTTATGATTTTCGATTATTGCAGTCACTTGACTAATATGAACTTTATTTTGTTCACCGTATGTTCTTGGCATACACTCATTAACTTCAAGAATAATTTGTTTAGCATCAGCAATCAAAGCAGATGTATAAGCAGGACTTACTCCTAGTGAAAAATAACCTTCATCATCCATTGGCGAAACGACTGCCATTAATATGCGGTCTTTTGTCACTTGTTTTAATAACGAGGGTATATCGGAAAAATGATTAGGCAATAAATCTACCTTACCTTCATGAAAGTCAGCTCGGTCAAATCCACCTAAAAACAATGAAATTTGTTTAATTCTCTCTTCCGTAATATCTAAAGTAGGATAGACAGGCAACATCCTATAAAGACGATTTCCACTTAACTTTTTATGTTTAGGAAGGGCTTCAAGTAAAGCTGGAGGCTCACCAGCCATTACAGGTAGAATGATATCCGTTTTAGGTTCTATCATTTGTACGGCTTCTACTGGTGTTTTTAGTTTTGCTTCATATTCTTTTATAAAATCCATCTCTATCTCCTCCTACACATAGACTGTTTTTTCATAGATTAACTAGCTTTATCTTCTTTTTCGCTCACTTCTTCTTTTTGTTTTGCCTTAAATAAGCTCGTTTTTTCAATTAAGAAGTATAAAATAATACCTGCAATTAATCCGTATGTTGCACCGTGTATTGCTAGAACTACAGCCATGATACCTGCTACCCCACGTTCTGTTGTTGTGTGAACTTGTTCAACACCCACACTAATACACACATAAGCAGTAATAATTAATGTTAATGATAGAGCAATTGGCAATACTGGCTGAAATAAGCTGACTAGAGGTAAGATAAATAAAGCAATAAACCCAGCAATCCAGAACGTTCCTATCCCACTATGAATGGAATCCATTGCTTTTCGTCCGTGCATATAGCGTTCTACAACCGTTGCTTGAACAGGTGTCCATAACGGTCCAGCTAATCCTGGGTATGGAGCAAAGAATGCATGGATTAAATTACGGATTGATGTAACAAGGTGAACACGGTTTACGTTTGTATCAATTAATTCGTCCTTACGTTTGGCATCAGCACGTTGTAAAAGTGTCTTACCGACAATAATGTCACCAAAAGCTATAATATAGGCAATAATCGCTGTTGGCACTGCCATTAAAAATATTTCATATCCAGGAAACCCAACTGCGAATGGTAGATAACTCCACATTCCAATAAAGTCAGGCTTCGTAATTCCCCACTCTACATTGGCTAACGGATATTCACTTACCATCCAACCGATAACCATCGCAATAATCATTGCTGGAACAAGGCCATAGTCAGCAATCGATTTAGCAAGTTTATGTTTTTCTACTAACTGTTTAAAAGATAAAGAAAATAAAATATAAAAAGCAATTAAACTTCCAATAATTAAAGAAATTGGAGTATTCATTAATCGGCCGCCGTGTTGAATTTCACCCATTAGTGCAGCAAGTCCTGCTCCAACCAAAATACCGGCTTTTAATGAATTAGGAACAAGTTCTACTAACCTACCTCCTAGCTTTGTAATTCCCATGATAAAAAAGATCGCAAATACAATAAATTGTAAAGCAAATAGGGCTTGAATAGCTTGTGGTCCAGGCTCAAAATTCCCTAAGAAGAGTAATACAACTGGAATAGCAGGTGTAATCCAACCTGGTACCATCGCTACCCCTAAAAGTGTAGGAAGCATAAATCCAATGCCTCCGATAACAACATAAGCTAAGGCTACTTGATAAGGGAGACCTAAATATTCTGTTAATAACGGGATCATCCCTAAGCTTACAACAAACATAATTAGCGCTTGAAGGAACTCTGCTTTCTCCCATCTGTAATGGACAAAAGGTAATCTTACTTTAAACGGTCCTACTGGCCAATATGGCTGTTCCTGTCCTTCTTTTCTTTCATAAATCGGCATACTTTTCCCCACTCTCCTGTTTAGTTTTGTCTCACTTAATAAAACGCTTTCAAAATATTAGATAACGTAATCTAAGTAAGATTGAGACTTTTTAGTATTTAATCTTCTCTATTATTTTAATTTTAAGAAAATTTAGGTTATAGTTGTTTTAATTTTTTTGGATATTGTCTTTAAAATTTTTGCTTATTTGCTTTGGACATTTAAATTTGTAAATAAACTCCGATACTCACTAGGCGTAACGCCCTCTAATTTTTTAAACGTAGTTGAAAAATAAGTTGCACTTGAAAACCCATGATGACAAGCAATAACTTCAATAGGTAGCATGGTGGTCTTTAATTGGTTTTTAGAACGGTCGACTCGATACCTCATTAGGTATTCGACAAAGTTATAACCTGTCTCTTCTTTAAACATACGACTAAAGTGAGACGGACTTAAATAAACAAGATTAGAGATTTCTTTTAGAGTAATTGATTGATAAAAGTATAATTGGATAAACTTTTTTGCTGTCTCTATTGGGTTAGCAAGATCCGTTTCAAAGCTATCGTTCACCGAGCTTTTTCGTTGTAAAATGTGTTCATGATTTCTAACTGCATTTTGTGCAAGAATTCGACTGAAAATAGACATTAACTCACTTTTAACGACAGGTTTTAATAAATAGCCAGAAAATCCTGCATTAATACATCTTTGTACTGTATCAAACATTTGCAGATGAGTAAGTACTACGACCGGCAAGTGTGGATACATTTCTAACACCTTCTTGCCAAAATCTATTCCATCCTCATCCGGTAGAGATACATCTAAGAACAGTACAGACGGTTCGTGTTGTCTTAATATTTGCATCGCTTTAGTAGCTGTTTCTGCTGATTTAATTGAAAAATAGTGATACGGAGTTTCTTCTAAAATTGACTTAATCATTTGCTTACTTTCAGTATCATCAACTACTATAATATCTGCCATTATGCATCTCCTTCCACTTTTTTAGGTTACTTTAACTTCAATTAAAAGCAATAGAACTTAAATGGTTCAACCCTTAAAAAGGATAATACTTAAGGACATTAAGGACAAATTATATTTTCCTTTAGTTTTTTTCTTAATACTTTTCCTGTTGGGCTCTTAGGAATATGATCTAAAAGAACGTATTTCCTTGGTCGTTGGTAACTAGACAGCTGGTTGTGATATTTACAAAACCGATCTAACTCTTGAAAACTGATTGAGCAGTCGTTCGGGACAATATATGCAACAACGATTTGGCCCCAACGTTCATCCTCTTCTCCAATAATAATAACTTCATTAACTTTTGGATGCTCTACTAATACTTTTTCAATCAATTCGGGATAAATTTTTTCTCCCCCCGATATAATCATATCGTCGATCCGCCCAACTATATTTAGATCTCCTTCGTCATCAATAAATCCTAAATCCCCTGTGTAATACCAACCTTCATAAATACACTTTTTCGTTATATCTGGCCTGTTCCAATACCCTTTAAATGCTTCTGGAGATTTCATGTTTACGATTACTTCACCCACATCACCATTAGGAACTACCCTTGGATAGAATGAGGCTTCCTTTTTGTAATTTGTTGAAACGAGCTTTATATTTTGGTGAATACCAGGCTTTCCTGCAGTCCCAGGTTTTCTTCTGACGTCAGGAGAATATGTAAATGTATAAATTTCTGTACTTCCGTATTGATTAACTATTCGTTCAGGTTTCATCAACTCATCACATTTATTAATTAATTCTTTAGACATTGAAGCACCAGAATAAACTAAAGTATGTAAAGTTGAAAAGTCAACTTCCTTTGCATATGGATGTGACACTATGTCATGGTACATAGTCGGTGTTTGAAAAAGACAATTAACTTTTTCTTTATCGATAATTTGTAGAGATTCAAGACTATCAAAATCAGATAGGGTATAAAAATTTCCGTTTAACGCAGTTATTACCTGCAATGAACGTAAGCCAATGACATGATATAAGGGAAAAACCCCTAACGTTGTATCAAACCGTTTATATCCACACTGTACAATATGAGCCATTGCCGAAGCATACTCGTTTTTATGCGAACGAGGAACTCCCTTTGGAACTCCTGTTGTTCCAGATGTGTAGTAAATACTTGATATATCTTGGTCTTGAATAATCACACGGTCAAAAGATGTCAAACTATGTTCTTCTAACTCTATAAAGCTGATATCAGCAAGAGGATTATTCTTTTTTATGCTAATAAAAATAGGACGCTCTTTAAATGTTTCCTTCATAATTAAATGTTCACTAGCATCTTCAAATACAACGAACTTCGGTTCCACATCTTGAATGCAGTACATGATATCTTCCTGTGAAAGTCGAAAATTAATCGGAGTAAATATCGCACCAAGCTTTTGAACAGCCCAAAATAATACCACAGTTTCTACTCTATTTTTTAAAAGCACCATGACACGATCTTGCTTTCCTAATCCTAGCTTTTGGAGTGAAGCTGCTACTCTATCTACTTTTTCATTTAATTCATTGTAAGTTAACCTTTGGTTACTATCAACTACAGCAATCCGATTTTGACTTCTATCTACAGAAAATTCGAAAAAATTTTTCAAGTCCAATTCAATACCCCCATATCTAGTACATTAAAAAACCCGCTGCAAAAACTTTATATTTGTGAAACGGGAGTAAGACATCTTGATTATAACTTTATACAACTTGCAGGTTTAAGACAACGCAATTTATTGAAAAAGTAACTTATACACTTTTCTCGGACGTCCTCGATTACCTATTTGCTCTTGTCTTTCAATAGTAGCTAGTCCTAGCTTTTCTAGTTCTGTAAGGATTCGGCGTGCATTTCGCTCCGTTCGGTTTAACCATTGCGCTACTTCGCTCGCCGTAACTACATTTTTCTTATACCGGTGTGAAGTCGCTTCTAGTTTTGAGACTACTTTAGGGCTCAACTGTACTTCTCTAAACTTCTGTTCCCAATCTTTCCCCCATTTACGTTCAGAGTAAGAAATCTCGGTTTCATTCTGTTTAAAATACTCAAGCACTTCTTTTTTTTCATTTACACTTACTATAATTGGTTCGGTATATTCCCGCGCCTGTCTTAATGCGAGACGGACATTTTGTTCTGCATCATACGCTGTTAACCCGTAGCCTATTCCAACTCGAATGTGAAGTCTGCTTTGTAAAAATACATCATCTAACATAGTAAAACGGGAGCTGCCGTTAAAGCGAAAATCAACCTCACCTCTTGTCGTATAGACAAAAAAGAGCCCATCACCGATTTGCACAAAAGATCCCTGAACATTTTGTGCATGCTGTAATAGAACATGCTTGAGATCCAGTTCTTTATGTTTCATCTCGTAGGAATAATAATGCTCCTCTAAGCTCGTACCCGAATGAATTACTTCAATACCTAAGATCGCAATTTGAGAGTGGCGGTACCAACTCGATTGTCCTCTTTCTTTTAAAAGCGTTAAAACTTTTTTAACCGATGACTCCGATGGGATGACTCGATAACTTGGGATACCTAACTTTTGCAATTGAATATGTACTTCTTTAATACAAGTTACAGCTACTTTGCTTTTCCCCTCTTCATACAGCTTCTGATGAAATCTTATAATATCTTCGGCTGGTTCATATCCAGAATAAGAGTAGGAATGAATGTCTAAAGCTTTTAACGAATGCGCATCTTGAATTTGCCTAATTTCTTCTTGCTGTATCGTGTCTAAACTTAACTCTTTTACATGATTTCCTTCATATATTAAAATCTCTAGAAAGGTCCCTAATAAACTTGAACCGTGTAACGTTAAATAAGTAGCTTCCTCCGTTCGTATTAACCCTTTATTCAACGCAAAATAATAAGGAGCTTGTCCAGAAAACAACCATTGGTCAATACGACCAACATTGTCTTCGATAATTTGCTCGGCTTCTTCCGTTTTGTCATAAGAAAACGGGAGAAGCTCCATGTTTTCATTTTTCGAAAATTCTTCTGCGAAATATAAAATCTGCTGCACAGAATCCTCAGGGCCTACAATTGCAATCCGTACTTTCATCCTTTCACCTGCTCCATCACCCGATTAAAAATTAATCAAGAATAATCATTTATAGTTAGCCACTTTTTTTAATAAAGGTTTAGCATGAGAACTGTTTTCTTCAGCTTGTAAATCATAAAGTGTATCTACAGCGGTTTGTGCCATCAGTTCCATTCCGAGTGGGATCGCCTCTTCATTCAACATAAATTTCGGGTCATGAAGCGGTTTTTGTTTTTCTACACCTGGCACTGCGGTTCCTAACCAAAAGTAGGCTCCAGGGTATTTTAATAAAAAGCGACTGAAATCTTCACCACCTAAACATGGTTCAATGATCGGGGTTGAATCAATGCCTAAAAGCTCTATAGCTGTATTTTTAACACGTTGCGCCCACTTTTCGTCGTTGACAGTCGCTGGGTAACCATCATAATACTCGATCGTCGCTTTAGCCCCCATTGATTCAGTAACTCCATGAACAATTGAGAAAAAACGATCTTTTACCATTTGTTTCGTTTCATTTTTAAATGTTCGAATCGTTCCTTCAAATGTGACTTTATCGGCCACCACATTGTACCGATAACCACCCTCAATCCGCCCAATTGTTAATACGGTAGCATCAACCGGATTTACATTCCGGCTTACTATCGTTTGTAAATTATTGATCACCGTATTCGCAACAATGATCGCATCTACCGTTTGATGCGGCATACTAGCATGTCCGCCTGCACCTTCAATTTCAACTTTAAAACGGTCAGAAGCTCCCATCATCGGACCTGGGCGTACACCAATTTGGCCGACTGGTAAATCCGGCCATACGTGTTGCGCAAAAATAACATCAGGTGTATGCTCAGCAAATACTTGATCGTCCATCATCGGACCTGCCCCACCATTCGGCGTAATTTCTTCTGAAGGTTGAAATACAAACAGCACCTTCCCATGGAGCTGATCTTTTACATCACTTAACAAACGAGCCGCCCCTAAAAGCATTGCAACATGCGCATCATGTCCGCAAGCATGCATCTTTCCTTCGATTTTTGATGCAAATGACAAATTCGCTTCCTCAGTGATCGGCAATGCATCCATATCAGCTCGAATAGCGACAGTCTTACCAGGGCTTCCACCTTCGATAACACCTAATACACCCGTCCCAGCATAGCCTGTTGTATACGGAATCTGATATTCATCTAGCTTCTGCTGTATTTTTTTAGACGTTTCAAATTCTTCACCGCTCACTTCTGGAAACTGGTGGAACCAACGTCTTAATTCAATTATTTCCTGTGCCAGCTGCTTACCCTCACCCTTTAAATTCGGTCTCATTACATCTTCTCCTTGCTGCTTCAATTTATGTTTATTTAAGACAATATTATTTCTATAGCTAGACTCTATCGTTCATAGTTTTTTTATTAAAGGAAATTTTCCTTATTCTTTCCTTTATTATAATCTAAATTCCGAAAAATCAAAAGGTTTATCTTGTGGTGCTCTTTCCACTATAAAAAATAAGGCTACTTGGTCCACTATGGACTGCAAGTAACCTCCTTAACTGGAATACTATTCTTAATTACACCATCACTCCCGTTTCTTCTTTTCTAAAGAAACTCTTCATCGCATGAAATACATCCGCTTTTTCCTTTAAGATATAATAACGGAAACGCTCATCTTTGATATTTTTGTAGGCAGACATTAATGTAGAATGACGGCTGTACTGATTAACCTCACCATAACCAAACATACTTGAAACACTCATCAATTCATTGACTAGCTTTAGGCAACGCGCGTTATCGGACGTTAAGTTATCTCCATCAGAAAAATGGAATGGATAAATGTTGTAACGTTTTGGATCGTATTTGTTATCAACGAGTTCAAGCGCTTTTCGGTAAGCAGATGAACAGATCGTTCCACCACTTTCGCCTTTTGAGAAGAAATCCTCTTCAGAAACGACTTTCGCTTCTGTATGGTGAGCGATAAATTCGATATCTACCGTTTCGTACTTCGTTCTTAGGAAGCGAGTCATCCAGAAGAAAAAGCTGCGAGCCATATACTTTTCCCAACGGCCCATACTTCCACTCGTATCCATCATTGCTAAAACAACGGCTTTTGACTCCGGCTTCACTTTCTCACTCCATGTTTTAAAGCGCAAGTCATCGTTGTAAATAGGCACAATCCCTGGTCTTCCTTCTAATGCGTTTCTTTTAATAGCAGAAAGAATCGTTCTTCGTTTATCAATATTGCCCATAAGCCCTTTTCTGCGGATATCATTAAATTCAATTTCTTCTACGATAATTTCATCTTGTTCTTTTCGTTGCAAGTTCGGCAGCTCTAACTCGTTAAACAACATTTCCTGAACTTCCATGATTGAAACTTCAGCCTCGTAATAATCTTCTCCAGCTTGGTCGCCGGCACCTTGCCCTTTTCCTGGCCCTTGTTGACGAGCCGCATTCGGATCTCTTGCTACAACATCCCCTACTTTACTGTCGCCCTTTCCTTGACCAACATGTTTGTTTTTGTCGTAATTGTAACGTATTTTATATTCATCAAGTGACCGAATAGGAATTTTAATAACCTCTCTACCGTTGGACATGACAATGTTCTCTTCACTTACTAGATCTGGTAGGTTTTTTCGAATTGCATCTTGGACTTTTTCTTGGTGTCTTCTTTGATCTTGGTATCCTTTACGGTGGAGGGACCAATTCTCCTTTGAAACGGCATAATTGATATTGTTGTTTTTCATTTCATTCCCCTCCTTGATTTTTTACTCTCTCTACATTACTTTTTCAAAAGTCAATTTTCTATTCACAAACTCCAACGTCTCTTCATATAATGCTTTTGAGACTGCCCTTTTTAGTTATACTAAAAAACAATAACTAAAACAGATGCTTACTCTATCCTATGCAATTAGACAAGAGAGTTGACAATAAATTCTGACAAATCGAGCTCTTTTTTTTGTGGACAAGTTATTTTTTTATTTTCCGGTACCCTTTGTAACGATTACTATACGTTCATTCAACCCTTTTCATGTCTATAACAATCAAATAGAAGAAATAGATGATCATTCCTCAGATTATACATCAAGTAAACATCAGCCAGCATCTGAACGACTAACTAATGAATTTGATTTAGTTAGTATCAATGAAAAACAGAATAACACGACTATAACAATGGAGTTTAATGAACAAGATCCACTGATCTACACACCGATCTCTTTCTATACCAAACTCAAAGAAATCATGGTTAAAATATATACACCCCCAGTCTACTACTGACTGAGGGTGTCTTTTTTCTACAACTATCTGTTTAGTAAGCTTCCAACATATCGAAGTAATTCATTCGCAGATACAGAATTATATCCATGTTCATCTATTAACCTGGCAATAACTTCATTTACTTTCTTCAGTTGTGATTCATCTGGCGTTTTCGTTGAAGTTGTAATTTTAACAATATCTTTTAAGTCAGCGAAAAGCTTCTTCTGGATCGCTTCTCTTAGACGTTCATGCGAGTTATAATCGAACTTCTTCCCTTTTCTAGCATAAGCAGAAATTCGAATGAGAATTTCTTCACGGAATGCTTTCTTTGCATTTTCGGAAATCCCAATTTGTTCCTCAATGGAACGCATTAGTTTCTCATCTGGTGACATTTCTTCGCCTGTCAGTGGATCATACAACTTATTTTTATTGCAATACGCTTCTACATTATCTAAATAGTTATCCATGAGCGTTTTTGCTGATTCATCATAGGAATACACAAAAGCTTTTTGGACTTCTTTTTTAGCAATATCATCGTATTCTTTTCTAGCGATAGAGATAAAATCGATATATCTTTCACGATCTTCTTTAGAAATTGAGGCATGCTGATCTAAACCTTCTTTAATCGACCTTAACACATCTAAAGCATTGATAGATGTCATTTCCTTGCGAATAATTGCCGAGGAAATACGATTAATGACATACCTCGGGTCGATTCCTGTCATACCTTCATCAGGATACTCTTTCTTTAACTCCTCAAGATCTTGACTATTAAAGCCTTCTACTATTTCCCCGTCATATAACTTCATTTTCTTTACGATATCAACACTTTGCTTTTTAGGCTCTTTCAATCTTGTAAGAATCGTAAAGATCGCAGCGATTCGTAAAGCATGTGGAGCGATATGAACATTTGAAATGTCACTATCCCTAATCATCTTTTTATAGATTCGCTCTTCTTCACTCACTTTCAGATTATACGGAATTTTCATAACGATCATTCGGGAGTGAAGGGCTTCGTTTTTCTTATTCGCAATAAAAGATTTATATTCCGACTCATTGGTATGAGCGACAATCAATTCATCTGCAGAAATAAGCGCAAAGCGCCCCGCCTTAAAGTTCCCCTCTTGCGTTAGAGATAATAAGTGCCATAGGAACTTTTCATCACACTTTAACATCTCTTGGAATTCCATAATCCCTCGGTTCGCTTTATTTAATTCCCCGTCAAACCTATAAGCACGTGGATCTGACTCGGAACCGTATTCAGCGATAGTTGAAAAATCAATACTACCTGTTAAATCTGCAATATCTTGTGACTTTGGATCGGAAGGACTAAACGTACCAACACCGACACGTTTGTCTTCTGATAAGAATATCCTTTCGACGATAACATCCTCAATACGACCACCGTACTCTTTTTCCACTCTCATCATATTAAGCGGAGATAAATTTCCTTCTATTTTAATTCCGTATTCCTCAAAGAAATCTCCTCTTAAGTGTTGTGGAATTAAATGAAGCGGATCTTCATGCATCGGACAACCTGCAATCGCATAAACCGCACCAGCATCCGTACGTGTATATTGTTCTAAGCCACGTTTAAGCATCGTTACTAATGTAGATTTACCCCCACTGACTGGTCCCATTAATAGTAGTATTCTTTTACGAACATCTAATCGTTTGGCTGCTGAATGGAAATATTCCTCTACAAGCTTTTCAATCGATTCTTCTACCCCATAGATTTGTTCACTAAAGAATTTGTATGTTTTCTTGCCGTTTTCTTCGTCTACACCTGCATCCTTAATCATATTGTAAACACGTGAATGTGCCGTTTGAGCAACCTGTGGATTTTCCTTAATCATTCGTAAGTACTCAGCAAATGTACCGCGCCAATGTAGTTTCTCTTCTTCTTCCCGGTGGTGCCTAATTCTACCTAAAATATCCATATATTTGGTTCCTCCTCTCAAGTCTAAACATTTGCCGTTGTTAATTCATCCTATGCAGCTAAGAACATAATCATGCCCTCGATTCTCGAATCTGAGTGACAAGTAGAAACGATTAACAAGATTGGATATTTGTCGCAATATGTTATAAGAACTAGTTTTATAGTCACAAATCAGATAAAATGATGGAAGAAAAATAGTAAAGAGATGAGTGTTCAACATGCGAATTGGAACTGGTTTTTTCCTCACCGTAATCCTATTATTTGTTTTCTCGTTTATGCTCGTTAACACCATGAACGAAATGTCGAAGGTGCAATCGATTCCATCAGTCCTAGATGAACACGTTGATATACAGGAAATTCACCTATCTACTAACAGTTACGTGTACGACCGACATGGAAGGCTAATTTCAGAAGTGTATCAAGCCGAAAATCGGATTTACTTATCATTTAGTGAAATTCCCCAAACAGTTATTGATGCTTTTATCGCTACAGAAGACCGAAGATTTTTTGATCATAAAGGGTATGACCCCTCTTCAATTGCAAGAGCTTTTCTAACAAACTATAAAACTAATAGTATTGAAGAAGGTGCTAGTACAGTTACCCAACAACTCGTTCGAAATTTATTTCTTACCCATGATCAAACATATGACCGGAAATTGAGTGAGCTATTATATGCTTATAAACTTGAACAAATGTATAGTAAGGAAAAAATACTTGAGCTCTATATCAACACGATCTTTTTTCACAATGGTGTGTACGGCTTTGAAGCGGCGAGCCACTATTACTTTAGTAAGCCCAGTAATGAATTGACTTTAGCTCAAATTTCTTTTTTATCTGCAATTCCAAATAACCCATCTCACTATAACCCTATTAAAAACAGTGAGAATACAAAGTTACGACAACAGTGGATACTAGAGAAAATGTTAGAAGCACAAGTGATTGACAAAGAGGAATATGAAAAGGCTCAAGCTGAGAACATACAGTTAACTGTATCAACCAAAGTGGATCTGCACCCTGACTATGTTACGTATATACACTACGAACTTACCCAACTAATTGCTCAAAAGGAAGGGTATAATCAACAGTTACAAAATGCACCTGCCGAAAGTAAACAAGCTGTCCAACAAAAATTAGATCAACGCGTACAGAAAATTCTGGAACAGGGTATTCGAATAGAAACGGCTCTAGATCCAGATATTCAACGTAAATCGATACAAGCTATTGAAAGACAATTAGCAAATAGCGATATTCAAAGTTCAGCAGTCGTTATACACCACCCAACAAATGAAATTGTTGCGATAACTGGCGGCCGAAACTATAAGAAGTTCGATTTTCACCGTGGGTTTCAGGCTTTTAGACAGCCCGGCTCAGCGATAAAACCTCTGCTCGTCTATGCACCTTACATCGCGGAACATGGGGTTTCTAACCAAAGTTCAATCAATGCTGATCATTTTTGCAAAAAAGACTATTGTCCAAAAAACTTTGGCGGGGCTCAGTATGGCAACGTCACACTTGAAAGAGCCTTTAAAAACTCGTACAACACGCCAGCTGTCCGAATTCTTGATCGAACTGGAGTAGATACTTCTTTCCGCTATCTGAATAAATTTGAATTCAGTCGGGTGGTCCCGAACGACTATGGTCTCCCTGCTGCTCTCGGTGGTTTTACACATGGGATGTCACCTCTTGAATTAACGAAAGCTTATACGACCTTTGCAAATGATGGAGTTTACCATAAACCTTATGGTATTCGGAGAGTAACAGATCTCAAAGGAAATGTACTTTATGAATGGAATGAAACACCGCAACATATGTGGAATTCCAGTGTCAACCAGCAAATGAAATCCCTACTTCAAAAAGTAGTAACGGAAGGAACCGGAAAAAGAGTACATCAACCTAGCACTTATATTGGTGGAAAAACGGGAACAACGAATGCTTTTCATGATATTTGGTTTGTCGGCATTCGAGACGACTATACAGCAGGCGTTTGGGTGGGAAGAGACAAACCGTCTTCTCTTCAATCCATCTACAATCGAGGTCCCCACCTCCTTATTTGGCGAGACATCATGCGTTAAAAAAAGGGTAGCAGGTACCTTTAGTGGACTAAAGGTACCTGCTACCCTTTTCAAACGTATTATAACGGTAAGCTAGCAATAAAACTGTTGTAAAGTGTAAGGATTGCGTAGGCCACAGCTATAATAAAAGTAAACCAAAATAATAAATGGAACATGATCAGCCCGAACATATGAAGTGGAGCTAAAGCATCACTTAATTTATATAAGAAGAAAATAAAATAAATGAACGTCGCAATAATAAAAACAATACTAATGATAAAAATCGAATGGAAAAAGATAAGGGCAATCAAGCTCGCGATTAAGTAGATCCACGTACCTGAACGAATTTTATTCAGTTCATCTCCCGTTTCATCATTAGAAAAAAATAAAAGTGAAAGTTGAACAATTGTATCAGCAATTAATTTTAAAGCAGAAAATACCATAAAGAAGAACAGCAGCAATAGAAATAATAACGTAATTTTTATTCCGCTTTCGGAGAAGAACTCCTTCATCCCATCATATAACCCTAATAACTGTAATTGATTAACAATATATCCTTCCGTAAAAAGAGCGAGAGATGTACTAAATAACAAGATTGAAAATAATGGAAAGTGACCTGTGATATATCTGTTCTTCATGCGCTAATACCGCTCCTACTCTTTTATCGAAAAACTAGACTGAGTTTACTACTTTAAACCAAAATGCCAGGCCCGACAAACGGAGCCTGACACATGAAAAATGCAGATTAACTAACAGAACGAGCTAGGAAAACTTTACGTATGGTGGATCACACGGTAAGCGTTAAGCTCGTTTCCTGTAGCTGGTCCTTTTTCTTTTGACTCACGCTTTTCTTGATGCGCACGTTTAAATGCATCACTATGTAACCAAGCTTCATAATCTTCTTTCGTTTCCCATTTTGTGAAAACAACCTGTTTGCCGTCCTCAGCTTCATTATCTAGAAATAAAAACTCTAAACAACCAGGAACACTTTTCATATTTTCTGAACTCTTCCCAAAACGCTCAGAAATATGTTGCTTTGCTTCTTTTGGTATATGAAGCTCATTCATTACTACGTACATGACAAATCCCTCCAATATTTTTTTCTCTCCCTATTATACACAAAAGTATGGTACTTATAGAAACTATTGGATTTTTCATAGAAAAATCATATTTATGTAAAAGAAAACTTCCACACATACATTCACAATGCGATTATGTTACATTATAATAAGAAGATAGGATTGATTGCTTTTAAGGAGGAAAACCTATTATGGGATTAATACTTATTCTTGGTGTTTGTGTAGCATTTCTTGTAGCTATCTTCACTGCTGGGTATGAAGAAAAGCCTCACAAAAATTAATACTTATTAAGATAGACCTATTCTCTATGAGGATAGGTCTATTTTATACAATACAATAAAAATTCCTTTAGTTAGACTAACCCACGAAATCCTTGTTGGCGGATCGCTTCATAAATCACGATCGCCGCTGTGTTTGAAAGGTTTAAGGAGCGTATTTTGTCAGTTTGCGGTATTCTTAGACAATTTTCTTTTCGATCTTCTAATAATTCTTGAGGCAAACCTGTGGTTTCCCGACCAAAGACAAAAAAGATCTCCTTGTTCTCATCGCTATAATCAAATTCACTATAATTTTTTGTCCCCACTGTTTCGATAAAGTAGAATAGACCCTCTTCATACTTCGTAAACAACTCTTCTAGCGAGTCATAATAATTAATTTTAACGTTGGGCCAATAATCACAGCCCGCCCTTTTTAACATTTTATCGTCTGTGGAGAAGCCTAATGGTCGGATTAAATGTAAGGATGTATTCGTTCCTGCACACGTTCTAGCTATATTCCCTGTATTTGCAGGAATTTCAGGTTGATATAATACAATATGTAGTCCCACTTTATGTACACCTCTTTATTTAATTTGCTACGAATTATTATACCACTTGTTGTTGTGAAGAAAAGCATCCACCCTTACAAAGAACACTTCCACCCCGTATATAAAATTTACATTCATTTATTTAGACTGTTTTCGTAAACTTTGTTGCTATTGGACCGTTAAAAAAAGGATGCCTTAATACTTAGTATCAGGCACCCCCATCTATTTTATGAACCAGTAATTTTAAAATACTTATATTTGATATTCGGCGTCCAAGCTGTCGAGTCTTCATATTTCCAATAGCGCATCCGGCTATTTGTCGTTTGTGCATTGACCAGTGGTTCGCCGTTCTCATCTTTAGCAACGACTATTGTAGTATGTTGCCATCTCCCGTTTCCATCAAAGTCATAACAAATGACATCTCCTGGTGACAACTCACTAGCAGAAGACATCTCCATTCCCCTTAATCCAGACTTGGCTCCACTTAAATGCCAGCGCATGGAATGGGCAACAGACCAACTATAACTCCAATTATTATTCCGGTACCACCAGCCATTGGAGCGATTGGGATGACCAACCATCGGTGCACCGCCTGCTTTTAAACATTGAGAAATGAAATTCGTACAATTATCTTCAAATCTGCGATAAGCCGGATTGTAATCATTCCACCATCTTTCTGCATAACGAACGGCTTCTCTGCGATCATAAGACCAGTGCTCTTCTGACTCATCTACACTCCGCATCCATTCACGGTTCGGTGGTACGTCTTCTTCTTGGTATTGAGCTTTCAATTCCACATCATCCACCAACTCATTTTGAAGAAATGTAGCTTGTCGGTGTTGAAGTGTTTCTTCTATATAAAAATTGCTTCGTTGCTTAATGGATTGTTGGAGGTGAAGAACGTATTCTATCTTCGTTTCATCATCATACGTCCGCTGCCCTAATACTTGTGCGTTTACTGTAGAGTTTACAAGTTCACTTTCTCTAGATTGCAGACTTGCTAATTTTCGTTCTAGACATTTTTTTTCATCCTCTGAAATGAATACATCATCGTCGTACCGAACATTTTCTACATACATACCATTTCTAATTTCAATTAACCGTTTCAATTGTTCAAACCGATCCGTCATTAGGAGAGGCCCTCCTTTTTCTTTTTTCCCTACAAAAGATCCATATTCACTTAAGGGAACAGTAAGAACACTTGAAACGAGGAACTTCTCTGTATGTGCACTTTATGTTAGCTATAATGCCAGGAGCCCGAAGTTCCGGTTAGTTTTCTTTGAATTCCCTTTTAACCAATTGGGTTAATTTTATACTGTTACTGCAATCCACTGTACGACTGATATATGTTAGAGGGAATATCTAGGTAATTCATAAACCAACACCACTGATTGATGCACTTATGCAAATATCTAGGAAAAACAAAACTTATCCCTCCCCCGAAAAAAAATAGAGCAGGAAAACGCTCCTGCTCTAGACAATATTTTATGAAATTTTTTCAATTGCACCTTCCATCTGTAGGAGGATTTCTTTTTTGTCTAGTCCTCCACCGTAACCTACCATGGCACCATTACTTCCGATCACACGGTGACATGGAATGATAATGGGAATAGGGTTTTGATTATTTGCCCCGCCGATCGCCCTTACAGCTTTAGGCGCTCCAATTTCTTGTGCAATTTGCTTATATGATCGTGTCTCTCCATAACCTATGTTCCGAAGCGCTTCCCAAACTTTCTTTTGAAAACCAGTTCCATAAAGATCAATAGGAAGGTCAAAGTCATGACGTTCTCCAACAAAATACTCTCTGAGTTGCTGTACAACAGGAGAAATCTTCTCTTTGTTTTGTACAAGTTCTCCTTTGATTCCTTGCTTTTTCAACCACGCTTTTAATGTCGGTAAACTAAACTCCGATGTACCAAAGTGGATATGGCAAATGCCTCGTTCAGTTGCCGCAATGGTTAACGCTCCAATTGGACTATCCATTTCATCAAAATAAACCGTTGACTGAGCCGACATGTTATCCCTTCCTTCCAACTCCAGTCTTGTACCTATCTTACTGAATAAACAATATCTTTTCCACGGACGTTAGAGGTCCTCAGCGATGATATTTAGTCCTCTATTTATCTCTTCTACTACATCCGTGTCTTTTTCTCGGTCTTTCGCTTGTTTCAACTGTTTTTCTACAGATTTGCCCCCAATAACTGCCAGTGCCCAGGCTGCAGTACCTCGTATAACCGGCCGAGGGTCTTTTGTCATCAATTCTGTTAATGGCTCAATAGCTTCAGTTTCTTTAAAATGTGCTAATGCAATAATTGCATTTCTTTGGATGGGCTTTTTTCCTCTCCAAGCGCCTGAAACATGACCAAAACGCTCTTTAAATTGTCGATTGCTCATCGATAACAATGGCAAAAGCAGCGGTTTTGCTAGATCTGGATCAGGCTCCATTTCGTCGTGAATATGAAAATCTCTCCCCTTATTTTCTGGACAAACTTGTTGGCACGTATCACATCCATATAAACGGTTACCTAACTTCGACCGAAACCGTTCAGGTAAAAAGTCTTTTGTTTGAGTCAGGTAAGCGATACACTTTTGAGAATCTAGCTGCCCCCCTTGAACAAGCGCACCTGTTGGGCAAGCATCTATACAACGCCGGCACGAACCACATTGTTCTTCAAGCGGTTCATCAGGCTGAAACGGTATCGAGGTGATTAATTCCCCTAAATACACGTAAGAACCAAATTCAGGTGTAATAATGGCGCAATTTTTACCACTCCAACCAATTCCAGCTCTTTCAGCTACTGCTCGATCGGAAAGTTCTCCGGTATCTACCATGGAAGTAATGTGAGCATTTGGTACCTTTTCTACTATAAATTTTTCTAAGAGTTGAAGCTTTTCTTTTAAAATATGATGATAATCTTTCCCCCACGATGCTCTGCAAAATATACCTCTTCGTTCTCCTTTCTTGCTTTTCGGAGGGTTTTTCATTTTTGAAGGATATGCTAAGGCAATGGAAATGATTGACCTAGCTTCTGGTGTAATCTTTTTCGGTTCAACTCGTTTTTCTAAATCAGGTTCTTCAAAACCAGATTCATACCCTAATTCACGATGGACAGTTAGTCTTTCTTTTAATGTTGCAAATGGATTAGCACTAGTGAAACCAATTTTATCTATTTCAATACTTTTACTATATGCAATAATTTCATCTTTTAACTGGGCATATGCCATGTAAAAAACCCTTTCTTTCTAAGTTACATCCATTATATGCTACACTAAATGAAAACTAAAAATAAAGAGGTGTTCTTTTGGAAATGGTACAGCTTACAATAGACGAGGAAGTGAAAAGACTTGTACCTCTATTCAAGATCGGGATTATTACGTATCCATCCATTGTCATTTCTGAATCACCACAAATGTTAAAAGGGCGAATTCGTTTTTACCAAGAAGAATTAGCACTGCAACTAGAAAGTAATGAATTAATGAGTTACCCAGGTATTACGGAATGGAGAAATACGTTTAAGTTGCTTTCTATTGACCCTGGGAGGTACCGTCCATCATCCGAAGCGCTTCTAAGAAGAATTAAAAAATCCGAGTTCTTACCATCCGTTCATTCTGCAGTTGACCTTAATAATTTTTTCTCTATCCGTCATCAAATTCCATTTGGTATTTATGATTTACTGCAATTAGAGGGGGAAATTTCTATACGGCTAGGAACGAGAGAAGATCGTTACTTAGGAATTAACGGCCGTGAAAATAACATGGAAGGGAAACTGTTATCCTCTGATGGAAAAGGTCCTTTCGGAAGTCCAATCGTTGATTCCAAACGATCGGCTGTCACCGAATTAACCACTCAAGCTCTTCAGCTGATCTACCTCCAACCTTCAATGGACGAAGAAGAATGTAAGCAATTGCTTCATTCTGTCGGTAAGATGTTCACTCAAGTCCATGGCGGGAACTATCACTGCTCAATCGTCACATAATTGGAAAATAATTCACGAAAACATTATAGAATTTGGTTTAATTATTCGCTAACATGGGAAATAGTAAAGTGTGATGAAAATTGAAAGGATGATCTAATCATGACTCAAGAAAAAGTATCCGCTATTTTAAACAAACAAATTGCTAACTGGAGTGTACTATTCGTTAAACTTCACAATTACCACTGGTATGTTAAAGGTCCACAGTTTTTCACATTACACGACAAATTTGAGGAATTCTATAACGAAGCCGCTTTACATATCGATGAACTAGCAGAAAGATTGTTAGCACTTAAAGGACAACCTGTAGCAACAATGAAAGAATATTTAGAAACCGCTTCTGTTTCTGAAGCAACTGGTAATGAAACAGCTGACGAAATGGTATCAACGATCATCCAAGACTTTGATACACTTATCGATGAATTAAAAGAAGGCATGGAGGCCGCTGATACTCTCGGTGACGAAACAACAGCGGATATGCTTCTAGCTATTCACCAATCATTAGAAAAGCATAATTGGATGTTACGCTCTTTCTTAAAATAATATGCTAACCCATTAAGAATCTGGTCTCATTTTTTGAGGTGCCAGATTCTTTTTTATGGCCATCTACACCTTCTATAGGAGATAATTTGAATTGTTTTTAGAAACAGCTAGTTCTACTAGCTTATGAAGTATAACATTAAAGTCAGCCTCATTCGGATAATGAGCCGATTGTTCTAAAGTGATAAACTCCTTTCCTTTTGGCGCTGCAATACAACTAAAAAACTGTTTAGCCAGTTCATAGTTCGTCGTTTTATCATGTTTTCCTTGAATGATGTAAATCGGAACTTCAATTGTAGACACCGTATCAAAATAATTGGTGTTTGCTATTTCAATTTGTAAATCCTTACTTTCTATTAAGCTAAACTTTGCACCCGTTATCAGCGCCTTCCAAGTGTCACTCAGTTTATAATCTGGAGAAATAAAAGCCCCTCTAACGAAACGATAAAGGTTTGGCTTATTTGTATTTTTTTCTTTGTATAGATTTCTTTTATATTTAGAAATTAGTTTGTCGAGTTGCTCATCATGTTTTCCGACATACGGTGCTTCCCCAAGTTCGTGCAGCACTTGAAGTGTTTTCTCATCTCCAGAACGCTTTGCTTTCTCTACTAACCAAGTCTTCGCTAATTTTTGCGATTCTGAATCATTAACGACTTGAGAAATGCCGACATAAGTATAAAACTTTTCAGGGAAGCGTTTAATTAACTCTGTTCCAAGTACAGTTCCCCAAGACATACCAACTAACATCACCTGATCTTGCTGGAACTTTTCTCTTAAATAATCAACAAGCTCATGAATATCATCAATAAATTGTTCAATATTCATTGATTTAGGATCCATTGCTTTTGAATAGCTCTTACCAGCTCCGCGCTGGTCATAGTAAACAGCTATATAGTGCTCTGTAATTTCTGGAAATAAACTTCTTGAGCTAACACCAAAGGGAAAAGGAGTACCAGGTCCCCCATGTAAAAATAAACAAATAGGTAATTCCTTGCTTTTACCTTCAACAAGGATATACTGCCTAATGCCGCCGATATAAAGCTTTTCCACCTGACTAATACCGCCGCCTTTTACCAATTTCTCACTCTTTTTTATGATTTTTCTTTGAATATAAACTCTAAATCCAAAAACGACTCCCAACAATAATGCAATAAATAGAAATAGTAATGACATAGTTTCCAAGGTAATCTCCCCAATGTTTGTAAATTTTTTCTTCTACCCCTACTCACCTTTGTACTTTTCTTGATAAAAAAGTTCAGCACTTTAATATATATTCAGTGAAGTTACGTTATTCCACCGGTAAATGATTAAGACAGACATTAGATTATGGGTTAAATTCAGTAGTTTCTCACAACCTTTCATTTTTTTTGAGGAGAATTCAGTATCATGTAATAGTTTGTACACAACAGCGTTATCTGTGCAATCCAATTGTTATATGCTTGTTCTTTGTTTCAGAATTTACTGTGCTAACATTAAAACCAATAAGAGAGTAACATTAAATTTTGGAGGTAGTTTATGAAGAAAAGGATCGTTTCTTTAGTAACCGTTGCTGCAATTTACGGGACATTTGGTTTAGGATCACACACATCTGCTAAGGAAGTTACCGTTCAAAAAGGGGATACGTTATGGGGAATTGCAAAAGCAAATGATATATTAGTAGAAGATTTAAAAGAATGGAATGGGCTTACCAATCACATCATCCATCCAAAAGATCGTCTAAAAGTTGCGCTTACTGAAGAATATTATATTGAAAAGGGAGATACTTTATCAGAAATTGCTCTACAGTATGACCATATTTCTTGGAAAGCATTACAGGACTGGAATCAGATTACTGATCCCGATTTCATCTTAGCTGGCGATACATTAACCGTCTATTTAAAAGGAAACCCTCAAGCAAAAGAAGTTGCTAGTGTTACTGATCCTGAAGTAGCAAGCAATAAAGAAGGACGTGCTACTACAGAAGATAAGCAGCAAGAAGTAGCAGTTGAAGTTGAAGAAGCTCCTTCAATGACGGACGAGCCAGCACAGGCACAAGAGGAAGCAGTTTTGGACGAGCCGATTAAGGAAGAAGTTATTAAAGAAGAAGCAGAACCTGCTACAGAAGAACCTACTACAGAGAAACCTGCTTCAGAAGAAACTACTACAGAAGAAGCTGCTACAGAAAAATCGACTAAAGAAGAGGAAGCTTCTGAGCCCGCTTCAGATGACCAGGTTGCGATGGAACTAACGATGACAGCTACTGCCTACACTGCATCTTGTGAAGGTTGCTCTGGAATTACTTCCACTGGGATTAATTTAATAGATAATCCAGATAAAAAAGTCATCTCAGTTGACCCTAGCGTTATCCCATTAGGATCAAAAGTTTACGTCGAAGGCTATGGACATGCGATAGCTGGTGACACGGGTGGCGCCATTCAAGGAAATAAAATTGATATCTTCATACCGAATAAACAAGATGCCATCAATTGGGGTGTAAAAGAAGTAAACGTCAAAGTTTTTAAGTAAGATTATTAACTACCTTATCGAAAATCGAAAAGGTAGTTTTCTTTTTCTAGAGTCCTCACTGACCTGACACTAAAAACCTTTCTCCCAGCCCTTGCATACACTAATAAGAAAAGCGGAAGATATACTGCTTATATGTGTTTTTCGGCGTTTACCGCTAAAGACAACACTCTAACACGGGATTTTAGTTAGGTGCTATAGGTTTTACTTTTGCGGCACTGAGATGACGCTATTTTAGCAGAAATGACCTCTTTTAAGCATTTGTGTAACTGAGAATCCCTTATTTCCTTAATATTAAGCAATAACAACATGAAATATAGTAAATAAGGGATTCTGAGGTCCCTAAGAAGTCAAATTAGCGACTTTTTAAAGAAATAAGGGCCTGTAGAGTCCACTAATTTTTAGATACGTCTTGAAGATCCTTAACT
This sequence comes from Alkalihalobacterium sp. APHAB7, assembly GCF_048323755.1. Classification (NCBI taxonomy): domain Bacteria; kingdom Bacillati; phylum Bacillota; class Bacilli; order Caryophanales; family Bacillaceae; genus Alkalihalobacterium; species Alkalihalobacterium sp. APHAB7. Next base: position 23,536 of record NZ_JBLWFS010000037.1, read on the forward strand.
GCACAACTATTGTTGACCTAATGGAAGGAAGCGCAGTCTAGGTTGACGCCTAGAGCTAGGCATCTGCGAAATACACAAAACTAAGTGTTCTTTCTTCCTCTTGATCTGCGTATCTATGATTTAAATAAGAAAGGCTGGTGAGAAGTGCGTATGATGAATTCACCATTTTTTTGCAGTCAATGCGGCAGAGATTTATTAACTCCATCGACAGAGGCTACTAAGAAAGTATGTCCTGACTGTCTGCCTAAAAGTGAGTTGCAACATAAAGACAAACAGAACTATAAAGGACTATTAGGGGAGTCCACGTGGTGGCAGAAGCGCAAATAATGCGCTTTTTTATTACTAAATGAAAAAGCCCCCCGGAAACAAAATCGCTGTTAACGAGAGACTTCTCTTTATGACATTACCCTTCTATATCACGCTTGTTATACCCCAAAAACCCTATAAACAGAAGTACACCAGCTATACCTGTTAAAAGAATGATCGGTAATGCCGTCACCTCTTCTACTGGGAATTGCGGAACGTGAGCAAACGGGGAAACCTTCTCCATCCAAGTTGGAAGTTGAAGTAATCCACCTAAATAGACAACAAAGAACGAATACCCTAGATATAACCAAGTAAGACTAGTCAGCTTTGGAAAATATCCGGTTAGAAATACCGCCAATCCAATCAAAACAAACATAGCTGGTAAATAAACGATACCGGCTTTTACTATGGAAGTAAATAAAACCGGTTCTTCCATTACTGATACAGCTGCAGACCAAAGCCCAATTATTGCTAGAACGAACACAGTCGTTCCAAAGATAATGGAAACAAAGAGATAGCTTCCCATCAGCCTAGTTCGCGATACGGCTCGCGCAAGTAAATGTTCCGTCATATTCTTTTTCTCTTCATTTTTAAGTTTGAGTACGAAAAGAAGTGCAGGAACTGTACAGATGATCGAGATTACTAACATAAGCATCGGTAAAAATTGTTCTACTAACGAAAAACCTTCGACGGGAGCTAGGAATTCTGCCATCATTTCATTACTATCAAAAAAATATTCCAGATCCCCTAACACTGACCCGTAAGAAGCTCCTAAAATGAACATTCCAATCGCCCAAGCAATAATTCCTGTTCGTTGCAATCGAAAAGCTAACCCAAATGGACTTTGCAGAAAACGCGATGCATGTTTTTTACCCGGTCTTGACTGTAAGAAACCTGCTCCTAAATCACGAATCGTATTTAAATATAACGTTAGGACCAAGAGTAAAATCGCTGCACCAATCGTCAAAATCACCGGCCACCAGTAATTATTCACATAGGCTTGTGTTCCTACAATCCACCCAAGTGGTGAGAACCAAGAGAGGGTTTCATTACTTACATCTCCAACAGCACGAATTAAATAAGCCCCGCCTAATACCGCAAACGAAAGTCCAATCGTACCTCTAGAGTTTTCTGACACCTGTGCAAACAAACCCGTAACACTTGTAAAATAGATACCCGTTGCACCTATAGCGGCACCGTATAAAAGGGACCCTTGTAAATCCATACTTTCTATTTGCAAAGCATACAGACCTACACCTGTAATTAATGCTAAAAGGACATTCGCACCAACCATTACAAGTACGGAAGAAGTAATATTGGATAATTTACCGACTGGAAGTGAGCGAATTAACTCGATTCTCCCCTCTTCTTCATCGGCACGTGTATGGCGAGTAACAAGTAAAATACTCATGATGGCTACAACGACAGCTGAAAATAACAGCATTTGATGGGCGAACATGGCTCCTGCTGTGTAATTGTCTAATCCATAACCAGGTCCGACCATGGCGATCATTGCCGGATTTTTCATTGTTTCTGCTATCGCTTGTCGTTCTTGTTCAGTCTGGTATAAATCGGTATAAGCTGCAGCGATTAGTAATGTAAAAAAACTAATTGCAGTCAACCAAATAGGTAGGCGTATCCGGTCCCGCTTGATGATCAGGCGAGCCAACACTCCTGTTTGATGATATAAATCTTTCCACATACCTATTCACCTCCCGCTCCATTAGTTGAGCTTTGCCCAGTACCTTCATAGTGTCGCATGAATAAATCTTCAAGCCTTGGTGGTGAACTTTCTAATTTTAGCAGACCAAACTGACTGACATGTTTCATCACAGCATCTAACTCTTCCCCATCGACTTGAAACGAAAGAGCATTTCCGACGGTTTCAACATCATGGACACCTTTTAAATCATTGATAGATAAAATCGGTTGTTTCGTTTCCACGAGTAAGTTCGTTCTCGTTAAATGACGAAGTTCGTTTAACGTTCCAGTCTCAATGATCGTTCCTTCACGGATGATGCCGACTTTATCACATAATTTTTCGACTTCAGATAAGATATGACTTGAAAGTAAAACACTCTTCCCTTGTTGTTTCGCCTCATTGACTTGCTCTTGAAAAAGTTTCTCCATTAACGGATCGAGTCCAGATGTCGGCTCATCAAAGATATACAGGTCCGCATCGGATGCAAAAGCCGCAACTAAAGCCACTTTTTGCCGATTTCCTTTCGAATACGTTCTGCACTTTTTCGTTGGATCTAATTTGAAGATTTCAATTAGCTCTTCTCGTCTTGCTTTATTATTCGCTCCTCTAAGCTTCATGAATAAATCAATAACTTCCCCGCCGGTTAGGTTGGGCCATAAGTTAACATCCCCTGGTACATAGGCAATTCGCTTATGGATTTCTACTGCGTCTTTCCATGCATCCAGACCAAAAATTTGGGCTTCTCCTTCAGTCGCTTTTAAAATGCCGAGCAGGACACGAATCGTTGTAGACTTGCCGGCTCCATTCGGACCAATAAATCCATAGATTTCACCTTTACTTACTTCCATATTTACACCGTCTAGAGCCTTAAAACTTCCGAATTTCTTGGTTAAATTCGTTGTTTTTAATATCGTCATGGCGATGCTCCCCCTATCTTATGGATACAATTGATCCCTTGATTTTTTAATTATGAAATTTTTTAACTTATATAGTTCATAATATATATAAATTTAATGCATTACAATAAGTAATTATGAAATATATTGTTTGTTTTGTTACAAATTTTTTATTAAACTTACATTGAGGTGACAAAAATGGACGGTTTTCAACGACGAAGAGAACTAAAGAAGAATAATATACTAGATTCGGCGCTATCCCTGTTTATGGAATACGGCATTCAGAAAGTTTCCATTTCTGAAATTGCCAAAAAAGCTAACGTATCTCAAGTTACAATCTATAACTACTTTGAAAGTAAGCACAATCTAATCCACGATGTCTTTATTTATTATGTGGACAAAGCAGCAAATGATTTTGAAGAAGTCATCTATAATGACTTACCTTTTCCAGAAAAAATACAAAAATTGATCTTTGCCAAAAAAGAGGCTGCCACTCAAATTCATGAAGAGTTTTATCAGTTTATGATGAAAGAATATACAACAGAGGGTAATTACATTGAGAAGGTGTATATCGAAAAAACAATTCCTTACTTTACGAAATTGATTGAAGATGGGAAACAACAAGGATTTGTAAATCCGGACTTATCTGCCGAAGCGGTTTTATTTTATATAAATATGTTAAAAGACTATATGCAAAAAGAAGAGGTGTACCAAAAAATACTTCCCCTTACCGAGGACATTACAAACATCTTTTTTTACGGGATCTGTGGGAAGAATGATTAGAGTGCCACCTATAAGGGTTTTGCTTTACCCTAGCGGGGGCAAGCCCCTTGACCGCAATATGCCCACAAAAAAGGTTGCCTGGCAATAGCAATTTTTTCATGCCATTAATTCAGCGAATTTGATGCTGAAGCATTTTTTTAGATCGTTACTCTTTTTTGCGGACTCCACAGGCCCTTATTTCCTCAAAATCTATCATTTTATCATCTTTGCGGAACTGAGAGGCCCTTATTTGTCGTATCACTTGTGCAAAAGGTTGTTTTTTGGGGTAATAAAGGCTCCTGAGTGCCCTACACTGTAGAAAACATCGGAAATGACAAAAATAAGGGCCCTGGAGTTCCCGAACATTATCTCAGAGAAGATGATTAGGAACATAAGCCCTTTACTAGATGTGGCTAGCATCACAATCATCACTTCTGGTAAAGCGCCAGCAGAAAAAATAACAAAGTTTTTTGAAATTTTGAGCCTCTTTTTTATTTCTAATACGTCTATAAATATAAGCCTGACTATTTGTTTATTTAGTTAGAGCTTGATAGGGTTCTTTTCCAAAGACTCCTATCCTTCTATTCTAAAGTTTGATGAGATTTTTAAGTAAAAAATAAATTGTCCAGTACATAGGGGGAAGATGAACTTATGAAAACGAGTCGTATTCTTTTCATTGCAATCGCACTAATTATCGCTGTCGTCATCTACGCTTTTAATACCTTGTCTAATAATAAAACTCTGAATGAGCTGGGACCAGCCGAAACGAGTGAAACAAATGAGCAAGTACTAACTGATAATGAGGAAGAACCGATCATAGGAAATGTTCCAACTGCAGAAGAAGTGGAGGAAGAGTTTCCTTTAGACTTATCAGAAGTTGCGGTACAAAATTCCATTCACTGGATGTCTCACCAGAAAGTAGCCGCCAGCCAAAAATGGGGCCATATGCAAATTACTCAAGAGAGAATTGAAAGGTTAATAGAGGTAGTTGAAGCTAATAATTACAGCTATGGTATAACTTATTTAGATATTCTCGAAAGATGGCAAAAGGGAGACTTCAGTCAAGCCGATGACGACCATAATCGAATTTGGCGGTTACAAGGCGGTACGGTTGGAGAAGCAACCAGACTCTTTACTCCAGAAGAAGAAGCCGAGTATATTAGGAAGCATTTTGAATAGAGCACGTTTAACCCCATAAGCTGAATTAGCTTACGGGGTTTCTTTACTTCCATTCTTCATTACTCAGAACAACGATGCCTGCCCTCCAGTAGACTAACCAGTACAAGCGCGAGGCAAATTTCCAATCAAGGTGGTCTTCCCTTTTACAAACTACTTTTTCTTTTTATCTGAGCTTCAGTAGTAATGAAGCGGTGTTATGCTTTCGGGTAGTCGTTGGATTGACAGGTTGACCGCGTCTAGCTGCTTTTCAACTCGGTGCAGCAAGTAGAGCGTCACCATGATAGGGAAACCAAACTCACTCAAAAGCGACATCCATATCTCCATCGTTAGAACCTCCTTTCGTTCTAGGAAAAGCGTTAAGGCCGTTTAGCAGAACATCTAGACATCTTAAAAATTATCGAGTAGGAGGAGGTGATTAACCTCCGACCTCTCACACCACCGTACGTACGGTTCCGTATACGGCGGTTCAATTTTATACTAAGCATGTACTTTGTTGTAATGTTGGACACAAGAGATTAGCC
>NZ_JBLWFS010000038.1:0-28316 GCF_048323755.1 Alkalihalobacterium sp. APHAB7
AATTTGCATTTCACTCGTTTATCAGTGAGAGGCAAAGAGAAGGTGAAAAATGAATTAGGGTTTGCGTTCATGGCGGTGAACTTGAGAAAGTACATCGCTAAGTGCAGTTAATCAGGCAATAGATCCGAAGGATCAGCCCAAAAAAGCTCCGAACATCGTTTTTTGATGCTCGGAGCTTTTTTATGACTATTTTGGACCAGTTATGTCCCAGCCTTTTTCCATTAATGGTATTTAAACATCTCACTAGTTCAATCTTGGAACATCATACTTTCTAATTCCCTTGATGTAACTTTGTTGTATGTTGTATTTTGCCTAAGAGCAGCATACAAATGGGAGCTATTATCGTTACAAGCCCAATAACCATAAACGCCATTCCCCAATTAAATTGATCGAGGAAGAATCCAAAAACAATAGGAGAAAAAATAGTTACCGTAAAGCCTAGAACAGATTGGACTCCAAGAGCCAGAGCGATTACATCAGGGTCAGCTACTTCTGTTATCGATACATTATAAATAGGAGAGTCAGCCACAATGGTAAATCCATAGACTACTGCTAATAGAAGCATAAGTATGATTGGAAGTTGCACCGACCAACCAATAGCTATGGAACAAAAGATACTAATGATTAGAAAAAATGTTGCAGCTTTCACCCGACCGATTGAATCTGAGACTCTACCGCCAATATATGTAGCAATACCTCCTATCATAATGACTAAAGCACCGGCAATGTTACCGAAGCGGATCGCAGCTTCTTGTTCAAACCCTTGCTGGAGAAAGTAATATACGAGAAAAGGCCCAATCCATGCCCACATCGCATACAATTCCCAACAATGACCAGCATAACCGCCATTCACTAGTAGATTAGGTTTTTTAAATACGTTCTTTATTTTCTTAAGATCAAAAGCACTTCCATTACTAGTAGGCATTGGTGGAACTTTAACAAAAAATGCAATCAAGCTAGCGATTAAGCAAAATGTAGAGGTAATAAATACAACACCTTGCCAACCAATTATTTCAATAAACAGCCCAGAGACGAGTAAGGAAAAACCTGAACCAACAACTAATGAACCTACATATACGCCAAGAGCCTTACCTCTTTCGTGAGCAGGAAATAACTGCGATAAAATTCGCATGCCAGGTACATAAATTCCTGCAATTCCGATACCACTTATTGTCCGTAAAATGAGAGTAGACCAAAAACCCTGTGCAAAAAAGCTCAATAAGATACCAGCCGTTCCAGCAATTAAGGCTCCATAAACAAAAGATTGTTTTGGATCATACTTATCACTCATAAAGCTATAAAAAAGGATAGCAATGACATAACCGAGGTGGAAACAAGCAATGATAACGCCAGACTGTGTTGAAGTTAATCCCCATTCACTTTCTACGACTGGGAGTACGGCAGAAAAATTAAACCACACTTGCATCGCTAAAAATTGAGCGATTGAAAGTAACCAAAGTATTTTATATGGATTCATGCCCGAGCCACCTCTCATAGTGTCCATTATAGTATAAATAGGAAAAGAGTTTAATAGATATAAAAGGTAAGTAGGATTAAATGTACAAGTTAGAGGAACGTCTAATTAGTCTAGTTAACCAAATGACAATTCTATTGTATAATAGACAACGTAGATTTTAAAACTTGAAAGTGAGTGTTCATTATGGGTCGTAAATGGAATAACATTAAAGAGAAAAAAGCGGCAAAAGACAAAAATACGAGTCGTATTTATGCAAAGTTTGGGCGTGAGATTTACGTGGCTGCAAAACAAGGTGAGCCTGATCCAGAATCTAACCAAGCTTTAAAAGTAGTTCTTGAGCGTGCAAAAACATATAGTGTACCGAAGACAATTATCGATCGAGCGATTGAAAAAGCGAAAGGTGGTTCAGAAGAAACTTACGATGAACTACGTTATGAAGGCTTTGGACCAAATGGATCAATGATTATCGTCGACGCGCTAACAAATAACGTAAACCGCACAGCAGCTGAAGTCCGTGCTGCGTTCAAAAAAAATGGCGGGAATATGGGCGTTAGCGGTTCGGTATCTTATATGTTTGATGCAACGACAGTTATCGGTGTTGAAGGAAAAACAGCTGACGAAGTGTTAGAATTATTAATGGAAGCGGATCTCGATCCACGAGACATTTTAGAAGAAGAAGATACAGTCATTGTTTACGCTGAACCTGATCAGTTCCATGAAGTACAGGAAGCGTTTAAAAATAACGGCATTACAGAATTTAATGTTGCTGAACTAACGATGCTTGCACAAAATGACATTACTCTTCCTGAAGATGCACAAGAACAATTCGAGAAACTAATGGATGCCCTAGAAGACTTAGAAGATGTCGGGCAAGTGTACCACAATGTTGATTTAGGTGAATAAATAACTAACTAACACTAATAAGCTTGCCTTTCTGTATGATGAGTATCTCCTTCGTACAGGGAGGGAGCTTTTTTTGTAGAAGTAGTATAGATAGTAACTTTGTATTAAAATGAGGTCCTTTTCCAATAACATAGGATTGACCTGGTGTTTCCAGTAAAAGGAGGGAACTAATTAAAAGCTCGATCATCCTTTTCAAAAGGAAAATCGAGCTAAAATTTTTGTTGGAACTTATGTTTTGTCTAGCCGCGATTATTTACTTCATAAATCGCAAACTTTAAGTAATCTCCTTCTTCGGCGCTGAGCAGTTTAGGGTGATCATAGCCTGCACCGCTCCAGTGAATTTGGCGGAGAACTTTGCGTGCATCAAATGCTGCTTCTTGGACCATTTCTTCAAACATATGCCCATGGACATGGAAAGAGCAACTTGCTGTAACAAAATAACCTCCATCACGAACGAGTTTTAATCCATTTAAGTTGACGTCTTTATAGCCTCGTATTGCTTTCTTTACAGCATGACGTGATTTCGCAAAGGCCGGCGGATCAATGATAACCACATCAAACTCGGTTCCTTTTTGAACTTCATCACGCAAGTAATCAAAGGCATTAGCAACAACAAAATCTACATTAGAAAAGCCATTAAGACTTGTATTTTGCTTTGCTGTTGCAATTGCATGGTCGGAGATATCAACGGCTGTAACATGCTTGGCGCCATACTTGCACGCATTTAACATAAAAGAGCCAGTGTGAGTAAAACAATCGAGAACTGTTGATTCTGGAGTAATAAGCGGTTGGATCGCTGCACGATTTTGACGTTGGTCAAAGAAGAAGCCAGTTTTTTGACCGCCCTCAATATCAACAATATATTTCACACCATTTTCTTCAATTTCGATCTCAGTAGGTCCTTCTCCGTACCAAAACCCTTTTTCTTGTTCTAATCCTTCCAATTCTCTAACGTATACGTCGTTTCTTAAGTAAATCGCTTTAGGTTTAAAAACTTCTAGTAAAGCCTCTAAGATAAGCTCTTTTCTTACTTCCATGCCTAGAGCCATATTTTGAACGACTAATGTGTCTTCATATTTATCAACTATTAACCCTGGCAAAAAGTCCGCTTCGCCATAGATCGCACGGCAAGAACGTACATTTGGAACAAAGCGTTCACGATATGCCCACGCTTTTTGGACTTTTCGATAAAAGAACGCTTGATCAATAGCTTCGTCTTTTTCGTAAGACAGAATGCGAACAATCATTTGCGAATTCGGATTAATAAAACCTTTTGCTAAAAAGAAATTTTGATGATTATAGACATCAACGATATCTCCTGGTTGGTAGTCTCCTTCAATAGAAGCGACCTCACTCTGATAAACCCATGGATGCCCTTGTTCTAGTCGTTTTTTTCGCTTGCGATTTAAAACTACTTTTGCCACATTCTCAACTCCAATTTTTCCTGGTGATTGAACTCGTTTTCAGTATAGAAACTGGTGGGAGTTCACGATATGTATTATCTTGTCTATCATACATAATTGTATGTTCATTTACAATAAAGGGCACATGGTATTAGAATGAAGAAACCCTTACATGGACTTAATTAGCATTGACAAGAAAAGGGAACATAATAAAGACTAAGTACTTGCAGGTTTGTTTATGATGACAAAACGTAAAAAACATAAGAGGTCCAGCCAACATGATAAATAAATACTCCAAAGTAAATTACAAGTGCAAAAGTTAAAGTTTGTTTGACTAGACGACTAGAAAAGGCATAGGGAATAGCAATGAGTAACATGACAGGCAGTATAATTTTTATAACATAAAATAAAGGTATACTTGTGTAGTAGACTGAATTCATGATGGGATTTAGTTCTGTAATTACAGCGTGACGTAAACCCAAATCGGTAAATATCGCATCAGCAATTGACAATAGTAAGAGACAAAAGGTTATGAGGTATGGCTTTCGATTTTTAAGGATATGTTGAAGCACGTGAAACAACCTCCTGGATGTTCTTAATAAAGAATATTGTTCTGTATTAAGAATACAATGAAGGGAAAAGATAGGGAAGGAAAAGCAATAAATTATTAAAGATTAGTCCATCTGGCCTATTTTACTTCAGTTTTAAAAAACGAATATATTAATAGTATGCTCTTGTTCATAAATGTAATTCATTGCTGCGTATAGGTTTTGGTAGGTAAATAAAATTAATTGTTGAATCAAAAAAGAGGCTGACTTATAAGCCAGCCTCTGAAAGTATATTATTAATAAGTTTTTATCGTACTACTCTAGTTTTTTAAATCTTCAATCGAGTCAATATCCATATATGCTGGAACAACTAGACCAATTTTTGCACCGTCTAGGTTTGCACCAAGATCAACAAAGTCTTCTTTGAAGTCTTCATAGTAAGACTCATGAGTTGCTGGAAGCCATGCTGCTACCATAGCATCTGCACTACCTGTTGCAACTGCTGTAAACATTGGACCTGGCTCCATTGACATTAATGTTACATCATAACCGATAGATTCAAGAACGGCACCAATCATGTGTGTAGACGCAATTTCAGAGTCCCATGCTACGAATGCTAGTGTAATCGCTTCGCCATCAACTGCATCAACACCATTTGTCCACTCAGAAACGATGTCTTGATTTCCTTCAATCCAAGCAGCTGCTGCATCAGCAGGTTCAGCACCTTCGTTCACTTCGACCATGATTTCTCCCATGTGATCAGGTGTCCAGTAGAAGTTATCTAATACTTGGTACGCTTCAGGTAAGTCAGCATTTAAACCTTCACGAACGATCGTGTGGATGCTTTCGGCTGCACCGAATACACCTTCAGGATCTTCTAAGTATTTTAAATCATATGCAGCAAACTTCCAATGTGGTGTCCAACCTGTTACAACAATCGCTTCTTCTCTTTCAATGGCAGCATCTAGTGCACTAGTCATCGCTGCACCGGAACTAGGTTGTAATTGATAGTCATCTAAACCATAAGTTTCGATAGCATTTTCTGTTGCTGCCATAATACCAGCACCTGCATCAATCCCTGTGATAGTAAAGTCTAGTTGCTCTCCTACCGATACTTCTTCTGTTACAGCACCATCGTTGCTATCGCCAGTTGGTGCTTCTTGACTAGCATCTTCTGAGCCACAACCTGCAGCTACTAATGTTAAAGATAGACCAGTAGCTATTCCTAACCTTTTTAAATACTTTTTCATTTTGACCCTCTCCTTTTGTGTTTTATCTATGTCATCTCTAGTTAAAGAGTGACGAGCATTAGCTTAATGTGTTGTTCCTTTTTGACGGTTAAAGCTTTGGGTTAAGCGATCGAGAATAATGGCCAATATAACGATGGCGATCCCTGCTTCAAACCCACCGCCTGCATCATTTCTACCCACGGCATAGTACACTTTTGTACCAAGTCCCATCGCTCCAATCATCGAAGCGATAACGACCATTGATAGGGCAAGCATAATGCTTTGGTTGACACCAGCCATGATGGTTGTCTTGGCCATCGGTAGTTGAACTTTAAATAGCTTCTGTGCCGGAGTTGAACCGAAAGCATCTGCAGCTTCTACTAATTCAGTCGATACTTGTCGAATCCCTAAGTTCGTCAAGCGAACGGTAGGAGGCATAGCAAAAATAACAGATGCGACGACACCAGGTACCATTCCAATTCCAAAGAACACAACAGCGGGAATTAAGTATACGAAAGCGGGCATTGTTTGCATAAAATCTAATATAGGCTTGAAAATACTATCAACTACTTTGTTTTTCGCCATCCAAATTCCAAGGGGAATCCCAAAGATGACAGAAATCATTGCACTCGTTAGCACGAGAGATAGTGTAAGTAACATATCTTGCCAGAACCCTAAATTATCAATTAAGAATAACCCTAAAAAGACAAAGATAGCTAAGCCCCATTTTCGTTTAGTAACAAAATAAGCGATCGCTGTTAATACTAAAATAAATATCCAACTTGGAAGCAAACTAAGTAAAAATTCATTTACATCGACTAAAAAACGAATGGCTCCAGTAATGGCAGCGAAAAACCACTCTGCATTTTTTAACCAATCTACTAAACTATCAATCCAATCAGCTAATGGAAGCTTCGGTAATTGATCCATTTAAATTCACCTCACTTCCTGATAAAGCTGCAAGAACTGCGCCTCTTACAATAATTCCTTTTAATTTGTTGTCATCGACTACAGCGATAGGAACTGGACTTGTAGATGCAATATCCATCAAGTCATTTAAGGCGGTCGTAGAAGTGACTTGAGGAACATTTTTCTCGACAATTCCTTCTAAGCTATTATTATTTTCTTTTACAAGTTTGGACACTTGATCTGCATGAACAATGCCAAGTAGTTCTTTATTACGTTTCGTAACAAAAATACTCGAAATTCCAGCTTCCTTCATACGTTGAAGCGCTACTCGCGGTCCATCTTTCTCGATGTTAACTGCTTCTGGGCGCATCATAACGTGCTGTGCTGTAAATACTTTGGAACGATCAACATCCTCAACAAATCGTTCTACGTATTCATTTTCAGGGTTTGTTAAGATTTCTTCTGGCGTACCAATTTGAATAATTGCCCCGTCTTTCATAATCATGATGCGGTCACCGATACGCAGTGCTTCATCGAGATCATGAGTGATGAAGATAATCGTCTTTTTCATTTGTTCTTGTAAATCGAGAAGTTCATCTTGCATATCTTTACGGATAAGAGGATCTAGTGCTGAAAATGCCTCGTCCATTAACAAAACATCAGGATCATTCGCTAACGCACGAGCCAAACCAACACGTTGCTGCATCCCACCAGAAAGTTCACTTGGATATTTGTCCTCATATCCTTTAAGACCTACAAGCTCTAGAGAAGTTTGAGACGTTACTCTTCGCTGCTGTTTTGGGATGCCTTGTACTTCTAAGCCATATTCAACATTTTCTAATATTGTTCGAAAAGGAAAGAGGCCGAACTTTTGAAAAACCATACTCATTTTACTTCGTCTTACTTCACGTAATTTTTTCTCATCCATTTTCGCTAAATCCTCACCATCGATCCAAACACTTCCATCTGTTGGTTCAATGAGTCGGTTTAGTAAACGGACAAGTGTTGACTTACCACTACCGGAAAGACCCATAATTACAAAGATTTCACCATGTTCAACTTCAAAGCTTGCTTTATTCACACCTACTGTCATATTGGTTTCTTTTAATATCTCATCTTTTGATTTCTGTTGATTTAACATGTCTAAGGCTCGTTTTGGCTTTTTACCGAAAATTTTCGTAAGCCCTTCAACCTTAATTTTTGACATCTTATTTCACCTCTTTGTGTTTACTTCAATTATTTCGAATAACGAATGAGTGCTGACTTTATAACTATACTCCTCCTTTTTTACCAGATCAAACCTTATATTTGGTATGTTTAGTTCAAAAAGTTTGTAAAGTTTAAACTGTACAAAATATATTACTAAAATACGCCTTATTTCTAACAAATGCGAACAAATGCTACATAAAAGCATAACTTTTATGTTTTTCCGTTCTTTGTTAATATGGGAAGTGTGAATTGGAGATAGAAAAGGAGAAGACTATGAGTCAACAGGAAGAGTGGAAAAAGTTAGAGCGGTATCGTACTCGTTTTATCCAAGAGATTTCAAAAAATATGTATTTATATGGAATAACTCCTTCAGTAGGACGTTTATATGGAACCGTATTTTTTGCTGATGAACCATTAACATTAGATGAAATGAGTAAAGAGCTTGGAATGAGTAAAACAAGTATGAGTACTGGTATTAGAAATTTGTTAGACTCTGATATGGTCGAACGAGTTTGGCAAAAAGGAGTAAGAAAAGATCTTTATCAGACAGAAGAAGACTGGTATAAATCTTTTTCTTCATTATTTGTAAACCGCTGGCGTACAGCTGTTGACGATAACCTTGAAGCAGGTGTCGAATTAGGTCGTGCATTAGATGAATTGTATGCTGAAACAGAAGACGTAATGTTAAAAGAAGTTATTGAAATAGACCGAAAAAAACTTGAAAAAGCGAGAAGTTATTATGAATGGCTCGGGCAAGTAATTGAACTATTCGAAAGTGGCAAGATTTATGATATTGTCCCTAGACCAAAAAAAGACTAAAAAATTGCTGGTTGTTACCTTTTGGTTCAATCAGCTTTTTTTGCGTATATCTTATCTGTTAAGTCTTGCTGTTTTAAAATTATTACACCATACCCCCCTAAATTATTGTAAAATTTGTTAATATAAACAATAGTACATATACAAGAAGTGAGAGGGGAAATCAATGAGTAAACAGATGAAGATAAGTGGTATTATTGCACTGTTTGTTACGTTGTTTTTACTAGCAGGCTGTTCAGAAGAGCTGCCGACACCAGAAGATGCATTAAGTGAATTTGCAATGCATTGGGAAGAAGGAACCTACGATTTAATGTATGAACTTCTTTCAATACAGGCAAAAAACTTGATTTCTAAGGAAGAGTTTGTAGAAACGTATAGTAAAAACTATAGTGAAATACAAGCAGGAAATATAGTGGTAACAACACCTATCAGAGATCCTGAAGATGAAATTACAGAAGATATGACAGAGGCGGTCCTTGAATATGAGCTGGAGCTCGATACAATTGCAGGTAATCTTCATTTTCATTCTGCTGTTGACTTACAATTAGAAGAAACAGATGAACTAAAACAGTGGAAAGTCAATTGGACACCAGCGATGGTAATACCACATCTTGAGCAAGGAGATCAAGTAAAAGTAAGAACATTAACTCCAATACGCGGGGAGATCGTTGATCGAAATGGAGAATTTTTAGCAAAGAATGGACAGGTTGTTCAGATTGGGCTTGTACAAGATCGTATGGAAGGGCTAGAAGAATATACGATTAGCGAATTAAGTAAACAAATTGACGTGTCTGTTGAGGAGATTGAAGCAGCACTGGATCAATCGTGGGTAAGACCTGATACATTTGTCCCAGTTAAAACAGTTCCAAACGAACAAATGGAATTTGCTAAAGAGTTACGCGCCATCTCTGAAGGTGTAACATACTTACCTGTTCCTGCAAGGGAATATCCTCTAGGAGAAGCGGCAGCTCATTTAATCGGGTATATTACACCGATAACAAAGGAACTTTTAGAAAAACATGAAGATAAGGGATATACCTCAAATTCTTTAATTGGTCGGACTGGTCTTGAAAGTTTATATGAAGACGAACTAAGAGGTGAAAACGGCGCAGTCATTTCTATTGTAGATGAAGGTGGAAACGAGAAGGACATTCTAGCTAAAAAAGAAGCTGTTGATGGAAAGACGTTACAACTAACGATCGACGGTGAAGTACAAGTTTCAATTTATGAGCAGTATAAAAAAGATAATGATGCAGGAACTGGTGTGGCATTACATCCGACATCGGGAGAAGTTTTAGCGTTAGTAAATGCTCCGGCTTATAACCCCAATGAATTTGTAATCGGAAGTGTATCTGAAGCCAACTTTAGTGAAGATGAACATAGACCTTTACTCAATCGTTTCACTCAAGCATATGCACCAGGGTCAACAGTAAAATCAGTAACTGCTGCAATTGCTCTTGAGAATGGCTGGGATTCTGATGAAAAGCGAAAGATCGACGGTTTAGGTTGGCGGAAGGACGATTCATGGGGGAATTATGAAGTAAGACGTGTAAAAGATCCAAATCACGATATTGACTTAACCGATGCTCTCGTGTATTCCGATAATATTTACTTTGCCCAAATGGCTGTCGAGCTCGGTGATAAAACTGTAATAGATGGCTTGCAATTATTCGGATTTGAAGAGAGTGTTCCTTTTAAATATCCATTAACGACATCTCAGATTGCTAATGACGGTATAAAGACAGAAGTCGATTTAGCAAATACAGCCTATGGTCAAGCTGAAATGTTAGTAAATCCTTTGCATATGTCCTTAATGTATACTGCTTTTATAAATGGAGGAAACATTCCAAAACCGGTACTTTTCACGGATGAAGATCCGGAAATATGGAAAGAAGGCGTTATAAGTAAGGACTACGCTAATCGTATTCTTTCTGACCTGTCGCAAGTGATTGAAAGTCCAAACGGTACGGCATCTAATGCGAAGATTGATGGTATGCCGCTTGCAGGTAAAACGGGTACGACTGAATATAAATTAAGTCAAAATGAAGAAGGGAAAGAGTTTGGATGGTTTATTGCTATGAATACCAATGATCCTGAATTACTTGTACTAATGATGATTGAAGATGTTGAAGGTGGCAGCGGGTACGTCGTTCCGAAAGTAAAAGATGTGTTTTTACAAACATTAAGATAGTGAAGTCACTGAAAGGATTTCTCATGTGAGAAGTCCTTTTTACTTCATAATATGAATAGATAAATGATCATTTCGTTATAATAAAATAACCCTTAGCAACGCTAAAATGATAGCTGCAACACTTAGTCCGGTCCCAATAGTCCATTTGACAATTTTTAAGTGGATCTCCTTCGTTTTATTTTTTACCTCTGTTTCTGTTGTAAATTCTTTTTCAGTTAAAATTTTATCAACGGTCAATGCAACCTGTTCATTTGTCATGTACTTATTTTCTTTCATTTGTTCATCTATAATTACTTTTACATCATTCTCATCGGTTTTTTTTTCAATAACCTTGGATAATGCTTCCACTTCCTGTTTTAGTTGATCTATTTTTTCATTTAGTAATATCATTTCGTTCTGATTTTTCTCCATTGCTATCCCTCCTCAGTCTTCGCTAATATATTTTATTTGTAGGAAGACCGTATGGTATGGACAAAATACTCAGGAATTTTAATTTTTCATGTATGAAGTTTTGATTTTTGAGAAAAATAACTACGGGAACTGAGTGAGACGCAAAAGTAAAAAGGGAGATATCCTTTATTATGATTACTTCGATCTCAACCCAATAATAAAAATTTTAGAATGAGGTGTAGGTCATGGCTAACAACAATAACCGTAACAACAGAAACAACAACAACAATAACAACAACAACGAATTAAACATCGACAATGTAAACACTGAGTTTGCAAATGAGAACGATGCACAAGATTTCAACAACCGTAATAACAACAATAACAACAACAATAACAACAACAATAACAACAATAACAACAACTAACGTACAAGAAATCGTTCATTTCAGGTACGTATTCAATATCACTTTCTAAAAGGAGACGTTCACTTTGGATCAGCAATGTTTTTATTGTAACGGTGAACTAGAAGAGACTAACTTCCAATACGCTTCTTTTATTCAAGATAGTGATCTTGTTGAACATCCGCTTTGTAGTGAATGCTACAAGGAGTGGCTTGTAGGAATTAAAGGTTAACCGAGAGAGGCCTAAGTATAGGCCTCTTTTTTCTGTTTTCAACATAAAAAGAGCACAAGTGAAATAGTTTTATTGTAAGGGATTACAAAGAAGATATTAAAAAAATGGAGGGAATTAATTTGTAGCGAGGTGTAGCCCATGAAACGAATTCATTGTAGTGACCTTTCAATAAAATTAGATAAACAGCAATTAGATCGATTGATAAAAGGGGTACTGAGTTTAAATTATAGTATCTTTTGGGGGTTTGACTCAGGGAAGATGATTTTAAACATTTATTCCGCACTAGGAAATCATACACTGACAATGATGAAACATAAGACCTTTCTTGAGATCATTGAAGTTGACATAAAGACAGAAAAAATGCTTCAAACGATTGATCAATTTGTCCCTATATCGCTAGAAATTAATAGAAAGAAGCAAGAAGAGCGAACAAAGAAAGAGGAAGATATTTACCGACGTATTGATAAGTATTTATTAGAATTAAGCGATTTCTTAAAAAGTGGAGACGAAAAAACGGCAGAGCAGATAAAATTAAAGTTGGCTCATCTAAATAGAGAGTTATTAAAACTAAAACAAGATTCATCATGAATATGTATTTCCGTCTTTACGCACTGTATACAGTGCCTTTCTTTTTGGCTGCAGATAGAATGGGAGAAGCTCTTTTAGAAATGAAGGAGCTAAAACATACTATCAATTATTAATGACCAATAGAAAGATAAGGGGTGTCTAGAATCTTTTAATTGGTATATATTAGAATAATAGTTGGTATCTACACTGAAAAAGATTTTAAAAGGAGTGGGGAGAATGAATGAACAACACAATCTAACCGTTATAAAAAATACGAACCGTAAACAGCGAGTGGCTGAAGAACAATTAGCTTTTGGTAAAGAATTTACAGACCATATGTTTGTGATGGACTATTCAACTGAAAAAGGTTGGCATCATCCTCGCATTACTCCATATGAACCAATTACTTTAGACCCAGCAGCGATGATTTTTCATTATGGACAAACTGTTTTTGAAGGGTTAAAAGCTTATTCCACAGAGGATAATCGTATATTATTATTTCGACCTGAAAAGAATTTTCAACGTATGAACCGGTCAAGTGAACGTTTGAGCATCCCTCTACTAGATGAAAAACTTGTTCTAACTTACTTAGAAGAGTTGCTTCGTATCGATAAAGAATGGGTACCAACAACAGCGGGATACTCCCTTTATATACGACCATTTATTATTGCAACAGAACCCAATCTCTCTTTAGCACCATCAAATACATATCAATTTTACATTATTTTATCACCAGTCGGGTCATATTACCGTGAAGGAATTCATCCCGTAAAAATCTTCGTAGAAGAAGAGTTTACAAGAGCTGTTCGTGGGGGGACAGGAATGGCAAAAACCGCTGGAAATTATTCAGCAGCCTATATTGCTCAACAAAGAGCAACTGATAAAGGATACTCTCAGGTGTTATGGCTTGATGGAGTAGAGAAAAAATATATAGAAGAAGTAGGAAGTATGAATGTGTTCTTTAAAATGGGAGAAGAAGTAGTCACTCCGCTCTTGAATGGAAGCATTTTAGAGGGAATTACGAGATTGTCGATTATTGAACTGCTAAAAGATTGGAACATTCCGGTTGTTGAAAGAAGAGTTTCAATTGAAGAAATTTTTCAAGCGCATAAGGAAGGAATATTAGAAGAAGTATTTGGCACAGGTACAGCTGCTGTTGTATCACCAGTCGGCGAGCTGACATGGAATGATCAGCAAATGACTATAAATAATGGGCATACAGGGAAACTTTCTAAAAAGTTATATGAAACTTTGACAGCTATTCAAACAGGGAAGCGGCCAGATCCTTATGGTTGGACGGTGGAAGTAAAAGAATAAATGTTGTTGGGGCTGACTCTATAAGTCAGCTCTTTTTTTTATAGGATGGTTAAGAAATCTCGTGATGAGATAGTCGAATATCAGTTTGAAAAACAAAAGATATGGACGAAATATTAGAATTGTTTGTAATTTTTGTAGAATCAGGTTAGCCAATATAGTAAAATAACCATAATATAGTGATAATTTCGAAGTGAATTTATCAATTATGAAAGGTTTTGGAAAAGATGAAACTAAAAACAAAACTTTATTTTGGATTTGGCGCCATTCTCTTCATTATTGTTATTCTCAGTGCCAATGTATACTACACGATGAATCAACAGAAGGATAATATGAATTCGATCGTTCATGAAAACTATGAACGAGTTAAG
Source organism: Alkalihalobacterium sp. APHAB7 (assembly GCF_048323755.1). Classification (NCBI taxonomy): domain Bacteria; kingdom Bacillati; phylum Bacillota; class Bacilli; order Caryophanales; family Bacillaceae; genus Alkalihalobacterium; species Alkalihalobacterium sp. APHAB7. The sequence continues at coordinate 13,964 of NZ_JBLWFS010000038.1, forward strand.
CTTATTGAATTGCTTCGAAATGAGATTAATACGACAGCAAGAGAAATTAGGGAACTTCTGTTGATGAGTGACGACATCGTGATTGAAGAACATATTCGTGCTATCCAAAAGTCAAGAGTCGATACAGCAGATTTATTTGCTCAATTGGATGTAATGCCCTATTCCGATCCAGAAAGTAAACAAATTGTTTCAACATTACATGACTTAAGTAATGCTTACTTTACAGTTATTAGTCGGGCAATCGAACATACCTTAGAAGGAAATACTCAACTAGGGATAAGAGAATTAATTGATGAAAATCGTGATATGAGAAGCCAGATCGTTGTCGGATTTGATCGTCTAAATGAAATAGAAGAAAAAGCAATGAGCACAGCGTTAGCTAGTATTGAGAGTGATTTTCGGAATACGGTAATTTTTTTATTTTCACTTTTTATAGTTGCAGCTATCATTGTTATTGGAATTACGATTTCTGTCGTCCGTAGTATTACGAAAAGCATTTATAAAGTTCGCGATGTAATAACGAGTGTCCCAGGACATGTAAATGAAGATTTACCACGTATTGAGGCTATTTCTGAGGATGAAATTGGTGATATTGCAAAAGCGTATAACGAAATGGCCCATGCTTTAGAGGATTATTCTAAGCAAGAAAAGGAATTAAAGAAATATCTTGAAAATGAGAATTGGATTAAAACAAAATACGCAGAAATTATGACTAAATTTCAGGGCTTGCAAAATATCGAGCGCTTTGGTGAAATGTTCATTTCAAAAGTGGCATCATCCGTTGAGGCTACGTACGGTACCGTTTATTTAAAAGAAGAGGGTGAACTGAAACAAATTGCGGGTTATGCATTAAGCCAAAATGGAAAAGTTGGGGAAGGAACGTTTAAGGTCGGACAAGGTTTAGTAGGGCAATGTGCTCAAGATAACAAGATAATAAAAATTGATAAATTACCAGTAGATTATATTTCTGTTAAATCAGGTTTAGGAGAGTCGGCCCCAACCTCTTTAGTACTCCTTCCTATTGAAATAGAAGATGAAGTTCTTGGTGTTTTAGAATTAGCTAAATTTGAAAGGTTCACTTCTTTACAATTAAAGTTATTAAAGCAAGTTAGCGAATCATCTGGAGCAATCATAAATCGAATTATTAATCATATGCAAATTGAAAAACTCTTAACCGAGTCACAAACATTAACTGAAGAACTACAGACTCAATCGGAAGAGCTTCAGCAGCAACAAGAAGAACTAAGACTTACAAATGATCAGTTACATGAGCAATATAAAAATTCAGATGAAAAAACAAAAGAGCTAGAAAAAATCAAAATGGACTTAGAAGAGAAAAATCGTGGCATTGAATTAAGCTCAAAGTATAAATCAGAATTTCTTGCTAATATGTCTCATGAACTTAGAACGCCTCTCAACAGTATGTTGATTTTGTCACAGATTCTTTCTGAAAATGGTGAAGGTAATTTAACAGAAAAACAAATTGAGTATGCTTTAACAATCCATTCTTCAGGAAGTGATCTTCTTGATCTAATTAACGATATACTTGATCTATCAAAAATTGAATCTGGAAAGATTGATATTTACCCTGAACAAGTGCTTTTGAATGATGTAAAAGGTTTTGTTGAGCGTCAATTTAATCCTGTTGCTCGTCAAAAAGGCTTGAATTTTAAAATTACAATCGCTGAAGATGCACCAAAGATTATTTTTACGGATGATCAACGCCTAAAACAAATCTTGAAAAACTTATTGTCAAATGCCTTTAAATTCACACAAAAAGGTTCGGTTGAACTTCGATTAAGTAAAGGTAGAGAAGACGTTAGGTCTAAGATTGTCTTTTCTGTTGTTGATACTGGTATTGGTATCCCGAAAAGTAAGCAACAAGATATTTTTGAAGCGTTCTTCCAAGGGGATGGAACAACGAGCAGAAAGTTTGGTGGGACAGGTCTTGGATTGTCAATCACCCGTGAACTATCACAACTTTTAGGCGGGTATGTAACGATTGAAAGTGTCGAAGGGAAAGGAAGTATTTTTAGTCTTCACATACCGGATTATTACGGGCTTTCAGAGATCCAACAAACGGTAATGGAAGAAGTGGCGGCATCACAGGAAAATAATGTGCTTATTGTGGAGTCTAATCACCATACAGAATTAGATAAGATTGAGGTGCCTGCTGTAAACGAAGAGCAGAATAAAGAACCGTTTGAAGATCGAGTGGTCCTCGTTGTCGATGATGATATGCGGAATGTATTTGCGTTAACAACAGCTCTTGAAATGCAGAATATGAAAGTGTTGTTTGCAGAAAACGGGAGAGAAGCTCTTGAAATTTTAAATAGTGACACGTCAATTGATATCGTTCTTATGGATATTATGATGCCAGAAATGGATGGATATGAAGCAATGAAGCGGATTCGTGAAATGAAGGAATTTCAAGAGCTTCCAATCATTGCTTTAACGGCAAAAGCGATGAAAAGCGATAAAGAAAAATGTATTTTAGCTGGTGCATCAGACTATATTAGTAAGCCAGTTAATATGGACCAGTTACTATCACTAATCAAAGTATGGATATATAAGTGAGGAAAAAATGACAATGGAAATTTCTCTAGAAGACGCTGATTTAGATGTGGAAAGAATAGAGATTGAATTATTACTAGAAGGTATTTATCGTCATTATGGATTTGATTTTAGAAATTATGCATACTCTTCGGTAAAACGAAGAGTATGGCATCGGGTCCGTGCTGAACATCTAAAAACAATTTCTGAATTACAATCGAAAGTGCTACATGACCCAGTCGTCTTAAAATGTTTTCTAAACGACTTATCTATAAATGTGACAGAGATGTTTCGTGATCCAAGTTTCTTTAAAGCATTCCGAGAAAAAGTTATTCCATCTTTACGTGATTTACCGTTCATTCGTATATGGCATGCGGGGTGTTCATCGGGGGAAGAAGCATATTCTATGGCCATCTTATTACTTGAAGAAGGATTATTTGATAAAACAAAAATATATGCTACTGATATGAATGAAGACATTTTAGAAAAGGCGAGAGAAGCAAGAATACCGTTAAGCTATATGCAACTTTATACGAAAAACTATCAGCAAGCTGGAGGACGTAAGGAGTTTTCAGAATATTATACAGCACATCATGACTTCGTTCTTCTGCGACCTATGCTTAAGAAAAATATCGTATTTGCCCACCATAACTTAGTCACAGATCATTCCTTTAATGAATTTCATGTGATCATATGTCGTAACGTGTTAATCTATTTTAATACTTCATTAAAAAATAGAGTTTATGAACTTTTTTATCATAGTTTAAGTGATGGTGGTTATTTAGGCTTAGGAAATAAAGAGACACTAACTACTGGTGACACTTCACACTTCTATCAAGAAATCGATAGGGATGAGAAGATATACATTAAAGGGGCTCCCAAAAAACGCTAACTGCTAGCCATAACCTAAATTCTAGACACGATGGCCGAAGAACATAAAACTACTAAGGAAACTGAGGGATAAAGATATGGTGAATGGGGAGAAAGTAGATATACTGTTAGTAGATGATCGACCTGAAAACCTTATTGCACTAGAAGCTGTTCTTGCGTCACCTTCCTATAATCTTATTAAAGCTGACTGTGGGGAAGAAGCTTTAAAATATGTCTTACAATATGATTTTGCAGTAATTTTATTAGATGTACAAATGCCAGGGCTAAATGGATTTGAAACGGCTGAATTAATTAAACAACGGAAAACCTCAATGCATATTCCAATCATTTTTATTACCGCATTAAGCAAAGCATCTGAACACGTTTCTAAAGGGTACTCAGCGGGTGCAGTTGATTATATCTTTAAACCATTTAATCCAAGTTTATTACGAAGTAAGGTAGAGGCGTTTGTTGATTTATATAGAAATAGAAAAGAGATTGAAGCACAACGGAATGAATTAGAAATACAGACCGCGGATTTAAAGCAAAAGTATTTGAACTTAGAAGTGATCATCGCTGATAAAACCAAAGAGTTACTCTTAGCAAATGAAGAATTGCAAGTTTCTCAAGAAAGTTTTCGGAAAATATTTCATTGTAGCCCTAACTTGATGTCCATCCGGTCGCTATACGATAAAAGGTATCTACAAGTAAACAAAATATGGTCTGAGGTTATTGGGTATGAATTAGAAGAATTAGAAGGTGAACTCGATAATTTATTGCAGATTGAACCGGAAGCATCAGAGGAGTTTAGCAATGATATACATTCTTTAGATTTACATGATGGATTATACAATGAACAAGTAACGTATGTTACGAAGAACGGAGAAACAAGAGATGGTCTACTTTCTACAGAACAAGTGTATATCAACGGTGAGCCCTGTATTATAAGTGTGATAACGGATGTGACAGAGTCGGTAAAAATGCAAAAAGAAATTACTCGTTTAGATCGGTTGAATTTAGTTGGAGAAATGGCAGCTGGGATCGCTCATGAAATACGTAATCCGATGACGACAGTACTTGGCTTTTTACAACTTTCAAAAAAACAACAAGAATATCCTACCCCAATCGAGTATATTGACTTAATGATTGGTGAATTAGAGCGAGCAAATGGAATTATTACAGAGTTTCTGGCGTTAGCAAAAGATAAAGCAACAGATCCTCGTCTTGAAAATTTAAATGGAATCATTTATGCATTACACCCATTGTTGCAGGCCGAGGGGATGTTAGGAAATAAAAATGTTAATCTGGATTTAGAAGACGGCCCTCTATTATTCATTGACGAAAAAGAAATTAGGCAACTTATATTAAATATTGCTTTAAATGGACTTGAAGCGATGCCTTTAGGTGGACAACTTACGATTCGTACTTATGTTGAAAGTGACAAAGCCATATTAAAAATTATCGATGAGGGTCCAGGGATAGAACCAGACGTACTAAAAAATATCGGCACACCTTTTTTTACTACAAAAGATAAAGGGACAGGTCTAGGTTTAGCGATATGTTACAGTATTGCAGCGAGGAATCGAGCTAATATCGAAATTGATACGAGTGAAAAGGGGACGACGTTTATCGTAACTTTTCAACAAAGCATGCGATTATGTAAAGACCCCGAGAATACTACAAATATATAGTTTTACTACAAAACATAATCCATGGGGTTATGTTTTTTTGTTGTTGTGTACCATACAGTTGAAAAAGAAAAATTCATAGATTGGTTAAAGAACGTTAAAACTATCATGGAAATGAAATTAAATTGGTATGGGATAACTTAAAAAAGGATTGAGGTACTAAGTATGGATGTAGTGACAATTGGTGAAACAATGGCACTCTTTACACCAGAAACTTCGGGATTGATGCGATATGCTCATACTTACTCTCGTAAGTTTGGGGGATCTGAATCGAATGTAGCTATTGGGTTAACCCGGTTAGGGCATCGCTCGGGCTGGATTAGTCGAATAGGGGACGACGAATTAGGAAAAGCAATGGTCTCGTTTATTCGAGGTGAAGGTGTTGATGTTAGTGAAGTTCAAGTTGAAAAAAGTGCTCAGACAGGAATTTACTTTAAGGAATTACGACGTGAAGACGATGTCAGGGTGCTTTACTATCGTAAAAACTCAGCTGCGAGTCGAATGTCTAAAATTGATTTGAACGAAGAATATATTGCTCAAGCAAAATATCTTCATATTACAGGAATTACACCGGCTTTGAGTGATAGTTGTTATGAAATGTTAAAAGAAGCTGTTCATCTAGCAAAGCAAAACCGAGTAACTGTTGTTTTTGATCCGAATTTAAGAAAAACACTATGGTCTGAAGAAAAAGCGAGACAAGTACTAATTGAGTTTGTAAAGGAAAGTGATATCGTTCTTCCTGGTATTGCGGAAGGGAAATTTTTATATGGAGTAGACGATCCGCAACAGGTAGGGGAACGCTTTTTGGAAGATGGTCCAACAACCTGTGTTTTAAAGTTAGGACCAAGAGGGGCTCAATATTTTACAAGAGAAAAGACAGAATTTGTTCCGAGTTTTACAGTAAAGAAGGTTATTGATCCAGTTGGCTCAGGCGATGGTTTTTGTAGTGGATTCTTGTCAGGGCTGTTAGAAGGACTTTCTTTATATGATGCTGTAAGACGAGGTAACGGGGTAGGTGCTATGGTCGCAATGGTAAACGGTGATGTGGAAGGTCTCCCTGATAAACGTGACTTAGAGCTATTCATAAATGAAACAGACAAAGATGATGTCAATCGATAATGGAGGTTGATCACTTATGGGTTACTTAGATAGGATCAAAGAAAATGGGGTTGTGGCAATTATTCGTGGTGCTGACCCTAAAAATATTTTACATATTGCTAAAGCCCTTCATGAAGGCGGAATACAAACATTAGAAATAACGGTGGAGACCCCAAAGGTTATGACTTTAATTGAGTCGGTTCGTACCGAATATCCAGATTTAATTGTAGGTGCAGGAACAGTTCTGGATCCGGAAACGGCTCGAGCAGCAATTCTGGCCGGTTCTCAATTTATTTTTTCTCCAACTGTGAACGAAGAAACAATTCGCTTAACGAAAAGGTACGGTGTTATTAGTATCCCTGGAGCATTAACACCAACGGAAATTTTAACAGCGTATGAACATGGTGCGGATGTAATTAAAGTTTTTCCTGCTAACATTTATGGTCCGGGCTATTTAAAGGATGTGCATGGACCGTTGCCGCATATTCCACTGATGCCTACAGGCGGGATTGACTTACATAATGTTGGAGACTATATTCAAACTGGGGCAGTTGCTGTAGGTCTAGGCAGTGCTCTTGTTAACACGAAGAAAGAAATGACTGACGAGTATTTCGAAGACTTAACGCAAAAATCAAAATCATTTGTAGAGGCTGTCAGGAAAGCGCGAGAAGTGTAAAGGTGAGGAAAAATGAGAGAATATTGAAGAAACCACTAGGAATGTTCCTAGTGGTTTTAAATTTTCCTGTCAGTCCTAATTTTAGCAGCCGATAGAATAGAAACGGAAAGTTATTGTTAGGCGCTCGTTATTATCGTTATTATTGATAAGTTACAAGTATGCCTCTAATGCCGTCTTTGAAAATCACTTATCGTTTTGTAATGAGGTTGTAGAGAAATATAAAGATTTTTAAATGTATGATAGAGGGTTTGATAAATTTTATGATTTTCTTCGCTTGGTAAATAAGATGTTTCCATTGGAATAAACTCTTTTATATCTGTCAAAGATTTTTCTTCCCCTACTCCGACGAGTCCCGTCCATGCAGCACCCCAGGCAGAACTTTGATGACTTTTAGGGACGTGAACTTCTTGTCCGAACACATCTGTTAAAATTTGCAGCCAAAGGGGAGAGCGTGCAAACCCGCCGCTTGCGAAGATATTTTTAGCAGGACCCGCAAGTCTTTCAAGTGCCTCACTTACTGTTAGTAAACTAAAAATGACACCTTCCATTCCTGCACGAATAAGGTGTTCCTTTTTATGAGCTAATGTTAATCCGATAAAGCTCCCTCTAGCGTTTGCGTCCCAATACGGGGCACGCTCTCCATTTAAATAAGGTAAGAACAGTAATCCGTTAGCCCCAGGGTTGACTGTCTTAGCAAGTTGAACAAGTTGTTCATAAGCACTCTTCCCATCTTTTTGCGCTAGGTAAACTTGATGCTCACCAACAATCTCCTTTAACCACTGGAGGACAATCCCTCCATTATTTGTAGGCCCGCCCATGATCCAAGAGTCTCTCGTGAAACCATAACAGAAAATCTCCTGCAACTCATCAGTTTGAGGTTTGCTAGCCATTTGCCGGATCGCTCCGCTTGTGCCAACTGTAATGGCAACATCCCCTGAATTAATTGCCCCTATCCCGAGGTTAGCAAGAGGTCCATCACTTGCACCAATGACAAACTTAGTATCCAACCTTAATCCAGTTTCCTCTACGACTTTACTTGATAGCCCTTCTAACACATGAGTTGGAGAAACCGGTGTGGAAAGCTGATCTTTTTGAATACCAGTCATCGCTAAGGCTTGTTCGTCCCATTCGAATGTATGTACATTAAACATTCCTGTTGCAGACGCAATGGAATAGTCGACAATATATTGATTAAACCATTTCTTAATTAAGTACTCTTTTATTGAAATAAACTTGCTCGCCTTATGGTAAGGGGCATAATTCGTTTCTTTCATCCAGATCAATTTCATCAATGGTGACATTGGATGGATCGGTGTTCCTGTTTTCATATAGATATCCAGTCCACTTGTTGACTTGATTGCTTCTGCTTGTTGAACACTTCTTCCATCCGCCCATGTAATGGAAGGTGAAAGGGCGTTTCCATGTTCGTCCATACAAATGAGAGAATGCATCGCTGAAGAAATTCCTACAACGAGAATATGATCAGTGGAAGTTACTCCTGCTTCTACTATGGTTTTCAGCGCTTTCTTTGCAGCTGTTTCTATTTCATCAGGATCTTGTTCCACCCATGATGGTTGAGGGTGATAGACATTATAGGTAACTTCACTTTCTGCTTTTACTGTCCCTTCTTCTTTCGTAAAAAGAACAGCTTTTGCACTTGTTGTGCCAATATCTAGTCCAATAACATAATTCACGATACGTCCGTCCTTTCAGTTAAAAAAAGCTGAGCCCAATAAAAGACAAGTACTTCTCTCCCTTAATATTAGCGATTTCAATCATTGTATCCGTAATAAAAGGAAATATCTTATTTCTAAATTTCTTTAGTAGAAATGTATAATATTCCTTTCCTAAATCAAAATAAGATAAGTGAATTTGAGAATTTATTAGCCTCTGAGCTAAAAAGCAAATGGTTAGTATTAATACTGGATGAAATGTAATGTTCATCATAATGAAAAAAACAGGAGGTATTACGGGTGAGTTACTTCAAAAAAATTATCACAACGATTTTTATTTTCACTCTGTTTTTTGTTGTTGTTGCTTGTGGTACAGCGCCAGCTGAGCCAGATGCAGGAGAAGGGACCGCAGGTGAAGCTGCACCTGGTGTACAACGTACGATCCGTGCTGGTATTGGATTAAATGATCAGCATCCTCAATATCTTGGTTTACTAAAGTTTAAAGAGTTAGTTGAGGAAAGAACCGATGGATCGATAGTCGTTGAAACGTATCACAGTGGTCAATTAGGGGATGACCGGTCGATGATGGAAGCGCTGCAACTTGGTACTCAAGAAGTGACTGTTCCATCTACTGCACCAATTGCAGGGTTTGTTCAAGAGTTTACTGTATTTGACTTCCCATTTTTATTTCCTAGTAATGAAGTGGCCGATGAAGTTTTAGATGGTGAAGTAGGTCAAATGATGTTGGATAAGTTAGATGATCAAAATTTAGTCGGACTAGCTTATTGGGAAAATGGTTTCCGTGATTTAACGAATGCACGTCGAGCAGTAGCATCAATGGAAGATATGAAAGGGTTATCGATTCGCACGATGGAAAATGAACTACACCTTGAAGCGTTTCGTGCATTAGGTGCAAACCCTACACCAATGGCATTCACTGAATTATTTACTGCATTGCAACAAGGTGCTGTAGATGGACAAGAAAACCCAGTAGCAACTGTTTATTTACAAGGGTTTCATGAAGTTCAAGACCACATTTCTAACACGCACCACATTTACAGCCCGTTTGTTTTCCTAATGTCAAAGACATTCTATGACTCACTGACAGAGGAAGAACAAGAAATTGTGAGAGAGGCAGCTAGGGAAGCTGGCCAACATCAACGTCAATTAAACCGTGAAGCGAATGAACAGTACTTAGGTGATCTACAAGAAGCTGGTATGACTTTTACTGAAATTGATGAAGAAGCGCGCCAAGAAATGGTTGATACTGTTCAGCCTATTTTAGATAAATACGCTGAACGCATTGGTAAAGATATCGTTGATCAAGTATACGAAGCAATACGTGAAGCCCAAGAAGATTAGTACATTTGAAATAAAGGGACTTGACTATAAAGGTTTCAAGTCCCTTTACTCTAATCATTTCAACGAAGAAACATAAAAGTATATATCTTAACAACGTGATACTGTTTTTACATAGAATGATGATTTCAATACAAGGTATATAGTTTTGAGGCTCTTCAAATAGAAATAACTATAAATTGTAACGTAAAAAGTGAGGGGTGCTTAGTGTTTGTAGTAAGGTGGCTAAATGAGCATATTGAGGAAGTGTTCCTCGTTATTTTCTCTATGATTATGGTTGTGGTCATTGCAATGCAAGTTTTTATGAGATATGTCATGGAAGCTTCCCTTGCCTGGTCTGAAGAATTGGCACGTTATAGCTTTATTTGGTTAGTCTATCTTGGAATTAGCTATGGGGTAAAAAAACAACGTCACATCAAAGTCGATGTCATGCTCTTATTATTAAAGGACAAAGGTAAAATTATTTTAAATATCATTGCAAACTTATTATTCTTAGGTTTTGCGATTTTCGTCGTTTATTATGGGTACGATATTGCTTCTAGGTTGTTAGCCTGGGGGCAACGGTCTCCAGCCCTTCAGCTACCAATGGGGTTAGTTTATATGGCGACACCAATTGGTATGGGTCTAACAATTATACGATTAATACAACAACTGATAAAACAAGTGAAATCGTTACTAGGTAAAGAAGTATTTGATGTGAAGACAGAACAAGAGCGTCTACTTGATATGCCAGATATTGAAGAAGATATTGAAAGAGGAAAGAATAAATTATAAAGGGGTATTGATATGGCAGCAGGTGTACTATTTGGAAGCTTTGCCCTTTTTCTACTATTAAGCGTCCCTATTGGGATTGCACTAGGTTTAGCGACATTAGTAACAATTGTATATACCGGTTCTTTACCTGTTGAATTTCTTGCACAAGGTCTCGTGACTTCCGTTGATTCGTTTCCTTTAATGGCCGTTCCTTTTTTCATTTTAGCGGGTGAAATTATGGGGAAAGGTGGAGTTTCCGATCGCCTTTTCCGAGTGGCGAATACCATTGTGGGTAACAAAACAGGCGGGTTTGCAATTGCAACCATTATTACGTGTATGTTTTTTGCGGCTATCTCTGGGTCGGGACCGGCGACGGTTGCAGCAATTGGCGGAATAATGATACCGGCAATGGTTCGACAGGGTTATGATAAACGATTTTCAACCGCAGTTGTCGCTGCAGCTGGTTCATTAGGTGTTATTATCCCGCCAAGTATCCCAATGGTTATTTATGGTGTTGTCGGTGGTGTTTCCATTGGTAGTTTATTTATTGCAGGGATTATTCCTGGTCTCCTCGTAGGTTTCGCGCTAATGGCCTATGCCTACTATTATTCGAGAAAGAAAGGCTATCGTGGAACAGAAGATAAATTTTCATTCGTGACTTTTTTAAAGGCGAGTTGGGAAGCAAAGTGGGCATTACTCGTTCCGATTATTATTCTTGGTGGTATTTATGGCGGTATTTTTACACCGACTGAGGCTGCAGTAATCGCAGTTGTATATGGTTTAATTGCAGGAATGATACTGTATCGTGAACTAAAAATTAAAGATATGCCGAAAGTTTTTATTGATGCTGCACTTACAACAGCTACAATTTTGATTATTGTCGGAACGGCAACAGCATTTGGCCGGCTATTAACGGTACAACAAATTCCGAATCAAGTGGCTCAAGCGATGTTGAATTTTTCGGAAAATCCGATCGTTATCATCTTATTGATTACAATTTTGTTATTAATTGTTGGATGTTTTATGGATACATTGGCAGCTATTATTATTTTAACGCCTATCCTTCTTCCAATAGCAATTAATATTGGCTACGATCCGATCCACTTTGGGATTCTAATGATTGTTAATTTAGCTATTGGTTTTATCACACCACCATTAGGTGTAAACCTTTTTGTTGGTTCAGGGATATCAGGTTTATCAATTGAGGCCATTTCTCGAGCGATTATTCCGTTTTTCTTAGTGATGCTTTTTGCCCTTTTCATCATTATTTTCATTCCACAACTGTCATTAATGTTACTGAATTTATAGTAAGAGGATTGGGGTGCACGAAAATGAGCGAAATTAATTTTAAAGAAATTACGATTAACCTCAGTGAGGATCGAACAATAATTGAATTAAGTAAAATAATTCAACCATTTCAATCTGAAATTTACTTGCGGAAATTGTTACGCGGGAATCCGATTGAAGTCAATTTAAAAAGCTTTTTAGGTTTAATTACGATGAACTTACAAAACGGTGATTTAATTACAGTTAAAGCTGTAGGTAAAGACAGTGAAGAAGCTGTACAAGCCGTAGTCGGTTATTTGACACAAGTATAAAATGCAGTGCATAGAGGCGGATGAAGGAAGCGATCTCTTTTTTTAAGGTTCTTTTCTAAAGAGAATGTTGCTTTTAGCTATTGGACCGTAACCAGCGAAAGCTTGGTTCTTCACGCTTTAGCGTGAAGCTTTTGAATATAAATCAGCCAGATGGATAAATGAATTTATCCATTAGGGCTGATTTATATTCAAAAAACGGTCCAATAGCAACAAAGTTTACGAAAACAGCCTTTTTTAAAGTAGGAGTAGCCATTAAGTACTGGTAACCATTGTTTTGATTGGGGGGGGGAGAAAGGTGACTATATTTTTTGAAGTAGTTTTACCTGTTCTGCTAGTCTTTCTCATTGGATTTCTAGTACAAAAGTGGCGAAAAATAAAGATCGCAGCTGTTTCTGAAGTTGCTATTTATATTATGACACCTTGTTTAGTCTTTCGAACGTTTTATACAGCAGAGCTAGATTTACAGTATTTTTATATGGTAATCTTTTCTGTTTTACTTTTATTTTCTTTAATTCTTATTAATAAAGTGTATTCATTTTTAATGAAATACCCTCAGTCAACAGAAGGAGGACTGATCCTTTCTACTGCCTTTATGAATTCTGGTAATTACGGGGCTCCAATTATTTTGTTTGCTTATGGTGAAGCAGGGTTTGATTATTCAGTTACTTTTTTAGTACTACAAGCCATCGTTATGAATTTCTTTGGGGTTTATTATGCAGCAAGAGGAAATGAAGGGATAAAAATTGCAATGAAGGCTGTTTTTTTAATGCCGGCAACTTATGCGGTGATTATTGCCCTACTAGCTAAAGCATTGAATGTGCCGGTTCCTAATAACTTGATGGCAACCGTTCATATTATAGCTGAAGCAACTGTTCCTACCGTAATGATTATCTTAGGAATGCAACTTGCCTTGATTGAGTTAGGTAATTTTGAATGGGGAAAAATAACATATGGTACTGTCGTCCGGTTAATACTGTCCCCGTTAATTGCTTATGCGATCACATTGATTTTACCTATTGACCCTCTCCTAACAAAGGTTCTTATCGTTTCAGCAGCTATGCCATCTGCAGCGACGATCGTAATGTATGCGGTTCAATTTGATTCTGAGCCTAAGCTTGTTTCTAGTATAACTCTAGTGACGACTTTATTTAGTATTTTGACCATTACGTTGTTATTAGGCTTATTACAGTAGTCTTTTGCAAGGGAGTTTATTGAGGAATGGTTACACTTACAATTGAGACTAAGTTGTTTTTTTAGTGTCTGGATTTTAACAGACTTTTTAAATGAAAACATGTTTGGAGGAACAATAATGGATATCTATTTTTCACCTGAATTAAGTAAAGAAGATGCACAAGTATTGAATATTGTTGATCGTGATGAAAAAGCAGTGGGGTATTTAGCTTATATTATTGATGAAAAGAAGATATATGTGTATGGACAGTTAGAAAATGAAGGTGTTTATGAAGACTTCAGGGATTTAGTTAAGCCATATCTTAAAGGTTTGCAAAAAATAAAGGAAGATGCAGAAGTATATTCCTATCTATCTGTCGGGGGAAAGAAAGTAGAACTTGAAGATGAAAATAAGAAATAAACACAGAAGGTACTCTAGGTTAATATCCTGTCTAAGCATAAGAAAATAGCTGTAAGGTAAATTGTGTTTATTCTATTTTTTACATTCTATTATTGTGTCTATGTCCAAATTCTTTCTATAATAAACGAGAGTTTTGATGTTAATAAAATTTATTACTGAAAAGGTATTGCTATTAATTAATAAATTTGTTATATTAATATTTGTCGCTTCAACAAAACAACTAATTCAAGGGATAAAACAGATTACCCAAAAAAGTTGTTGATCAAATGTTGATAGCATGGTATAATATAATTCTTGTCGCTAACCACGACGAAAAAGTTCTTTGAAAACTGAACAAAAAGCCAAGCGAAATAAATGAGATACATGGTATCTCGTCAATGTTTTAAAACGTCACAGTGATGAATGAACTTCGATTAAGAACGCAACGTCCTGTTGCAACATCGAAGCCACCACATCCTGTGGAAGTGAGCTATATCAAACACTTTTATGGAGAG